>CAMBQQ010000093.1 GCA_945870035.1 Rhizobium sp. Q54 | reverse complement strand
GCCGCCCGCACCTTCGGCGTCGTCGTTGCTTGGCTGTGAAGTTGGATCAACATGCCCGAACCCCGCTTCGAATGTCCCTCAGGATCGATCTTGCCATGAAAAAAGCAGAGCGACGAGGGTCTATGTGATCATCCGGGATGGAACACCTAGCCTCCCAGCACCGCGCGGATTTTGCCGCGCCGTGGAGGTTCTGATGCGGCGTCTGCATATCGGTTTGTTGCTGGTAGCCGTAGCCGCCGTTCCGGCCGTCGCTGCGAGCGCCTATTACGGCATGGATCGCACGGCGAATGCCGAGACGCCCTGCTTCATCGCCGGCAATGCCGGATACAAATTGTCGACCCATGGCGACGCGCGTCATATCGTCCGCATCGACAACCAGGCGGCGCTGCCGCATCTGCGCATGCAACTGGTCGACGATCCTGCCGCTGCCGATTTCGTGCTCGTCGACGACAGCGACGCCACCGTGGCCTGCAAGGGCGTATCGGTCGTCGAAAGCATTCGCATCGATCCGGCGGCAACGAAGCCGGATTTGATTGTCGCAGTGTCGCGCGACGCGGCCGACTACAAGATCTACCTGCATTCGAACAACTACAACGAGCAAGATGCGGCTGCTCTGGCCGCCGTGATCTGGCAAAACGCCAGCAAGACCGGCGCGCTGCGCTCGACTGCAACAAGGTAAACCGACGTTCAGATACGCTCTTAACTTCGCCTTCACCACAATCACCGCCCGGTGCGTCGCGGCTTGGCGCCTTGCATGAAATCGCAAGGTTCCCGCGGCCAAACTGGCCGCGGCATGAACACACCGCAGCCGCGCACAACCGCCAAAAAAACGCCGTCGCGCAACATGACGGCGCTGATCCTGTTCGGCCGCTCGGCCTACATCACCATGGCGCTCGGCTTCGGCGGCATCGGTTTCTACGGCGGCATCGTCATGTCCGGCGACAGCTACGACCCGCACGCCTACGCCATGGGCGCCGGCTTGCTGTTCGCCATCGCCTGCGCCGTCATCGCCTTGCTGCTGATCCGACGCCGCGCCGGCAAGACCAAACGCCGCCAACTCGAAATGCGCATCGAGGAATTGTCCGACCGCAACTGGGAACTGCGCGAGGCCGAAGTGCGCGCCCGCAGCCTTCTGGAAGCGCAGGGCGACCTGATCGTGCGGCGCGACACGCAATGCCGCATCACCTACGTCAACGACGCCTACTGCGCGCTTGCCGGCAAAAGCCGCGATGAATTGCTCGGCCACGACGCGACGCTGCCAGTCCTTGAGCAGGGCGAAACGGCGATGCTCGCCGACGGCACCCGCGCGCATGACCAGAAAATCGCCTGCGGCGACAATGCCCGCTGGATCGCCTGGCGCGAAGTCGCGGTGCGCAGCGAGACAGGCAGCGAAATCCAAACCGAAATACAAGCCGTCGGCCGCGACGTCACCGACCGCGTCGAAGCCGAGCGCGCCTTCGCCGCGGCGCGCGATCTGGCGGAAGCCGCCAACCGCGCCAAGTCGCGCTTCCTCGCCATGGTCAGCCACGAAATCCGCACGCCGCTCAACGGCCTGCTCGGCATGGCCGACCTCTTGCTCGACACGCCGCTGACGCCGGAGCAACTGACTTATGCCAAGGCGGCCAAGACTTCCGGCGAAACGCTGCTGTCGCTGATCGAGGAAGTGCTCGACTTCTCCAAGATCGAAGCTGGCAAACTCGGTCTCGAGCCGCGACCCTTTACGCTTGTTGAACTGATCGAAGAAACCGTCGAACTGTTGGCGCCGCGCGCTCAGGCCAAAGGCATCGAGATAGCCTCCTTCATCGACGAACGTTTGCCCGCGACCGTCATCGGCGATGCGGCGCGCTTGCGTCAAGTGCTGCTCAACCTCACCGGCAATGCCGTCAAATTCACAGAACAAGGCGGCGTCGCCGTGCTGGTCGAACCGGGCGAGCGCGACGCCGGTATTCGCTTTCGCATACGCGATACCGGCATCGGCCTGGCCCCGCAGGATCAGGCGCGAATCTTTCTCGACTTCGAACAGGCCGACGGGTCTTCGACGCGCAAGTTCGGCGGCACTGGTCTCGGCCTCGCCATTTCGAAGCGGATCGTCGAGCGCATGGGTGGGTCGATCGCCGTCGAGAGCGGCAGCGGCAAAGGCTCGACCTTCAGCTTTACCGTTGCGCTGCCGGCGGCGGCCGACGACAATCACGTCACCCTGTCGCCGCCCGATCTTGCAGACAAAGCGATGCTGATCGTTGCCGGTGCCGAGATTGAAGCCTCGCTGCTGGCGCTTCGGCTTGGCCGCTGGGGCGCCAAAACCTGCACCGCCAGCGATGAAAAGATCGCACGCGCTTTGTTGCCGGAACGGCATTGGGACGCGCTCCTGGTCGATTTCCCCGCCGCGCAGGCGATGATCGCCGAGGGCCACTTCGCCGCCTCCGACATCGCCCGCCGCATTGTGCTGATAAAGCCAAGCGACCGGCATGAATTGCCCGCGCTCAAGGCTGCCGGCTTCACCAGCTATCTGGTCAAGCCGGTGCGCGCGGCTTCGCTAGCGGCGCGGCTGCAAGCGGAGACGTCGTTCGAGAACGCGCTCGCCGACAGCGTCGAAGACATCAACGAAGCCGCCGCCGCCGATCATGCCGGTGATAAGGGCAAGGGAATGGGCCTGTCCATTCTGGTCGCGGAAGACAACGATATCAACGCGCTGTTGGCGCGCGCGCTGCTGACGCGGCTCGGTCATCGCCCCGTGATCGCCGGCAATGGCGAAGCAGCGGTCGAGGCTTGGAGCCAGGCGCGCGCCGCCGGCACACCTTACGACCTGATCCTGATGGACGTGCAGATGCCGGGCATGGACGGGCTGGAAGCCACCGCCCGCATCCGCGCCCTCGAGGCGCTCGACCCCCCGCACGCACCGGCCCGCATTGTCGCGCTCACCGCCAATGCCTATGCCGAGGACCGCGACGCATGCCTTGCTGCCGGCATGGATGGGCTGCTGATTAAACCGCTCGACCGCGAAAGGTTACGTGACGCGCTCGAAACCGCCGCCCGCTCCGCTTCGATCGCGGCCTGAAGGCCCTTCCAAAATCTGTCATAAATTCGTATCGCTGCCATGCTGTAGCTTCGGCCAGCACTTGAAATATGATTCGGCGATCCGACATTCACCACATCGGCGATGTTGTTTCGCCACAGGGATCCAAGGGATCGAAAACAGATGGCCCGCGACAGCCAGAGTTCACCGCGCAATTTGCTTGAACGTTTTCGCCCCAGCCCTGCCGTTCCCGGTTTGATTTCATCGCTGCAGGCCTACGGCGGGTTGCAGGCCTGGGCCGCACGCACCCACCGCCCTTCGCAAAGCCTCGGCCGCATTGGCTCGCTGGAAGTGCGGCTGGCGCAGACCGCCGCCGAAGTGCGCCAGGCGCAGAAATTGCGCTACCGCGTTTTCTATCAGGAAGGCTCGGCCATCCCCAATCCCGGCCGGCTGTTCGCGCGCCGCGACGTCGATGGCTATGACGCGATCTGCGATCACCTTCTGGTTCTCGACCACGCCTCGCGCGATGGCCAGTTGGGCAACCGGCCGGTCGTCGTCGGCACCTATCGTCTGCTGCGGCAGCAACTCGCCGAAGACCATGGCGGTTTCTACACGTCGGGCGAATTCGATATTGGCGGGCTCATTGCCCGGCATAGCAAATTGCAGTTTCTCGAACTTGGCCGCTCCTGCGTACTGGCGCCGTATCGCAACAAGCGTACCGTCGAATTGCTGTGGCAGGGCATTCACACCTACATCACGCAGAACCGCTGCGACGTCATGCTCGGCTGCGCCAGCCTCGACGGCACCGAGCCGAAGCATCTCGCGCTGCCGCTGTCGTTCCTGCATCACTACGCGCGCGCGCCGGAAGAATGGCGCGCCCAGGCGCTGCCGAAGCGTTATGTCGAGATGAACCGCATTTCCAAGGAATCGATCGATCCGAAGGAAGCGCTGCGCGCGCTGCCGCCGCTGATCAAAGGGTATCTGCGGCTGGGCGCCTATATCGGCGACGGCGCCGTGGTCGACCATGAATTCGGCACCACCGATGTGCTGATCGTGCTTCCGGTCGCCGCGATCAAGCAGCGCTACATGGAGCACTTTGGCGACGGACGGCGGGCGGCGTAATCCGCCAACCTGTCATGCCCGCGAAAGCGGGCATCCAGTATACGCCAATGTTTGCGATTAAGACGGCAACGCCTGCGATTACTGGGTCCCCGCTTTCGCGGGGACGACACAACAATTACAACCGCCGCAGCGACACTTCTTCAATCTGATGGCTGGAAGTTTTCTTCAGGATCAGATCGGCGCGCTGGCGCGTCGGCACGATATTCTCGTGCAGATTGACCAGGTTGATGCGCTCCCAGATCGACGACGCAGTGGCGGTCGCCTCCGCATCCGACAAATCCGAATAGCGATGGAAATATGACTTCGGATCGCGGAACGCGGTCGAGCGCAATGTGAGAAAACGGTCAACGTACCAGGCCTTGAGCACATCGTCGTCGGCGTCGAGATAGACCGAGAAATCGAAAAAGTCTGACACGAAAGGGATCGCCTTGCCGTCTTTCGGCAAACGTCCGGTCTGCAAGACGTTCAGTCCTTCGACGATGAGAATATCGGGCCGGTCGACCTCGACCCACTGGTTCGGCGTCACGTCATAGGTCAGATGCGAATAGATCGGCGCCCGCACCGGCACGCGACCGGCCTTCACGTCGGACAGAAAGCGCAGCAGCGCCGGCAGGTCGTAGCTCTCCGGAAAGCCCTTCTTTTCCATCAGGCCTTCGCGCTCGAGCACGGCGTTGGGAAACAGGAAGCCGTCGGTGGTGATGAGATCGACCTTCGGCACGTTCGGCCAGCGCGCCAGAAGCGCCTGCAGCACGCGCGCCGTGGTCGACTTGCCGACCGCGACGGAGCCGGCGACGCCGATGATGTACGGCATCTTCAGGTCTTCGGTGCCGAGAAAGCGCTGCTGCGCGCGGAACAGACGCTGCGTCGCGGCGACATAAAGATAGAGCAGCCGCGACAACGTCAGATAAATGTCCTCGACCTCGGTAATGTCGAGGCGATCGTGCAGCGAACGCAGCCGCGTCACCTCGTCGATGGTTAATGTCATCGGCGCGTCTTCGCGCAACGCCGCCCAGGCTTCGCGCGAAAACGTGCGGTACGGCGACAGGTTTTCTTCCGTGCGCTGTTCCATGGAGGTTATTTCCGCGAAGCCTTTTCGTCGTGGCCGGATTGCGCGGTGCGCTTGTCGAGTTCGGCTTCGACCTCGGCCAACGTCACGCCGCGCACCTTCAGCACCACCAGCAAATGATAGAGCAGATCGGATGCTTCCGAAATCAGCCGGCCCTTGTCCTGCTGCACGGCGGCGATCGCGGTCTCGAACGCCTCCTCGCCCATCTTCTTGGCGCAGTGATCGATGCCCTTGTCGATCAGCGCGCGCGTGTAGGACTGCGCGGCATCGGCTTGCGCGCGTTCGGCGATGCGCTTTTCCAGATCGGCGAGGGTGAATTTCGGCATCGAAGAGGTCCTTTACCGGGCTCCCTTATCACCTCTCGCTGATTATCGGGAGTCGCTGCGAACTCAGACTGCTCCCTCTCCCCTTGTGGGGGAGGGTTGGGGTGGGGGGTGAATGGCAAAGCCGTCACAAAGCCCCCCTCCCTGTCCCTCCCCCACATAGCTCGCCGGAACGGCGAGCGTCCGCTCGCCTATGGGGGGAGGGAACGGTAATCGCAGGCGCTTTGAGCAGCTCGGTCCAGCTTACGGATCCAGCCGCATCGGCAGGCCAGCTTTCGCCATATAAGTCTTGGCTTCGCGCACCGAATACTCGCCGAAATGGAAGATCGAGGCCGCCAGCACCGCGGTGGCGTGGCCATCGCGGATACCCGCCACCATGTGGTCGAGCGTGCCGACGCCGCCGGAGGCGATCACCGGCACCGGCACCGCATCCGCGACCGCACAGGTCAGCGCGATGTCGAAGCCGGATTTGGTGCCATCACGGTCCATCGAGGTCAGAAGAATTTCACCCGCTCCGAGCGACACCACTTCGCGCGCATAGTCGACGGCGTCAATGCCGGTCGATTTGCGGCCGCCAATGGTGAAGATTTCCCAGCGGTCCTTCTCGCCCGGCTGCGACACCTTCTTGGCGTCGATGGCGACGACGATGCACTGCTCGCCGAATTTCTCCGCCGCTTCCTTAACGAAAGCGCGCCGGTTCACCGCCGCGGTGTTGATCGACACCTTGTCGGCGCCGCAGTTCAAAAGCTTGCGGATGTCCTCGACCGTGCGCACGCCGCCGCCGACGGTCAGCGGCATGAAGCAGGCTTCCGCCGTGCGCGTCACCACGTCGTAGATCGTGTCGCGGTTTTCGTGGCTCGCCGTGATGTCGAGAAAGCAGAGTTCGTCGGCGCCGGCGGCGTCATAAGCGATCGCCGCTTCGACCGGATCGCCGGCGTCGCGCAGATTGACGAAGTTGACGCCCTTGACGACGCGGCCGTCCTTGACGTCGAGACAGGGGATGACACGGACTTTGAACATGTCTCAGGCGGCTTTCGCGTCTTTGATCAGCTTCAGCGCCGCCGCCGGATCGAGCCGCCCGTCGTACAGAGCGCGGCCGGCAATGGCGCCTTCGAGCTTACGCGCGCGCGGCTCCAGCATCGCCTTGATGTCGTCGATCGAGCCGAGACCGCCGGAGGCAATCACGGGAATCGTGATCGCCTCGGCCAGTGCAATCGTGGCGTCGAGATTGAGGCCCTGCAGCAAACCATCGCGGGCGATGTCGGTATAGATGATCGCCGAGACGCCGGCATCCTCGAAACGGCGCGCAATGTCGAGCGCGCTGAGTTCAGAGGTTTCCGCCCAGCCCTGCACCGCGACCTTGCCGTCGCGCGCATCGAGACCGACGGCGACGCGGCCGTGATATTTCTTCGCAGCCTCTTTGACGAATTGCGGATCGCGCACCGCCGCGGTGCCGATGATGACACGATCGACGCCCTTGCCGAGCCAGGCTTCCAGCGTCGCCATGTCGCGCACGCCGCCGCCGAGCTGCACCGGAATGCCGATGGTTTCGAGAATGCGGTCGACCGCGTCGGCGTTCACCGGTCTGCCGGCAAACGCCCCGTCGAGATCGACAATGTGCAAATAGGCGAAACCCTGCATCTCAAAGGCGCGCGCCTGCGCCGCCGGATCGCGGTGAAACACGGTGGCGCGCGCCATGTCGCCCTGCTCCAGCCGCACGGCCAGGCCTTCCTTCAGATCGATGGCAGGGAAGAGGATCATGATTTCAAACCTCGCCCCGTCACCCTGAGATGCGAGGCAGCAACGCTGCCGAGCCTCGAAGGGCGACGGCCGCCATCCTTCGAGGCTCGCCCTTCGGGCTCGCACCTCAGGATGACGGCGATAGGTTGGACCGCAATCATCTCATGGCTTCCACTTCAAAAAATTCGCGATCAGCCGCAGACCGAGCCGCTGGCTCTTCTCCGGATGAAACTGCGTGCCGACCATGTTGTCACGCCCGACGATGGCGGTCAGCGGGCCGCCATAATCGGCCTGCGCCACGAGGTCGCCGGCGTTGGCGGGTTTGAGTTCGTAGGAGTGCACGAAATAAGCGTGCAGGCCATCGCTGCCAAGCGGTATCTCGTCGAGCAGCGGATGCGCCTTGCGCATGTCGAGCGTATTCCAGCCCATATGCGGGATCTTGAGGCTGGCATCGTTCGGCGCGATGCGGATGACTTCGCCTTTGATCCAGCCGAGGCCGGGCGTCACCTGATGCTCGCGGCCGACCTCGGCCATCAATTGCATGCCGACGCAGATGCCGAAGAACGGCCGGCCGTCCTTGAGGACGCGCTGTTCGAGCGCGGCGACCATGCCGGGAATGTCGTCGAGGCCGCGGCGGCAATCGGCGAAAGCGCCGACGCCCGGCAGCACGATGCGGTCGGCTTTCGCAATGTCTTCCGGCTTCGATGTAACGAGGATCGGCTGGTCGTGGCCGCTTTCGCGCGCCGCGCGCTCGAACGCTTTCGCCGCCGAGTGCAGATTGCCCGAGCCGTAATCGACAATGGCGACGCTCATCGCTGCATTCCAGGAGAAGGATTGCCGGGCTCGGGGAACAGGCCGATGACGTCGGAGGATGAGGGCGCGCCGCGACGAACCGGCGCGGCATAACCTGGCTCGACCGGGACGGCAGGCGTTTCGGGTGCGCGCTCGGCCCAGGCGCCGAAGAAGCGGCGCTCGGCGATTTCACGGTCTTCGGCGACGACGAAGCCGAGGTTTTTCCAGCGCCGCCGCGTCAGGGTCCAGCGCCGGATTGTCGACGCCTCAAGCCCGACCAACAGTCCGATAATTAGCGCCGCCGTGGTCTGCACCCACGACGGCAGTCCGGCGAATTTGATGCCGACGGCAACCGCGATCGTGACGATAACGTAGATGAAAAACGCCAGCCACAGCCTGCGCACCAGCAACCAGACCGGCGTCAGCACGAAAGCCCAGAAGTGGAATCCATCGCGGACAAAGACGAAGCGTTCCGGAGCGGTGACGCTCTCGGTCTTCGGCGCTTTCTTGCGCGGCGGCGGTTCGTGCACGGTGAAAGTGGGCATTCAATCTACTCGTTTACATTTGCTGTCATGCCCGCGAAGGCGGGCATCCAGTAATCACGAAATCGAGCGATAAAACGACGACCGGGATTACTGGGTCCCCGCCTGCGCGGGGACGACGTTCGTCACCCCCCCAACGTTCCCTTGGTCGACGGCACTTCGTCCTTCGCCTTCGGGTCGATCGCCACCGCGGCGCGCAGCGCCCGCGCCAGGCCCTTGAAGCAAGACTCGGCGATATGGTGATCGTTGGTGCCGTACAGGCATTCGGCATGCAGCGTCACGCCGGCATTCATGACGAAAGCCTGGAACCACTCCTGCACCAGTTCGGTGTCGAAGGTGCCGACCTTGTCGCGCACGAATTCGGCCTTGAACACCAGGAACGGCCGGCCGGAAATATCGATGCAGACGCGCGTCAGCGCCTCATCCATCGGCACATGTACATCCGCGTAGCGGGTGATGCCCTTCATGTCGCCGAGCGCCTGTTTCACCGCCTGGCCGAGCGCAATGCCGGTGTCCTCGGCGGTGTGGTGGAAATCGATATGCAGGTCGCCCACCGCCTTGACGGTCAGGTCGATGCGCGAATGCCGGGCCAGGAGGTCGAGCATATGGTCGAGGAAACCGATGCCCGTCGAAATCGTCGACGCGCCTTTGCCGTCGAGATCGACCGAGACCTCGATATCGGTTTCCTTGGTCTTGCGCTTGATAGTGGCGGTTCGCATGCCGGGATCCTTCATTCGCGGGCCTTTTATCAGGGGTTGCGGGGATTCGCCACAGGCCCCGGACGAGCATTTGCAAACGCTTCCGGCCGTGCCTAGATGACCCGGGTCGCAAGGAACAAGGCTTAATGGCTCACAACGAAGTCCCGGTCTGGCACGGCACCACCATCCTCACCGTCCGCAAGGGCGGCACGGTCGTCATCGGCGGCGATGGCCAGGTGTCGATCGGGCAGACAATCGTCAAATCCAATGCCAAAAAAGTGCGAAAACTCGGCAAGGGTGACGTGATCGGCGGCTTCGCCGGCGCCACCGCCGATGCGTTTACTTTGTTCGAACGGCTGGAAAGCAAGCTCGAACAGTATCCCGGGCAGTTGCTGCGCGCCTCGGTCGAACTGGCCAAGGACTGGCGCACCGACCGCTATCTGCGCCGGCTGGAAGCGATGATGATCGTCGCCGACGTCAATGTCTCGCTGGTGCTGACCGGCACCGGCGACGTGCTGGAGCCGGAAATGGGCGTCTCCGGCATCGGCTCCGGCGGCAATTATGCGCTGTCGGCCGCCCGCGCGCTGCTCGATGGCCCCTTGAGCGCCGAGGAGATCGTGCGCAAGTCGCTCGATATCGCCGCCGACATTTGCGTCTATACCAACCGCAACGTGACGATCGAGAGTTTGAAGAGCTGACGCTTTCTTTCCCTCTCCCCGCGTGCGGGGAGAGGGTGGTGAGCATCGAACGCAAGTGAGATGCGAACCGGGTGAGGGGCAGATTGAAATTCACTGCGAACAAGGGCCCCTCACCCGTCCTTCGCTTCGCTCAGGACACCCTCTCCCCGTAAACGGGGAGAGGGAGGAAGAAAAATGACCGACTTCTCCCCGCGTGAAATCGTTTCCGAACTCGACCGCTACATCGTCGGCCAGCACGACGCCAAGCGCGCCGTCGCCATTGCGCTGCGCAACCGCTGGCGCCGGCTCCAACTCGACGACAAATTGCGCGAGGAAGTGCTGCCGAAAAACATCCTGATGATCGGGCCGACCGGCGTCGGCAAGACCGAAATTTCTCGCCGCCTCGCCAAACTGGCCGGCGCGCCTTTCCTGAAAGTCGAAGCCACCAAGTTTACCGAAGTCGGCTATGTCGGCCGCGACGTCGAGCAGATCATCCGCGATCTGGTGGAAATCTCGATTACGCTGACGCGCGAGCGCAAGCGAAAAGACGTGCAAACACGGGCCGAAACAGCCGCCGAAGAGCGCGTGCTCGATGCCCTCGTCGGGCCCGGCTCCGGCCCTTCGACGCGCGAGAGTTTCCGCAAAAGGCTGCGCGCCGGCGAATTGAACGACAAGGAAATCGAAATCGAGGTGCAGGCCGGTTCCGGCGGCGGCATGCCGATGTTCGAAATTCCCGGCATGCCAGGCGCGCAAATGGGCGCCATCAATATCGGTGACATCTTCGGCAAGATGGGCGGCGGCCGCACCAAGACGCGGCGCGTCACCGTCGATGAATCGCACACCATCCTGATCAATGAAGAGTCCGACAAGCTCCTCGACAACGAACAGCTCATCGTCGAATCGATCAAGGTGGTCGAGCAAAACGGCATCGTCTTCCTCGACGAGATCGACAAGATCGCCGGCCGCGAAGGACGCTCCGGCGCCGACGTGTCGCGCGAAGGCGTGCAGCGCGATCTGTTGCCGTTGATCGAAGGCACCACCGTCAACACCAAGCACGGCCCGGTGAAGACCGATCACATCCTGTTCATTGCGTCGGGCGCGTTCCACATCTCCAAGCCGTCCGATCTGTTGCCCGAACTGCAAGGCCGCCTGCCGATTCGCGTCGAATTGCAGGCGCTGACCCGCGACGATTTCCGCCGCATCTTGACCGAGCCTGAAGCCTCGCTGATCAAGCAGTATGTCGCGCTGCTCGGCACCGAAGGCGTCACGCTCGATTTCACCGAGGATGCCATCGACGCCATCGCCAATATTGCGGTTTCGGTTAATTCATCGATCGAGAATATCGGCGCGCGCCGCCTTCAGACCGTGATGGAAAGGGTGCTCGACGAAGTGTCGTTTGCCGCCACCGACCGCGGCGGCGAGACCGTGCGGATCGATGCCGCTTACGTCGACAAGCACATCGGCGACCTGGCCAAGAACACCGATTTGAGCCGGTTTATTCTGTAGCCGGCAACCTACGCGGCCGGCGTTTATCGTGAATCACAATTAATAGTTGAATCTTTTTGCCGTCCATTACAATTGGCCGGTTGGAACAAACTTTTGTTCTGGGAGGCGACTATGTCCGCGGCAAGCCGCAGCAAGTCAGGTGCACACGAGAATGCCGGGCGGCTTACTCCCGGCGCACATCTTCGGGCGGAAATCGAACGGCTGGGACTGGATCAAGTCGCGGTCAGCAAGGCCACCGGCGTATCGCGCCAGTCGGTCAATAATATCGTCAACGACCGCCAGGCGATTTCGCGCGCCATGGCCGGTAAACTGGGTCGGCTGACCGGGCGCAGTTCGGACTACTGGCTCGGTGCATTTTTTGCCGGGGCCGGCGACGCGCAAGCGCGTGAGGGTTTTTATGGCGGCGTGCTGGTCAATCACCAGATCATTCGCGCCGTAAATGACGGCATTATTGGCATCACGCCGTTCGAATTGACGCATGTTCGCGCCGCGGCGATCGATCTCACACTCGGCAAGGAATTAACGCTCAATCCCGGCGATACCGCGACCGCGCGGACACAAGAACGCGTGGAATTTCCGCTCGATTATCTCGGCCGCATCGGCATCTCAGGGCGGCTCGCCGGCGATGGCGTCATCGCCACTCATACCTTTCAGCTTGAGCCGGGTTTCAAAGGCGAGGTCGAGGTTCGTCTGTTCAACGCCGCAAGAAAATTGCTCCGGCTGCCAGCCGGCGCGCCCCTGATGAGCCTAGAAATCTTTCATCTCGGCACAACGCCGGACGTTTAAAATACAACCTGCAATCTATTCCCGGTTGTGACAAGTTGGTAATAATCTTTTCTTGACATATGCAGGGGGAGCTGTCGTATCCTTGTGATTGCATCCACGGGTGCAACAATTTTAACGAGCGTAGTGCGTTTCGGGGGAACTCAGTCATGCGGACGAAGAAAAACGGGGATAGAACAACGCCATGCACCGCGGCCGGATGCACGGTCTGGCGTGAAGAAGTGCTGAGCTGCGCTTTCGAGACTTATCTTGGCATTTCACGGCTGATCGCCACGGTGCAGGGCGGGCCGCCCAACGCCCCGCCGACACGAAAGCAAAGGCTGCCGCGACGAAGCCGCTAACCGCCGGACTGGCGCTTGAGCCGGACATAAAGGGCGCCCTCGCCGCCATGGGCGATGGCCGCGTCCTCGAAGCCAACCACCAGCGCACGGAATTCCGGCAGGCCGAGCCATTGCGGCACCTGGCGGCGCAGCACGCCGATTTCGCCGCCGCGGCCTTTGCCGGTAATCACCAGCACCAGACGCGCGTCGCGCTCGACGGCATTGCGCAGAAATCTTGACAGGGCCGCGTGCGCTTCGTGTTGCGTGAAGCCGTGCAGGTCGATCCTCGCATCGATCGCGTGCCTGCCCTTGGCGACGCGCGATTTCATGCGCCGGGTCAACGCCTCCATCGGCGGCACAACAGGTTTTGTCGCGACTGGCGGCACAAGAATATTCTGCACCTTGGCCGGCTTGATGAATTTCGGCGGATGCTTGATCGGTGGCTTCGGCGATGCTGGCGCTTCGTCACCGCTGTCGCCGATAACGTTTTTTGCTTCGGCGCGCAGCGGCTTGATCGACTGCGCAACCGTGGTCCACAGCACGCGGTCTTCGTAGGTCAGACCGCGCCGCTTTTTGACATCACGGCTCATACTTGCCGCCTCATGCTGTCACGTCAGTTCGCCGAAGCGACAATGTCCTTCGGACGCGGCTTCGGGATCGGCACGCTTTTCACCACCGCCGCGCCACTGATCGAAACAGACTGCGGCACCAGCATGACGAACTGGCCGAACTGCTTGATGCGGCCGGCGATGCTGGCGACATTGTCACCGTGGCCAAAATAGATATCGGCGCGCGCCGGGCCGATAATCGCCGAACCGGTGCCCTGCGCGATTAGCAGGCGGCGGAACGGCGTCTCCGGCTTCTCGCTGGCGATCGGCAAGTCGGCATCGACCCAGATCGGCGTGCCGTAAACATGAATCGACTTGTCGACCGCGGCCGAGCGTAGCGGCGTCAACTGAACGCCCTGCGCACCGATGCATTCGTCGTTTTCGCCAAGCGCGACCTCATTAAAGAACACGAAGGAACGGTTCTTGCGGCGCAGCTCCTTGCCCTCTTCCGGATTGGCTTCCATGAAGTCGCGAATCTTGTCCATCGACATCTCTTCTTTCGAGACGATGCCGCGATCGACCAGAAATTTTCCGACCGGCGTATAGGGATGGCCGTTGCTGGCGATGTAGTTCAGCCGCAGCAGCTTGCCGCTTTCAAGCTTGACCCGCGTCGAGCCCTGGATTTGCGCGAAGAAAGCATCGACCGGATTTTTGACGTAACAGATCTCGAGGCCCTTGCCGTTGAGCGCGCCTTCTTCGATCGCGCTGCGGTCGAAATGGCCGAAGACCTTGCTCAGCTTCTTCTTCACCGCATGCACCGGCGCGGTGTAAATCGGCACATGGTATTCGTCGGTCTTGACGCGCGAGCCTTCGACCACGGGTTCGTAATAACCGGTGTAAAAACCCTGTTCCTGGCCGTTCGCCGCCAGCCGCACCGGCTTGAAATTATCCTCGAAGAACGCACGGGCCTGATCGCGGTCGAGATTGCCGGCGGCCGCCGCCCGCTCGCACACTTTGAACAGCGCGCCATAGACCGGACGCGCCGCGCGCATTTTCAAAGTGCCATGCTTGATGGCGCCGCAGCTTTTCTGGAAGGTCGCGTAAGCAGCCGCGTGGTCGTCGTCGTCCCAGCCGGCCAGCGCCGCGAATGTCAGAGCCTCAGCCTGCGCGTTGCGCAGCTTCAGCGTGCCCGCCGACGCGGCGGCGCTTGCGCCCGCTAAAAAGCAGAGTCCCAAACCAGCCCGCACCCAAAATTGCGAAGCGGGCATGGCCATCGGCTCATTGCCCGGCTTCGGTTGCGATCAGCTTCCAGTTCGGATCGCGCGATCCGAGATCGCGCGCGAAGGTCCAGACGTCGGTCACGTCGGTCACTGCCTCGGCATTGCCGTCGATGACCTCGCCGGCCTTGTTGCGGGTGACCGACACCAGCTTGGACTGGAAGCGAACGGTAAGCTGCGCGGTGCGGCCGCGCGCTTCGGCGGCGGTGATCGTCGCATTGTCGAGCGACACGAAACGACTCTCCACCGTGTCGCCGCGCTTCTCGCGCTCGACAATCGCGCCCTCGAAGCCGTCATAGACTTCGCGCGACAACAGGTTCTTCAGCGTGCGGCGGTCGCCTTCGGCATAGGCGTTGACGATCATCTCGTAGGCGGCGCGTGCGCCGGTGAGGAAATGCGCGGCGTCGAATTCGCGGTCGGCGGCGGCAATGGCGTCGAGACCCGACGCGATCGGCGAGCCTGCTTCGGCAATGCCTTTCCAGCGTTCGGCCGGGACTGCCGGCTCGGCTGCATCGTCCGGCTTCTTGGCCGCGGTCTCGGTCGCGCGATTGGGCAGCGAGACGACGTTCTCTGCAGCCGGCCGCACCGGCTCCCGCGCGGCGTAAGGATCGTAAGGCGGACGTTCGCGGCCGGTGCGCTGTCCGAGCACGCTGCGCAGCCGCAGGAAAATGAACACCGCGAGCGCCAGGAAGATGATGGTGTAAATGTCGAACACGTCTTGCATTCTTTCGGCTACAGTTCCGGAAGGTTGGCGTTCCGGCTGCCCGCCCAAAGGCATAGCGGCCGCGCCCACCTTTACTATCTAACTATCTAAGCTGACGGACGCAGCGAACCAGTGGCCTGGCGCCGATTTCTCCGCGCAAATTGCCTCACCGGCAAACCTTAAACGATCACAGCGCAGACGCAACATAACCCGTTTCACGCAAAGAAAGACCGATAATTGTGGCAAAATGGCTGTTCATGGCGGTGCTGGTATTTCCGCTGGCCGAATTGGCGGCCTTCGCCGCGGTCGCCGTCGCCATCGGATTTTTCCAGGCGCTCGGCCTCTTGATCCTGGGCACGGTCGCCGGGGTCATGGTGCTGCGGCATGCCGGCGGCAATCACATTGCCCGGGTCCGCATGGCAATGAGCGAGGGCCTCAACCGCAACAGCTTTACCGCTTTGCAGGCCGACAGCACCGGCGGCTTTATCCTTTTTGCCGGTATTCTCCTTGTTATTCCAGGGTTTATCACGGACGCCTTCGGCCTTCTGGTACTGCTGGTGCCGCTCTGGCGGGCGCTCAATGGCCGCCTCGGGCGCGGCATCCCGCCGCAGCGCGCCGATGGCATTGTCGATCTCGAACCAGAGCAGTGGCGGCGGGTTGACGATCCGGCGCTGCCAGGCCGCCGCAGGGACGAGCCGGAACACTAGCTGAATTTGTCGACCACGATCTCTCCCGCGTCGTTTTTAGCCCCGGCTTTCCCGGTTCCGGCAATGTGATTTTTCAAACGATTATCGCGCGTCTCCTCGCACCGGAGCGGGACGGACGTTTTGATCAGATGGAATCATGGAGTGCGGCCGGGCATATTTTGCTGTGCGAACTTCTTGTGGCCGCATTCAAGGATATGGGGGCGACAACCGCCGACATTGGTTACTCGCACCCTGGCTTTGTTACGTTGCTGGCGCTTTTCCCTTCTAAAAAAGGTGAAGGCGAAGATTGGGTGATTCTCCCACTAATACCATCCCAAATTTATATGGCTGAAAAATGCTATGGAGGACACTGGCCGCCGACTCTCATAGACATTCAGCGCATTCAACGTCATAGGGGCCGCTTGGCTCTGATAGAGCGTCATCCTCTCGACATTGCGGCCTCCTACGCAGCAAAGTATTGGGCCCATGAGAGCGATCGGGAAGCACGGGAAATGAAGACCCGCGCCCAATTAGATGACGACAGTTTTTTTAATCGCGTTTTGATTGAGCAATTGATCTATCTTCGATCGGCAGTACGATATGTGTTCCATCCCGGATGATCACATAGACCCTCGTCGCTCTGCTTTTTTCATGGCAAGATCGATCCTGAGGGACATTCGAAGCGGGGTTCGGGCATGTTGATCCAACTTCACAGCCAAGCAACGACGACGCCGAAGGTGCGGGCGGCGA
>CAMBQQ010000092.1 GCA_945870035.1 Rhizobium sp. Q54 | reverse complement strand
TCTCAGCGTCGTCGCGGTGATCAATCTCGTCGTCGGCGCCGCGGCTTTTCTTATCGCTTTCGCAGTCGGCCTGCCGAACCCGATCGCCTGGGGCGTGCTCGCCTTCCTGCTGAATTTCATTCCCTATATCGGCGCGCTGATCATGCAGTTGGTGCTGCTCGCCGTCGGCCTGGTGACGTTCCCGACCTTCGCGCATGCGCTGATCGCGCCGCTCGCTTACCTCGCCTTCACCACGCTGGAAGGCCACTTCATCACGCCCGGCATCATGGGAAGGCAACTGACCTTGATGCCGCTCACCGTGTTCCTGTCGCTGATCTTCTGGACCTGGCTGTGGGGCCCGGTCGGCGCCTTTCTGGCGGTGCCGCTTTTGATCGTGGCGATGGTCGCGCTACAGCACATTTTCCCCTCCGACGAGCCGGTTATCCCGGGCTAGCCCCCGCATGGAACTATTACGGCGCAGCGGCGTTGAACCGGCACATCCGCATTTTATCAGTATTCGAGGGGAATCATGAGCACGCGTAGCAAAGTAGCCGCTTCCACCGCCGACGAAATCGCCGCCATCCAGGAATTGATGGGCGATCTTGAATCCCGCCTGAAGCGCCTCGGCGGCCAGGCCAAGCGCGAAGTGTCCGGCGGCGCCGGCGAGATTTCCGATTTCGTCAACGATGCCTTGTCCGGCATCATGGAGCGCGTGCGCGACGGCGCGCATTCGGTGTCCGAAACCGTGACCGACAAGGCCGCGAATATCGGCGGCGATGCGATCAAGAAGGTCGTCAGCGAAGTCGAACACCGTCCGTTGACCATGCTGGCGATCGCCGCCGGCGTCGGCTTCCTGTACGGCATGAGCAGGCGTTCGTAATCCAAGGCTAAAAGGCCAAGGACATGCAGCTCAACGACATCACGAGCGTGACATTCAACCAACTGTTCGGCCGCCTGCTGCGCCGCGCCTTGAGCGTGGCGTTGCTGGCGGCCTTTGCCGTCATCGCGCTTTACTATGCCAATGGCGCCGGCACTCTGGCGCTGACCAATGAATTCGGCGCGCTCTACGCCTATCTCATCATGGCGGCGATCTACGCCGTCGCCGCGCTTATCGTGCTGACGGTGTTTCTGGCGACCCGCGCCAAATCGGTGGTGACCGAGAAGCCGCAAGGCGTGCTCGCTTCGCCGAAGAACATGCAGATCGCCATGCTGATCGAAGCGGTGATGCTCGGCTATTCGCTGTCGCGCAAATCGCGCCTGCCGTAACCGGCACGCACAAGCATTCTCGACATTCTATTTGCGCCGCACCGGCGGATCGCGCGTCATGTTCTTGGCCGCCAGCTCGTCGAGATAATCCTGCCAGTAGCGGGCATGATTGCGGCCAAGATCGAGCAGATAGCTCCAGTCGAAAATACCGGTCGAGTGCATGTCGTCGAACACCAGCCGCACCGCGTAATTGCCGACCGGCAGCACTTCCATGATGCCGACATTGACCTTGCCCGGCACCGTCTTGCGCTGGTCGGGCGAATGACCCTGCACTTCCGCACTCGGGCTTTTGACCCGCAAATATTCGGCCGGCAGGTCGAAGGAGCCTGCGCCTTCAAACGAAACGGTTAGCGTCCTGCGGTCCTTGTGCAGGCGCAGTTCGGTCGGCCAGGCGGCGGTGTCATTGGTGCCCATGCGATTGTTCTAACGCGCAATCGCGCCAGCGACAAATGCCGCCTCATCGCACAAACCGCACCGCACCGGCGGGGCCGAGATCGTAGCCGCCCAATTCGCCTGCGCGCGCCTTGAATTCATCCGAACGCAGAAATGTCAGCAGCGCCTGCACCGGCGGGCGGAAGCTGTCACGCTGCCGCATCAGCAGGTCGAAGGCCTCCCACATCACCGGCACAAAATCGAGACCGGCGGCGGTGGCGACGGCGCGCGTCGCCACCCCGATATCGGCGCGGCCGGCGCGGATCGCCTGGGCGATATCCGGCCCCGTCGGACACACCGGACCGGCCGACACGACATTGTCGAGCGTGTGACGCGCCTGTTGCAGCAGCACCAGCAACAGCAACTGCGCACCGGCGCCTTTCGGCCGCATCGTCATGCGTGCGCGTTTGACGACAACGTCGTCGATGTTGTTCAGCTTGAGCGGATTGCCGGCCGCCACCACGAAGCCCTGCTCGCGGCGGCAGAAGCCGATCAGGACCGCGTCCTGCATGTCGCTGCGCGCCGACAAGGCCGCGACATTGGCATCGGCGGCGATATCGTCGAGCGCATGCAGGTGCATCGATGCGGCCACCGCCTCGCCGGCGATGAAGCGGTCGAAACCGGCTTCGCTGCCCACGGCGAGCGTGGCAAGGCCGGAGCCGCTCTCGCGCAAAGCCCAGTCGAGCAACGGATCGTGGCTGCCGGCGACGATCGGCGGCGCTTCCGGCCGCGTCAGCCCGGCCGGGCGCGAGACGCTGGCCGCCAGCCAGTGATCCAGTTCGGCCTTGGGAAACAGCCAGCGGCCGGTGACCTTGGTGCAGGGCACACTGCCTTCAGCCACCATCTCATAGATCTTGCGCTCCTTGAGACGGAGATAGACGGCGGCCTCGGCCGTGGTCAAAATCTGCATTTGGAGGATCGCCTGCGCTGACATGCATCGTTTACGCGCGGCGAAAATATCAAGCAGCGCGGCGGCTGCATAGCGCAGGAAAATGCCTGGCGCTCCCTAGGGGAATCGAACCCCTGTTTCAGCCTTGAGAGGGCCGCGTCCTAACCGCTAGACGAAGGGAGCTTGCTCAGGGGCTTCGAGATAGCCGCGATCCGGCACTTGCGCAAGCGTGCAAGGCCCCGCGAATGCGGCATAACCCGGCTTAAGGCTTCGATTCCAGCCGCAAACGGGCAATCGGGCGCAGCGTTTCGAGGTCGAAACTATGCAATTCGATGGCGCCCGCGGTCTCAACCGTCAGTACCACCCGCCGGTCGCCAATGGCGGTGGACAGCACCTTGGCCCCGGCCGGCAGTCCGGCGGCGGCCAACGGCAGCGCCGTCGCCCCCGCCTGAGTATTGTCGCCCGATTTGTAAACCTTGTAGCCGATGATGGCGAAAACGATGCCAATGGCGACAAACGTGGTAACGGAAGCGATCATCATGAAGCGGCGGATGCGGGCGAGCTGCCGCGTCTGCTCCGGATCGAGTGGCTTTGCATCGTCGGACATTCGGCGGCCTTGAGAGTTGAAGAGACGATATAGCGAGCATGACGGACGAAGCGAACGAAGCAATCGAGCAAGTGACCATCCTGCCGGAAGAAGCCGGCGGGCGGCTCGACCGCGTGCTGGCGCAGCGTATTCCGGCCCTGTCGCGCTCTCGGCTGAAAGCGCTGATCCTGGACGGCCAGGTCGTCATCGACGGAACGACGATCCGCGATCCTTCCGCCGACGTCAAAGCAGGCGACACCGTCAGCGTCAACCTGCCGGAGCCGGAGGAAGCCGTGCCGCGCGGCGAGGCCATCCCGCTCGACATCGTCTACGAGGACGACCAGCTCATCGTCATCAACAAGCCGAAGGACATGGTGGTGCACCCTTCCGCCGGGCATGCTAACGGCACTTTGGTCAACGCGCTGATCGCGCATTGCGGCGACAGCCTGTCCGGCATCGGCGGCGTCAAAAGGCCGGGCATCGTGCACCGGCTCGACAAGGACACCACCGGCCTGATGGTCGTCGCCAAGAACGACCGCGCCCACCGCCATTTGTCCAAGCAGTTCGCCGACAAGCTGGAAAGCGGCCTGCAGCGCGGCTATCTCGCCGTGGTCTGGGGCGCGCCCGACCGCGCCAAAGGCACCATCGATGCGCCGCTCGACCGCAGCGCCATAAACCGCGAAAAGCAGGCAGTGCGCGAAGGCGGCCGTGACGCCATCACCCATTGGGAAATGCGCGAGCGCTATGTCGCCACCGAGGGCAAGGACGCCGGATTGCCGATCGCCAGCCTGATCGCCTGCATGCTGGAAACCGGGCGCACGCACCAGATCCGCGTCCATCTGGCCCATATCGGCCACCCGATCATGGGCGACGAGACCTATGCCACCGGCTTCAAGACCAAAGGCACGCGGTTGTCGCCGCCGGCGCGCGCCGCGCTCGAGGCGCTCGGCCGTCAGGCGCTGCATGCCGCCGTGCTCGGCTTCGAGCATCCGATCACCCATGAGCACTTGCGCTTCGAAGCGCCGCTGCCGCCGGACATGAGCCTGCTGGTGGAGACCTTAAGAAAGGGCTGAGGGCATTGCCGGGACTTGAAACCCTGCCGTGCGCTCTTATCTAAACGTCAGTGAGCAATCCAACGTCTTCGATTCCCTTTTTTAACCCGCGTTCCGCCCGGAACGATCGGGCGCTTTGTGTCGTTATCATGGTGACCTGCCCCGCCGAAAGGCACCCGGCAGCACCGACACGATCAAAATAGCTACGCTGAAACAAAGACTTAATCCGCAACTGCGGGGTCACGGCGACGTGACGGCGGAATGCTTCCACTCCCCTGACCCAAGCCTTATGCTGCACCTGCGATCAAGCTTTCGCGGTCGCAGCAAGAATGCACCGTCGGCTCGGGGAGCGACGGTGATAACCGCCCGCCGATCCGTCGGGGGCAACATGAAGGAGGGCGCTACCATGGCCCGTTCAGCCGCAATGCCGGCAATCAAGGCCGAATCCGGTCTTTCGCACTATTTAGAAGAAATCCGCCGGTTCCCGATGCTGGAGCCGCAGCAGGAGTACATGCTGGCGCGCAGCTGGCGCGAACACGGCGATCGTGAAGCCGCGCACAAGCTCGTCACCAGCCATCTGCGGCTCGTGGCCAAGATCGCCATGGGCTATCGCGGCTACGGCCTGCCGATCTCGGAAGTCGTGTCCGAAGGCAATGTCGGCCTGATGCAGGCGGTCAAGCGGTTCGAGCCGGAAAAGGGCTTCCGCCTCGCGACCTATGCGATGTGGTGGATCAAGGCGGCGATCCAGGAGTACATCCTGCGTTCGTGGTCGCTGGTGAAGATGGGCACCACGGCCAACCAGAAGAAGCTGTTCTTCAACCTGCGCAAGGCGAAGAGCAAGATCTCGGCGCTGGAAGAAGGCGATCTGCGGCCCGATCAGGTCAAGCACATCGCTACGCAGCTTGGCGTCACCGAGCAGGACGTTGTCGACATGAACCGCCGTCTCGGCGGCGATGCGTCGCTCAACGCCTCGATCCGCGACGACGGCGAAAGCGGCGAGTGGATGGATTGGCTGGTCGACAATTCGCCGAGCCAGGAACACATCCTGGCCGACAGCGAAGAGAGCGGCAATCGCCATCAGGTGCTGATCTCGGCGCTCGACGTGCTCAACGATCGCGAACGGCGCATCTTCGAGGCGCGCCGGCTGGCCGACGATCCGATCACGCTCGAGGACCTCGCCACCGAGTTCGGCGTGTCGCGCGAGCGCGTGCGCCAGATCGAGGTGCGCGCCTTCGAGAAGGTGCAGAAGGCGGTCAAGTCGTCGATCGCCGAACTGGAAACGCCAAAGCCGACGCCGCAGGTGACGGCCGGCAGCGCGACGGTGCACTAAGGTCTCACGACCGCATCGACAGAGAATACAAATGGCCGGGGGCAACCCCGGCCATTTTTGTCATCTCGCACCTCCCCTATGACCTATGGCGAGGAACCCAAGTTCCCCTTCATGGAACCTTTTGCCGCGTCGGCGCTTCTCTCCCGGGAACTTTGGAGAGAGCATTGCCATGAAGACGCCGAAGATTGTCGGGGAAATCGAACACCGCGCCGGACGCCAGCTCAACCTGCTGCTCGGCGCGGCGCGCAAGCAATACAACCGCTTCATGAACACAGCCGAGAAGGCGTCGGACAAGGCAGCGCAGCGCCGCTATATCCGCGCCGCCGAGCAGACCATCGACTCGGCCGAGAAGATCATCATTCAATTGCGCAAGCGCATCGTAGCGGCGCAAAAATCGTTGATGGGCGGCGCCTCCAAGAAGAAGCGCAAGGTGAAGAAGCGCAAGGTAAAGCGCACAGTCAAGAAGGCCGTTAAACGCGCGGTAAAGAAAGCCTCCCGCAAAGCCATGGGCCGCAAGAAGGGCCGCTAGGCTCCAAAAAAAGCTTGCAGGCAAATCGCCACCAAGAAGCCGCCGTCGTAGTAGAAAAAACATGCCTCGAGGTGGGCAGCGCCTGACACACCTTGGCATTTCGTCTTGTATTGCCGCGCCTCATCTCCATATCAGTTTATGAAAGCGAAACCGCTTCAACATTTGGAGATCGATCATGTCTGGTTCGTGCTGTGGCGGCCCTTCCAAATCTGAGCTGAATAAAGTTTCCGCGACCGTCGCGCCGTCAATGGGCCAAGCGATCGTCGAACAACAGGCTGCCAATTCGCAAAAGAGCGAGTGCTGCAACGATAAGCCTGCGAAGAGCGAGAAAAGCGGTTGCTGTTGTAGTTAGGCGCTGCCAATCTATTACAAAAGGCCGCCGTCACCGGCGGCCTTTTTCTTTGCCGCCTAGCGTCAGATCGCTGAGATCACCCGCTGAAGCTTGCCGGTTACGGAATCGGCAATCGTTTGAAGCGTCTTGTTGCCGACCTGCGCCATCGATACCGCCGGGTCGATGGCGGCGACTTCGATCTGCCCGCCGCCGAGATCCTGCACGATCACATTGCACGGCAACATGGTGCCGATTTTGTCGTCGGCGGTCAGTGCCTGATGCGCCAGGGGCGGATTACAGGCGCCGAGAATTCGATAGTCCCGGAAATCCAAGTCGAGCTTTTTCTTCATCGTCGCCTTGACATCGATGTCGGTGAGCACACCAAAGCCCTCAACTTTAAGCGCTTCGATGGCACGGTCGACGACGGCGGCGAAGTCACCTTTTACGGTCTTGGCGATATAGTATTTCATCGAACCTCACTGAAGTTGGTAACACCGCGTAAAGATCGCGCTATGGGGTGCGGCGGCGAAATGCCATGACGGCGACAAGAACAACCAAAGCCAAAATTAGAACGCCGATCCCGCCAAAGCCGCCCATGCCGTAACCACCGTTACCCATGCCCCATCCCCAACCGCCGCCCATCATGCCACCGCCCTGACCGGGGCCAGGACCTTGAGCGCCCCCTTGGCCATTCATCTGGGCCGCAGCAATCGTCGTCAGGCTCAAACTAGCAAGCGTGGAAATTGTGAGCAGCCGCGCGCTACGAGAAAAAGACATTGAATTCGTCTGCATGGATTCTCCTGCAAGGCATCGGGCTAAGATGCTACGTGCCAAATGACCTGCCCCTCACTCCGAGTCAGGTTAGCCGTGTCAAATTTTTTCCGGTCTCAGCCAGCTAACTCCAGCCTTTGTGGATTTGTTCCAGGCAAAGGAGGTGCTTCAGTACCTTCGGTGCTCGAAGTCGCAAGGCGCGCGAAATCGTGAAGCCGCCCTGCCCCGCCGCATGCTAGATTCGCCTCAGGCTCGTGGCGGACTAGACCGCGGCCGGAATGTTTATAAGTCGGCTTTGCGTCGAAACGCCGCGGCAGCCTGAACAGCATTCAGGAGGCCCCTCTCATGGCGCACTCTCAAGTACTGCTCGGCGCGAACGACACCAGCACGGAACTGACGATCCGCCGTATCGGCGTCACCGACCTCAAGGACGCGCTGCGTCTTGGACTTGCCGACTTCAACGCGATGCCGACGCACGCGATTTTCCTGTGTTTGATTTATCCTGTTGTCGGTCTGTTATTGGCGCGGCTCGCCTTCGGCTACGCAGTGCTGCCATTGCTCTATCCGCTGGTCACCGGCTTTGCCTTGATCGGCCCGGTCGCCGCGCTCGGCCTTTATGAATTGAGCCGCCGCCGCGAGAACGGCGAGCCGACAACGATCTCGCATGCCTTCGACGTGCTGCACTCGTCGTCGTTCGGCGGCATCGTCGCGCTCGGCCTGCTGCTGCTGGCGATCTTCGGCATCTGGATCGCGATTGCCAACGCGCTCTACATCGCCAATTTCGGTTATGGCTCGCCGGAATCGATCGGCGCTTTCGTGCGCGACGTGCTGACGACGAGTGCCGGGTGGAATCTGATCATCGCCGGCAATTTAATCGGCTTCCTGTTCGCCGTCATGGTGCTGGCGATCAGCGCCGTATCGTTTCCGCTGCTGCTCGACCGCGATGTCGGCGCCGCGGGCGCGCTGCTGACATCGATCCGCGCGGTCAAGCGCAATCCGGGGCCGATGGCCTTGTGGGGCGCGATCGTCGCGGCGCTGCTGCTGATCGGTTCGTTGCCGTTGTTCATTGGCCTCACCGTGGTGATGCCGGTGCTGGGGCTTGCCACCTGGCATCTCTATCGCAAGCTGATCGTATCCGACGGCACGCCGCGGCCGATCCAGCACGTCACGGAAAAAGGCAAACGCTCGGCGGTGGATTTCCCGGCCGTGCTGTTTCCGTGGGCGAAGTAAAATAACGAGAGCGGGCCGCGCACTTCGGCTCGCTCATTGGCGATCGGGATCCGGTTCCTGCATCTCCGACTTCGCTATTTCTTCGACCAGAAGCTTGTGCAAGGTTTCACGCTCTATCTCGTCGACCGAGGTCTCCAGCAAATTCTGAAACCGCCTTATATTAGCGTTCGAGGCGAATGACTGGATACTCATCTAGAGGCTCCGTCTTTTGCGAAAACCGACCAAAAAGGCCGCTGCAATCACGCGCGCACAATCGAAATATCGCGAGCGGCAGCCCCGCATGCACGGGAAGTCTAATAACGACGGCTCGGAAAAGCTGGTCCGAATAGCACACGCGGGATCGTTTGTGACGTCCTGCGCGATGCCTGGCCGGCCAGGAACTTGATCGATTCCCATTCAACAAGAGGATTTTCGGAAGCGGGCTGACAGCCCTACTCGCCCCAGGCCCTGAAGGCTTCCTCGAAGGCGCGGCCGCCGGGCGTGCCCTTTTCGATCGCGAGGATGGCGCGCTTGTTGTTGGTGTAGACGATCGGAATTTCGAACCAGTCGCGCTCCTTGAGCAGCGAGATATTTCGTTGCTTGTCGATGTCGACCGCCGAAAGGCCGATCAGGAAATAGCCGTTGGTCACTTTCACCGCCAGCCCGGCGAGCGGCACGCCGCGCGCCTGCTCGTTCTGCTTCATCAGCACGCCCGGCACATTGCTGATGCCGCCGTCGGCGAAATCGGCGGGCAGCGTGAACATGATCTCAAGCGTGTGGCTTGCCGGCAGCGCCTTGTCGGTATTGCGGCGCAGAGACCAGACCATGCGCATGCGCCGTTCCGGAATATCGACATCGGCGCGGATCGCCAGTTCGGGCGCCAGGCCCGGCCCGGGCGACACCGTCTCGGTGCGCCAGACGGCCGAGCCGACATAGCGCTTACCCTTCGGATCGTTCGGATCTTCGTCGTACAGCACGACCTTCTGCGCCACCGCCGCGGCCGGCGCGGTCGCCGACGAGGACGGCGTCGAGTCGCCAATACGGTCGGATATTTTCGCCCGGCCCGCGGGCTCGGCCGCGGTCGTTACCGGCTTTGGCGGTGGAGCCGCTGGCGTGCCGCGCAAGGCGGTCATCGTCGACGACGCCACGTTCATGATGGCGTCGCGCTGCCAGTAGGCGCCGGCGGCAACCGCACCGATCAGCATCAGCAGCACGACGACCTTGATGATGCCGCCATAGGAACGCGCCGGGCGCGTATAAGCGTCGTCGTCGTCCTGTTCCGCCGCCGTCTGGCTGCGCCGGTAAGCCGGCCGCGACGGCGGTGAGTCTTCGGGATGATCAGGATGTGCGGCAGCGAGCGCTGCGTCCGATGCCGCGGCGAGATCCGGCAGGTCGGCATGGGCTGGATCAGCCTCGCCGGACGGCGGCTCGGTTTCCGGCGGTTCGAAATAATGTTCGGCGTTGTCGGCGGGACGTTCGTCGTGATCCTGAAGATCGCTTTGACCATGGTCGCGGCCATAATCGGTGCGGTCCTGAATGCGATCCTGCACGTCATCCGTGGCGGGCGCCGCTGGTACGCCTTCCATGTCGTCATAGGCGGCGCGCGCCGAACGCGATGCTTCGGCGCTGGCCTCGCCAAGGCCTTGCGCCTCGGCCACCGTGTGGCGGAAATCGCACAGGCCCTGATCGCGCAGCGATGGCGTCGCATCTTCGGGCTCGACCGGCTCGGCGCGTACGCGCTTGGCGGCTTCGACCTCGAGTTTACGGATCGCTTCTTCCAGCGCCAGGCGTTCGCGGGTGATGTCGGATTCATCGAGCGCCGGCTCGACGCCGCGCAACTGGTTGACCAGAGCCGCGCGCGCCCGCTCGTACAGAGCGCGCCGGTTCTCGCCCGTGTTCTTTTCCAGGCCGGCGACGGCGCGGGCAATAAGAGGGTAATAATCAGCCATGCGCGTCAGACTAGCCTGTTTCTCGACAGCAGCGGACAGTTTTTGACGGTCACGTCTCGAACGGGTTCTTCATCAGAACAGTATCTTCGCGCTCCGGGCTGGTCGATAGGAGCGTGACCGGGCAGCCGATCAGTTCCTCGATCCGGCGCACGTATTTGATCGCCTGGGCCGGCAGCTGCGCCCAGGAGCGGGCGCCGGCGGTCGGCTCTTTCCAGCCGTCGATGGTCTCGTAAACCGGCTCGACATCGGCCTGCGCCCGCTCGCCGGCCGGCAAATAGTCGATCTCGCGGCCGTCCAGTCTGTAGCCGACGCAGACCTTGATTTCGTCGAAGCCGTCGAGGATGTCGAGCTTGGTCAGCGCGATGCCGTCGATGCCCGAGGTGCGCACGGTCTGGCGCACCAGGACGGCGTCGAACCAGCCGCAACGGCGGGCGCGGCCGGTGACGGTGCCGAATTCGCGGCCGCGTTCGCCGAGCGTCTTGCCGATGTCGTTGTGCATCTGGTCGGTCGGGAACGGTCCCTCTCCCACGCGCGTCGTATAGGCCTTGGTGATGCCGAGGACGTAATCGATGGCATTCGGACCAAGGCCCGATCCGGTCGCGGCTTGCGCCGCCACAGTATTAGAAGAGGTCACATACGGATAAGTTCCGTGGTCGATGTCGAGCAGCGCGCCCTGCGCGCCTTCGAACAGAATGCGCTTGCCCTCGCGGCGCTTGGCGTCGAGCAGCGACCACACCGAATCCATGTAAGGCAGCACTTTCGGCGCCAGCTCGGCGAGATAATCGTACACCGTGGCGGGCACGATTTCGGCGAGACCGTTGCCGCGGCGCAAGGCGTTGTGATGCGCCAACAGGCGGTCGATCTTGGGCGTCAGCGCCGGCAGGTCGGCAAGGTCCATGAAGCGAATGGCACGGCGACCGACCTTGTCTTCGTAAGCCGGGCCGATGCCGCGCTTGGTGGTGCCGATGCGCGCCGATGAGTCTTCGCGGATGGCTTCGAGTTCGCGATGCAGCGGCAGGATCAGTACGGCATTTTCAGCAATGCGCAGATTGTCCGGCGACACGTTCACGCCCTGCTTCTGCAAGGCGGCGATTTCGTTGAGCAGCGCCTGAGGGTCGACAACCACGCCGTTGCCGATCACCGACAACTTACCGCCGCGCACCACGCCGGACGGCAGCAGCGACAGCTTGTAGACAGCGTTGCCGATGACGAGCGTGTGCCCGGCATTGTGGCCGCCCTGGAAACGGACGACGACATCGGCCTGCTCGGACAGCCAGTCGACGATCTTGCCTTTGCCTTCGTCGCCCCACTGGGAGCCGACAACCACCACATTCGCCATGAAAACTTCATCTCCGCGTCAGCGTTTAGACACTGACGCCGGGCGGTGCCGGTCAGGTCCACCCTCGGATAAAGGATAGGAGCCGCCGAGGCAAGGCAAAGGAGGCCCGCCGGGGGATATCGGGCGACGCCTTCAACATATTGAAAACACAGGTGTATTTCTAGTCACCAAGGCGCGACGACTCCATGTCCTGGTGCTCTCGCTCGCGCGCTGGGTGCTTCACGTTCAGGACGACGATTTCATCGGCGCTATCTTCGGCCAGATAATAGATCAGGTATTTGTAGCGCGGCGTCACGAATTTGCGAACCTGACCGAGCTTTTGCGGGCGCCCAGAATGCGGAAACAAAAGTATCGTTTGCAGGCACTCATAGATCGCCGCTCGCACACGCTGACCCGCCTCCTCATTGCGGCTTGAAAAATAGTTGGCGATGTCGAAGATGTCTTCAGTGGCTCGCGGCGTAAACCGCAGTTTCATTTGTCAAAACTGCGAAAGGCGGCCTCAACCTGCGCATCGCTCGCGAACTCGCGACGCTGGGCTTGAGCCAGGCTTGCCAGAACGTCCGCCAGATGCGCCGGATCGATATCTTCCGGCTCAGTTTCGTCGCCCGCCAATGCGAGCATCGCTCGCGCGATTTCGTCCTGATTCTCAGGCGGCAACAAACGTACCGCATCGAGTGCCTTTTGAAGCAGCTTTGTCATGCCGTCACAATAGGCCTACCCAGCCCCAAAATGAAGGGGGCCAGGTTAGGTCGCCCCTCAAAAATGCAGCGGCTTGGCGCTCTGCACCTGCGGCAGCGCGCGCACCTGCTCCAGCACCTTGGCCGGCAATTCGCCGTCGATCTCGATCAAGGCCACCGCCGAACCGCCGGGCGCTTCGCGGCCGACATGGAACGTGGCGATGTTGATGCCGGCCTCGCCGAGCGTTGACGAGAATCGGCCGATAAAGCCTGGCTTGTCGAGGTTGGTGATGTAGACCATCGACGGCGCGAACTCGGCGTCCATGCGGATGCCCTTGATGTTGACGATGCGCGGACGGCCGTCGGCGAACACGGTGCCGGACACCGAGCGCGTCTGGTTCTCCGTCACCACCGTCACCGTGATCAGGCTGTCGTAATCGCCGGACATTTCGCGCGTCGTTTCTTCGACGACGATGCCGCGTTCCTTGGCCACCACCGGCGCCGAGACGAAATTGACGTCACCGAGCATCGGCCGCAGCAGGCCGGTCAATGCCGCCGAAGTCAAAGCCTTGATCTTCATCTCGGCGACCTGGCCTTCATAAGTAATGGTGACCTTGCTGATACCACTCTCGGTCAACTGGCCGGCGAAAGAGCCGAGCTTCTCGGCGAGCGCGACGAAGGGCTTGAGCTTGGGCGCCTCTTCCGCGGTGATCGACGGGAAGTTTATCGCGTTGGAAATCGCGCCGGTCAGCAGGTAGTCCGACATCTGCTCGGCGACCTGGAGCGCGACATTCTCCTGCGCCTCGGCCGTCGAGGCGCCGAGATGCGGCGTGCAGATGACGTTGGGATGGCCGAACAGCACATTCTTGGTCGCCGGTTCCTCGACAAAGACATCGAAGGCGGCACCGGCGACATGCTTGGAATTCAGCGCATCGACGAGCGCCTGCTCATCGACCAGACCGCCGCGCGCGCAGTTGATGATGCGCACGCCCTTCTTCATTTTGGCGATGGCGGCGGCGTCGATAACGTTGCGAGTCTTGTCGGTCAGCGGCGTGTGCAGCGTAATGAAGTCGGCACGCTTCAACAGATCGTCGAGCTCGACCTTTTCGACGCCGATGTCCTTGGCGCGTTCCGGCGACAGGAACGGATCGAAGGCGATCACTTTCATGCGCAGGCCGAGTGCGCGGTCGGCGACGATGGAGCCGATATTGCCACAACCGATGACACCGAGCGTCTTGGCGGTGATCTCGACGCCCATGAAGCGGTTCTTCTCCCACTTGCCGGCCTGGGTCGAGGCATCGGCCTGCGGGATTTCGCGCGCCAGCGCCAGCATGAGCGTGATGGCGTGTTCGGCGGTGGTGATCGAATTGCCGAACGGCGTGTTCATGACGATGATGCCACGCGCGGTCGCCGCCGGGATCTCGACATTGTCGACGCCGATGCCGGCGCGGCCGATGACCTTGAGCTTCGTCGCCTTCTCAAGAATCTTGGCGGTCGCCTTGGTCGCCGAGCGGATGGCGAGACCGTCGTAATTGCCGATGATCTCGGCGAGCTTGTCTTTGTCCTTGCCGAGATTGGGCTGGAAATCGACGTCAATGCCGCGATCCTTAAAGATCTGGACGGCGGCGTCGGAGAGAGCGTCGGAGATGAGAACGCGGGGAGCGGTCATTTTAGTTTCGTCCTTTGTAATCCGTCATCCTGAGGTGCGAGCGAAACGAGCCTCGAAGGATGAACGGCAAATAAGTTTTCGATTTGTGGCCGTCCGATCCTTCGAGGCGCGCCGTTGGCGCGCACCTCAGGATGACGGTTCAACGCACGTTTGAAGAATCAAGCTGCCTTGGGCAGCGCGGCCTTGGCCTCGGCGAAGGCCCAGTCGAGCCAAGGCATCAGCGCCTCGACATCGCTGGTCTCGACCGTACAGCCACACCAGATGCGCAGGCCCGGCGGCGCGTCCCGATAGAAGGCTATGTCGTAGGCGACGCCTTCCTTCTCGAGCAGGCCGGCGAGCGACTTGGCGAAAGCCGCCTGCGCATCGAGCGGCAGCGCCGTCACCGCCGGGTCCGTCACAACAAGACACACGGACGTATTCGAGCGCGTCGCTTCGACCTTGGCGAGATGGCCGATCCAAGAAGTCTTCGCAACCCACTGTGCGATCGCCCTGGCGTTGGCATCCGAGCGCGCCACGGTGGCATCAAGACCGCCGACTGACTTGGCCCAGTTCAAGGTATCGAGATAATCCTCGACGCACAGCATCGACGGCGTGTTGATGGTCTCGCCCTGGAAAATGCCTTCGTTGAGCTTGCCGCCCTTGGTCATGCGGAAGATCTTCGGCAGCGGCCAGGCCGGTTTGTACGTCTCGAGACGTTCGACCGCGCGCGGCGATAAAATCAACATGCCGTGCGCGCCCTCGCCGCCCAACGCTTTCTGCCAGGAGAAGGTGACGACATCGAGCTTGGCCCAATCGAGCTTCTGCGCGAAAGCCGCCGAAGTGGCGTCGCAAATGGTCAGGCCTTCGCGGTCGGCGGCGATCCAGTCGCCGTTCGGCACGCGCACGCCGGAGGTCGTGCCATTCCAGGTGAACACGACGTCGGTCTTGAAATCGACTTTGCCGAGGTCAGGCAATTCGCCGTACGGCGCCTTCAGCACCGTGACATCCTTCAGCTTCAACTGCTTCTCGACGTCGGTGACCCAACCTTCGCCGAAGCTCTCCCAGGTCAGCATGGTGACGGGCCGCGCACCGAGCATCGACCACAACGCCATTTCGACGGCGCCGGTATCGGAAGCGGGCACGATGCCGATTCTATAACCTGCGGGCACGCCGAGGATTTCACCGGTCAGATCGATGGCGCGCTTGAGCTTCGCCTTGCCGATCTTGGCGCGGTGGGAGCGGCCGAGGGCCGCGTCGGTAAGAGCTTGGAGGGACCAGCCGGGGCGCTTGGCGCAGGGGCCGGACGAAAAATGCGGATTTTCCGGCCGCACGCCGGGTTTGGTCGCTGTCATAATCTATCCTTCCAGATAGTAAGCCTCTCGTTGGGGAGAGGTGTCCCACTGGCGGAGATAGTCGAACCGGCGTTTGGGGTCAACTACGGCTTTGTGCGTAATTGGAATGCGAGGCGTGCGGTTTCGCTCTCGCTAAAACCGCATACCGATACCGACGCGGCCGGTATTGATGCTGGCGCGGATGCCATTGACCTGGGCGAAGCCGACATATTCCCATTCGCCGCGCAGGAACACGTTCGGCAGCAAGGCGACATCCATGCCGAGGCCGGCAGTGAAGCCGCCGACGATGGCATTGTTCTTGCTATCGGTTTGGGTGATCGGCCCGAAAACGGTGGTGACGCCGCCGTCGAGTTGGGAATCGGTCACGGTCGAAGTTGTCGAATAGTTGAATCGGCCGACCGCGCCGCCGACAAAGGCGTAACCAAGGAACTGGCCGAACGCATAGCCGGCGCGCATGCGCATCGTCGCATAGTCGAGCAGCGTAATCGACGACGATGCGGCGAGCGTCACCGTATGCTGCACCGAGTCTGAAGTCGTCACGACACGCGTCATGCCATCGCTGGCCTGAGTGCTTGCCCCCGGCAACTTGTTGTAAGCGGCGTCGAAGCCGAGGACGAGCGCGTCCCACTGATAATTATAACCGAGGAAGGCGCCGTAATTCTTGCTGTTGGTGATGTTGTGCGGCAGCGCCGCCCAAGTCGAGGGACTCGCCTCGCTCTCAAGCGTGCTGTTGCGCAAGATATGAGCGACTTGCTGACCGGTGCTGTTGCCGAAATCGGTGTCCATGCTGCTGAGGCCGGCGCTGACGCCGAGATTGATGCCGTCCCAGCGTACCGGCGCCGGCGAAAACGAACCGCGCAACGTATCGTCGAGCCAGTCCGCCGCGCGCGCCTGACCTTGCGGCAGCGCCAGCAGCAGCGCACCCGCCATCAGGCCGGCGCGCAAACGCGCCGCGCCGCTGTTCGCCTTAACGCGATAATGGCAGGTCATCGAAACTCCAACGCAGGCCAACCCGCACTTCATGCGCGGCGATTTGCTTCAACGTCACGCTGCCGAAAGCATCGCTGCCGGTCGTGGCGTCGCCGAAGTTGATGTAGCGGTAACCGACATCGACCATGGTGTTGGGCGATATCGCGTAAGCCACGCCGGCCATGCCGGCCCAGGCGAAATTCCATTGAGCGCGCGCATTGTCGCCGCTGAACGGCGGCATCGCCGTCGATGTATAATCGGAGATGCGCACGCGCGCGGCGCCGGCGCCGGCGCCGATATAGGGCGTGGCGCGGTACCAGGTGCCGAGATCGAGATAGCCGTTGAACATAAACGTCGTCGCCGAAACTTTGGCGGACGTGCCGCCCGGCTCGGCTTCGTATTTCATCGGCGTCGCCACATCGATGGTGAAATCGGTGCGCAGCCATTCGGTTTTGATGCCGGCGCCGAGGCCAGCGGCAATGCTGTTGCCCATCTTTTCACTAGTCGGTGCGGCAAAGCCGGCCGCGGGCTCGGCGCCGTCGCTTCGCCCGAAGCGATAGCCAACATCGCCGCGCAGATACCAGCCGGAATAAATTTCGGTGCGTTGCACGGGCCGCGCTGAAAGCGACGGAGGCGGCAGCGTATTGCCCGGCATATCGGCGGCCAGACCGCCGGTCATGGTTGCGGCAAGCGCCGCGCCGCCGATAACCGGCGCCATAAGGCCTTTGCGAACAAACCCTTTGCGCAACCAACTCATGACTCGTTCCTTACATGTTCCATCCCAGATGATCACATAGACCCTCGTCGCTCTGCTTTTTTCATGGCAAGATCGATCCTGAGGGACATTCGAAGCGGGGTTCGGGCATGTTGATCCAACTTCACAGCCAAGCAACGACGACGCCGAAGGTGCGGGCGGCGATCCAGGCCAGCGCGGAGCCCGCGTCAGCTTTGGCGGAGCGGTTCGGCACAACCGAGC
>CAMBQQ010000091.1 GCA_945870035.1 Rhizobium sp. Q54 | reverse complement strand
CGGATCGCCTTTCGCCGATAGTGCCGCCAGCCGATTATCCGCATCGAAAAATCCGAGCTGCCCCATCGTCAGTCTCCTAGAATCATGCCGTCAGGGCAGCAGACTCGCACGGGGCCGAGGGGCATGCTATTTTTCGAGGTGCCCTTTATGCCGCTGCAACACCGCCTCGGGCGAGATATAGGCCTCCTGGCGGTCGACGCTCCAGTATTTCAGTTCCTCGAGCGCGATCGGCGCGCCGGTCACGGCGCAGCGCACGAAGCTGCCGGGACGCACCACACGGAAATCGCCGTCGAGATATTTCACCTCGGCCTCGCCATTCGGCGGCATTGAATGATCGAAGCGATTGAGCAAGGCGGCCTCCGTTGCGATCCGGCGCGGTGATTTGAGCGAATGTAGTCGCTCGGGGGTGCCGGCGAAACCCTTGCCAGCCAGATAGCGGCTCCGGCAGGTTCCTTGGCGGTAAGGCGCCAAGCCTTGACTCTGCCGTGGCCCCGTATTGTTATATTATAACATAACGTAATCTGGGCGCCTGCCGCCCGGCTTCAAGCATCGGGGTGTTCTATGTCGGCTCGTTTCCGTCGCGGCTTGCTATTGTCTGTTTTCCTGCTTCCGGGCAGCGCGCCGGCGCTGGCCCAAGTCGTGCTGCCGGAGATCGTCGTCTCGGCGCCGAGCCCGATCCAGCGCGGCGCGGCCGTGCCCTCGAGCGATCCCTTTCTACAAGGCACCCTGCCGATCGTCACCGACCAGTTCGCCACCGTGACCGTGCTGCCCAGCGAAGAAATCCGCCGCAGCGGCGCCGCCACGCTCGGCGATCTGTTGTTCGGCAAGCCCGGCATCACCGGCTCGAGCTTCGCCCCGGGCGCCGCCAGCCGGCCGATCATCCGCGGTCTCGACGTCAACCGCGTCCGCATCCAGGAAGACGGCATCGGCGCCAATGGCGCATCGGATCTTGGCGAAGATCATTTCGTGCCGGTCGATCCGCTGACCACCGAGCGGGTCGAGGTCATTCGCGGCCCGGCCACCTTGCGCTTCGGCTCGCAGGCGATCGGCGGCGTGGTCGAAGCCAGCAACAACCGCATTCCGACCATGCTGCCCCCGCGTGGCGTCGGCGCGGAGTGGCGCGGCGGATACAACAGCGCCGACAGCGGTCTCGACAGCGCGGTGCTGCTCGACGCCGGCGCGGGCAATATCGCCGTGCATGCCGACGCCTTCGGCCGCAACACCAAGGACTATCGCGTGCCGAACTATCCTTACCTGACAGCGCCGGACCCGGCCGATCTGGTCAACGCGACTCAACCAGGCGCGTTCAACGGCAAGCAGCCGAATTCGCGGACGCGCAGCGACGGCCAGTCAGCCGGCGGCTCCTATATTTTCAATGACGGCTTTGCCGGTTTCTCGGTGACGCAGAACAACGCGCTCTATTCGATCCCCGGCGCCGAGGGTGAAAACGAAAACGCGCGCATCGACGCCAGGCAAACCAAGCTCAACGCCAAAGGCGAATGGCGTGCACCCAACGCCGCCATCGACGCAATCCGCTATTGGGGCGGCGTGACCGACTACAAGCACAACGAACTCGGTCTCGAGGACCCGGCCGATCCCGCCTCCGATACGGTGCACCAGACTTTCACCAACAAGGAACAGGAAGGCCGCGTCGAGGCGCAACTGGCGCCGTTCGACCTGCGTTTTACCGCCATGACGACGGCGGTCGGCGTGCAAGGCGGACACCAGAAACTTACCGCCGGCAGCCCGGACGGCATCGGCCTGTGGGATCCGAACACCAACCGGCGCATCGCCGGCTACATCTTCAACGAATTCAAATTCAGCGTCACGACCAAGGCGCAACTGGCCGGCCGCATCGAACAGGTCAACCTGTCCGGCACCGGGCGCGAATTCGACAATGTCGGTACATTGACCTCCACGCCCGCGACGCGCAGCTTCACGCCGATGAGCGCCAGCCTCGGCCTGATCCAGAACCTGCCGATGGACCTCGTCGCCAGTCTCACCGCGCAATATGTCGAGCGCGCGCCGAAGCCGGCCGAACTTTTCTCGGGCGGCGCGCACCATGCCAGCGAAACTTTCGATAAAGGCAATACCGGCCTCGGCATCGAAACCGCGCAATCGCTGGAACTGGGGCTTCGCCGCGCGCAAGGTCCGTTCCGCTTCGAGGCGACGGTCTATTACACGAAATTCAAGGGCTTTATCTATCGGCGGCTGACCGGTAACACCTGCAACGGCGATGGCGATTGCAGCGCACCGGGCGAGGAACTCAACGAAGCCATCTATTCGCAGGCCGACGCCACGTTCCGCGGGGCTGAATTCCAGAGCCAGTGGGATATCGCGCCGCTCGGCTCCGGCATGTTCGGCATCGAGAACCAGTTCGACGTGGTGCGCGCCACTTTCTCGGACGGCAGCAACGTGCCGCGCATCCCGCCGGTGCGGCTCGGCGGCGGCGTCTATTGGCGCGACGCCAACTGGCTGGCGCGCGTGCGGCTCATTCATGCTTTTGCGCAGAACAATGTTTCCGCCACGGCTGAGACGACGACGCCGAGCTACGACGACCTGCGCGCCGAACTGAGCTATAACTGGAAGAATGCAAAGCCGCGCTTCGATCGGCTGAGCGAAGTGACCGTCGGCATCAGCGGCAGCAATCTGCTCAACCACGATATCCGCAGCAGCGTGTCTTATTCCAAGGACCAGGTGCTAATGCCGGCCGCCAGCGTGCGGGTGTTCGCCAGCGTGAAGTATTAGCCAAACAAACTGCCCTGCCCGCCCGAGCCCTCGCCGCCGCCTTTGGCGCGCGGCTTTGGTTGCTGCTTGGCTTTCGGCGACGCTTCGACGGCAACGGTTTTGGTCACGACCGTTTGCCTGACAAGAACGCCGCCGGTCGCGCCACCATCGGCGGTGGCCGCAACACGGCCATCGGCGAATTCGATATCGAGCCGCATGCCGGCCGATACACCGGCGGCCGCGCGCAGCGGATGCCCGTCGCCGTCGCGCACCAGCGCAAAGCCGCGCTTGAGCACTTCGCGGTACGAGAAGGCATTGAGCAGCCGTTCGGCGCGCTCGATGCGCACTTGATGCTGCTTGAGCAAAGCAAGGGTCGCGCGCTGCGAGCGTTCGCCGAAGGCCACGACACGCTCTCTTCGAAGCCTAATACGCGCCTGATGCGCCTGCGCATTCGCAAGTAACCCCGCCTTAAGACGAAGATTCAGGCTTTCGAACTTTTCCTTGCGCCGCTCGACCGTATTCGACAGCAGTTGCGGCGCCAGCCGCGAGGCGATGCGCGAATACTGCGTGTGATGAACCTGGGCGTTGGCGCGCAGCGCACGCGGCAGCCGTTCAGCGAGGTTATCGAGCGACTGGCGCGGCTCGGCGAGAATGTCCTTCGGCAGCGCGCGCGACAGCATGGTCAGTTCGCGGCGGTGCCGCTCCATGCCGCGCTGCCAGCAGGCGTATTTGCGGCTGCCCAGCGCGTTCAGCGTCGCCAGCAGTTCGGAACGCACCGGCACCGCCATTTCGGCGGCGGCCGTCGGCGTCGGCGCGCGGCGGTCGGAGGCAAAATCGATGAGTGTGATGTCGGTCTCGTGGCCGACGGCAGAAATCAGCGGGATCATGCTCGACGCTGCGGCACGCACGACGATCTCTTCGTTGAACGACCACAGGTCTTCGAGCGAGCCGCCGCCGCGCGCGACGATGATGAGGTCCGGACGCGGAATCGGGCCGCCTTCGGCGAGCGCATTGAAGCCCGCAATGGCGTTGGCGACTTCGCCGGCCGAGGCTTCGCCCTGCACGCGCACCGGCCAGACCAGCACATGGCGCGGAAAGCGGTCGGCGAGCCGATGCAGAATGTCGCGGATGACGGCGCCGGTCGGCGACGTCACCACCCCGATCACTTCCGGCAGAAATGGAATGAGCTGCTTGCGCGCTTCGTCAAACAGGCCCTCGGCGGCGAGCTTCTTCTTGCGCTCCTCGAGGAGCTTCATCAGCGCGCCGACGCCGGCCGGCTCCAGGCTGTCGATGACGATCTGGTATTTCGACGAGCCGGGAAACGTCGTCAGTTTGCCGGTGACGATGACGTCGAGACCCTCTTCCGGCTTGACCCGCATGCGGGCGTAGTTGCCCTTCCAGATCACGCCCTCCAGCACGGCCTTGTCGTCCTTGAGGCGGAAATAGCAGTGACCGGAGGGCGAGGCGCCCTTGAAGCCGGAAATCTCGCCGCGCACCCGCACGAAACCGTAGGCGTCCTCAACCGTGCGCTTGAGCGCCGAGGACAGCTCGGAAACGGTCCATTCCATCACGTTACTGGGGGCAGTCTCCGGCATCGGTTCCGAATCTCTTGCGGGGGTCGGGGAGCATGTTACACCACACGCCGATCATCCCATAAAGACCGGCTTTTCCATGAACATTCTCATTCTCGGTTCCGGCGGTCGCGAGCACGCGCTGGCCTGGAAAATCGCCGCCAGCCCGCTGACGACCAAACTCTATTGCGCGCCCGGCAATGCCGGCATTGCGCGGGAAGCCGAATGCATCGCGCTCGATATTACCGACCATGCGGCGGTAATCGCCTTCTGCAAGGCTCGCCAAATCGACTTCGTCGTCGTCGGCCCGGAAGGCCCGCTATGCGCCGGCATCGTCGACGATCTGGAAGCGGCCGGGATCAAGACCTTCGGCCCGACCAAATGGGCGGCAAGGCTGGAAGGCTCCAAGGGCTTCACCAAGGACCTGTGCAAGGCCAACAATATTCCGACCGCGGCCTACGAGCGCTTCAAGGGCGCGGACGCTGCCAAGCAGTATGTGCGTCAGCAAGGCGCGCCGATCGTGGTCAAGGCCGATGGCCTGGCCGCCGGCAAAGGCGTCGTCGTCGCCTCGACCATTGAGGAAGCCGAAGCCGCCGTCGACATGATGTTCGGCGGCGGCCTTGGTGAAAAGGCCTGGGAAATCGTCATCGAGGATTGCATGGTCGGCGAGGAAGCCTCCTTCTTTGCATTGTGCGATGGCGACACCGCGATTGAACTCGCCTCGGCGCAAGACCACAAGCGTGTCGGCGATGGCGACACCGGCCCGAACACCGGCGGCATGGGCGCCTATACGCCGGCGCCGGTCATGACGCCGGAGATGAACAAGCGCGTGATGGACGAGATTATTTTTCCGACCGTCAACGCGCTGAAGAAAGCCGGCGCGCCGTTCAAGGGCGTGCTGTTCGCCGGCCTGATGATCACGAAGGATGGCCCGCAACTGATCGAATACAATGTCCGCTTCGGCGATCCGGAAACGCAGGTCATCATGCTGCGGCTGATGTCGGACCTGTTGCCAGCTTTGATGGCCGCGCGCGACGGCCAGCTCAAGAATTTCAATCTGCGCCTCTATCCTGACGCCGCGCTCACCGTGGTGATGGCGGCCAAGGGTTATCCCGGCGCCTATACGAAAGGCACGATCATCGAAGGCCTCGATGACGCGGCGCAAACCGACGGCGTCGAGATTTTCCACGCCGGCACCAAAACGGATGGCGATCACATCGTTGCGAACGGTGGCCGGGTGTTGAATGTCTGCGCCCGCGGCCAAAGCGTAGCTGAGGCGCAGCAGCGTGCTTACGCCGCGGTCGACAAGATCAAATGGCCGGAGGGCTTCTGCCGCCGCGATATCGGCTGGCAGGCGATCGCGCGGGAAGCGACGCGCGATGATAAATGAACGCGCTGTCATATTGCGCCGGGCTTTGTTTTCTCAGGCCCCTGAGGTAGTCCTAGAGCATCGTCCGACCGTCATTCCGGGGGAACACCGGAAGACACGACAACAATCAGGAGACGCCTTTCATGCATCCCGTGCTTCGGCTTTACGAAGATGTCCTGTCCAGCGCCGAGAATGTCGAATTCCGGCTGGCGGCGCTGCCGCGCTTCATCTTCGTCGTGCATGGCTCCGCCATCATCGAAGGCAGGACCCTGAACGAGGGCGACGCCTGGCAAGGCAGCAACGCCACCAAGGTGAAACCCGGCCCGGAAGGCGTTACCTGCTGGCGCTGGGAACTGGCGCGCGGCGATCAAGGGTCATCCTTTGCCTGCGCGCCGGGCATGATCACCCGAGAGAAATATTCCGCTTATCTGGAGACATTGCCGAAAGGCGATCTCTTGATGCGCGGCGACAGCGTCGCCTTCCCGCCCGGCGGCTGCGCTTATTTGCACAGCCATCAGGGCCCCGGCATTCGCTGCCTGATCGAAGGCGGCATCCGCATCGACACGCATGGCCGCTCGACATCCTACGGCGTCGGCGGCGCCTGGTACGAAAGCGGCCCCGACGCCGTGTTCGCGCAAGGCTCGCCTGACCGGCCGACGCGCTTCATCCGCGTGATGATCCTGCCGCGCGAACTGACGGGAAAAAGTTCGATCCAGTACGTTAACGAAGAAGACAAGGCGAAGCCGAAGTCGCAGAGCTACAAGATCTACGCCGACGCGCCGATCGAGTTTTCCGGCAAACGGTGATGCCCCCGATCGACCGCACGCAGGCGTTTTCCGGCACCAAGGAATCGGCGCCGGCATTGCGGCTCGATGTGGCGCGGCTGGAGACTTATCTCAGCGACCATGTGCAAAGCTTTACCGGCCCACTGACGGCGCAACAGTTCAAGGGCGGCCAGTCGAACCCGACCTATTTGCTGGAAACGCCGGCGCGGAAATATGTGCTGCGCCGCAAGCCGCCCGGCAAGTTGCTGCCGTCGGCGCATGCGGTCGATCGCGAATACCGCGTCATTGGCGCCCTGCATGCGCAGGGCTTTCCGGTCGCCGAACCGCTCTGCTATTGCGCCGACGAGAGCATTACCGGCACGGCGTTCTATGTGATGAGCTTTGCCGACGGCCGCGTGTTCTGGGAACCGCAAATGCCCGGCTCCGACCGAGACGAGCGCGCCGCCGTTTATGACGCGATGAACGAAACCATCGCGCGGCTGCATCGTTTTGATCCCGGAACGATCGGCCTGGGCGATTTCGGCCGCGGCGAAAACTATGTCGCGCGCCAGGTCGAGCGCTGGTCGAAGCAATATCGCGCGTCCGAGACCGAACAGATCGACGCGATGGAGCGGCTGATCGACTGGCTGCCCAAACATATCCCGCCCGCAGGACCGCCACGGCTGGTGCATGGCGATTACCGCATCGACAATCTCATCGTCACCAAATCCGAATCCAAAGTGCTCGCGGTGCTCGACTGGGAATTGTCGACGCTCGGCGATCCGCTCGCCGATTTCACCTATCACCTGATGGCCTGGCACATGCCGCCGACCGAAAGTACGGCCGGTACCGCGACGCTGCTCGGCCACGATCTCAAGGCACTCGGCATTCCGGCGATGAACGATTATGTCGACGCTTACGTCGCCCGCACCGGGCTCGACCCGCGCCCGCATCTGCCGGCGTATCTCGCCTATAATTTCTTCCGCATCGCCGCCATTCTGCAAGGCATCATCGGCCGCGTCCGCGACGGCACCGCGACCTCCGACTTCGCGCCGAAAAAAGCTGAGATGATCCGCCCGCTCGCCGAAACGGCGTGGGATTTCGCCCGGAAATACTGAGGCTGCCGGCGCGCGCTGACGAAGGCGGTCAACGCTTCCTTATCGAATTCGTGCGAATCTTAACGCTGCGCACCATCTTTTCTTGAGTCCACGCATGTACCTATGGCGGTATCATGAGGCAGGTCTCTCCGTTACCGGCGGGCGGCGCAGGCATCCAGGTTCCTTACGGGAAATCGGGAACGCCGCGGCATTCGCCGCCGAAAGATGAGACCAGCCGCGACGCCGACAGCGACGACCCCGCCGAGCACGCGGCCGCGACGCAAAGCGCACCGCCCCCCGGCATGGGCAAGCGCATCGACAAGACCATTTAGCCACAGCGCGCGGCGGGCCATTACGGTCAACAAGATGTTGCGCGATGCCCGGCCTCTCCGCTGACGCCAACCGCCTTTCATTGAGATTTACGGTCCAAGCTTCTCGCGTTATCCGAGAAGGACATCGCGTATGAGTATAGGCAGCATCGGCATCCAGGTTATCACGGGCAGCAGCGGCACACCGCGGCAAGCCTCGTCGGAACCAAACGATTCAAAGATCGATACAAGCGCCGATTCGACAACCGCCGCCGCTGTGCGCGCCGACCGGGCGCCGCCACCCGGCATGGGCAAGTTCGTCGATCGCTCGGTCTAGTCTTAGCGGCTAGCTAGCGCCGCGCCTGAAAAAAGTCTTTCAGCAGCGCCGCGCATTCACTTTCGCCGATGCCGCCATAGACGTCCGGCCGATGGTGGCACGATGGGCTGGCGAAAAAGCGCACACCATTTTCCACCGCACCGCCCTTGGCATCCGCCGCGCCGAAATAAAGCCGCCGCACGCGGGCAAACGAGATCGCCGCTGCGCACATCGCGCAGGGCTCCAAAGTCACATAGAGATCGCAGTCGGCCAGCCGCTCCGAGCCGAGAGCTTGGGCGGCGGCACGAATGGCGATCATCTCGGCGTGGCCGGTCGGGTCCTTGTCGGCGAGCGTCCGGTTGCCGGCCTGCACCACCACCGCGCCATTGCGCACGATGACGCAGCCGACAGGCACCTCACCGCGAGAGGCGGCGGCCCGGGCCTCATCAAGGGCAAGGCTCATGAAACTTTGGCTGGGCGGGACAGACGGCATCAGGTCTGCTATCAGGCGGCCATCATGCCCGACAAGAGCCAAAAGCAAGTTCCCGGCGAACGCATCGCCAAGGTCATGGCCCGCGCCGGCTTGGCCTCGCGCCGCGAGGCCGAGGCCTGGATCGAACAGGGCCGCGTTTCCGTCAATGGCGCGGTGATTTCGTCGCCGGCGCTCAATGTAAAGCCGTCCGACCGCATCGTCGTCGACGGCACGCCGATGCCGACCGCCGAGCGCACGCGGCTGTTCCTGTACCACAAGCCGCGCGGGCTGGTGACCACCCACTCCGATCCGGAAGGCCGGCCGACCATCTTCGCGTCGCTGCCGAAGAACCTGCCGCGCGTCGTCAGCGTCGGCCGCCTCGACATCAACACCGAAGGGCTGTTGCTGCTGACCAATGACGGCGGCTTGGCGCGCGTGCTGGAACTGCCGGCGACCGCCTGGCTGCGCCGCTATCGCGTGCGCGCCAATGGCCGCGTCGATCAGGCTTTGCTCAACACGCTGAAAGACGGCGTCACCGTCGAGGGCGTGCATTACGGGCCCATCGAAGCGACGCTGGAACGCGAGCAAGGCGCCAATGCCTGGCTGATGTTCGCCATCCGCGAAGGCAAGAACCGCGAAATCAAGAAAGTGCTGGAGTCGATCGGCCTGCGGGTCAATCGCCTGATCCGCGTGGCGTTCGGTCCGTTCATGCTCGGCGATCTCGACGAAGGCGCGGCCAAGGAAGTCGACACCGCGGCTTTGCGCGCCGAACTCGGCGAGAAGATCGTCGCCGAATCCGGCGCCGATTTCGACGCGCCATTGCTCAGCGACGACGAACGGGTGCGCAAGCCGAACGCCAAGCGCCTGCGCGAGGAGCGCCGGCCCGGCCGCGACGGACGATTGCCGCCGCGACGCGACGCAAGGCCGTCGCTCGATTCCGGCGCGCGCGCCGATGCACGGCAGCGCAACGACAATGAAATGATCGCGGCCGGACGCAACGCGCCGTCGCGCAAGAAGAAAGTGCGCCGCGACCGCAGCAAGAGCGGCCCACGGCCGAAATATCCAAGGGCTAAAGAGTGAGAGTGGTTGGCGGAAAACTCCGCTCGCGCCCGATCGCTGGGCCGAAGGGCGATGGTCTCCGCCCGACCGCCGACCGCCTGCGCGAGTCGCTGTTCAACATTCTGGCGCATGGCTACGGCAATCCAGTGGTCGATGCGCGCGTGCTCGATCTGTTTGCCGGAACCGGCGCGCTCGGCATCGAAGCGCTGTCGCGCGGCGCGGCCTACGTGCTGTTCGTCGATGAAGGCGTCGAAGCGCGTTCGCTGTTGCGCAACAACACCGAAGCGCTTGGTCTTGGCGGCACCAGCCGCATTTTCCGGCGCGATGCGACCAAACTGGGACCGGCGCATCCGCTCGAGCCGTTCACTTTGGCCTTTCTCGATCCGCCCTACGCCAAGGGCCTCGCCGAGAAGGCGCTCATCGCCGCGCGCGATGGCGGCTGGCTTACGAAAGATGCGCTGGTCGTGGTCGAGGAAGCGGCCGACGCCAAATTCACCGCGCCGGAAGGTTACGAACAACTCGAGCGCCGCGATTACGACGACAGCGAGTTGGTCTTCCTGCGCGCGCATTGATTACTTGCGTCCGAACAGCCGCTCGACATCCGACAGCTTCAGCTCGACATAAGTCGGCCGGCCGTGATTGCACTGCCCGGAATTCGGCACGTCTTCCATCTCGCGCAGCAGCGCGTTCATTTCGTCCGGCTTGAGGCGGCGTCCGGCGCGCACCGAACCGTGGCAGGCCATCGTCGCCGAGACATGCAGCAGGCGCCGCTCCAGCGGCAGTTCGTCGTCCCATTCCGCCATGTGTTCGGCGAGGTCAGTGACCAGACCGCGCACGTCGATCTCGCCCAGCATTGACGGCGTTTCGCGCACGGCGATGGCGCCCGGACCGAAAGCCTCGACGACAAGCCCGAACTGCGCCAGATCGCCGGCGCGCGCCGTCAAGCGCGCGGCGTCGGCCTCGTCGAGTTCGACGATTTCCGGAATCAACAAAATCTGCCGGGCGACGCCGGATTTCTCGACCGCTGCCTTCATGCGTTCATAGACGATGCGCTCATGCGCAGCGTGCTGATCGACAATGACAAGACCGTCGCGGGTCTGCGACACGATATAGGTTTCGTGAATCTGCGCCCGCGCTGCGCCCAACGGGCGCTCGACCAGTTCGGCGGCCGGCTCGAAACTTTCGACGCGCGCATCGGCCGACGGCGCGCCGACATCGAAAGTCGATTGCTCCGGCTCGGCGAAACCGAGCGCGACATTGCCTTGCGTCGGCGACCACGGCATCGGCCGCGACGGCGAATTGCGCCAGTCGTACGGCGCGCGGCGCGGCAAAGTCACCGGCCGGAACGCGGCAATGGTCGCGCCGCCACCGGTCGAGGCGGCGCGCTGGCCTTCGCGCACCAGCGCCTCCTTCAGCGCGCGCACAATGAGCCCGCGCACCAGTCCGCCGTCGCGGAAGCGCACTTCGGTCTTGGCCGGATGCACGTTAACGTCGACCTCGCGCGCCTCGAGCGTGACGAACAAAGCCAGCAGCGGATGACGGTCGCGCGGCAGATAATCGGCGTAAGCGCCGCGCACCGCGCCGATCAACAGCTTGTCGCGCACCGGGCGGCCGTTGACGAAGAGATATTGTCCAAGCGTGTTGGCACGCGACAAAGTCGGCAGGCCGGCGAAGCCGGTGACGCGCACGCCCTCGCGCTCGGCCTCGATCGCAATCGCGTTGGCGCGGAATTCAGGTCCAAGCACATCGCCGAGCCGGGCCAAGGCGTCGCCCGCCGCCGCCGCGGCCCAAGTCACCGGCGCACGTTCCTCGCCGGCCAAGGTGAACGTCACGTCGGGCCGGCTCATCGCGAGACGCCGCACGACTTCGCGCACCGCTTCGGCTTCGCTGCGGTTGGTCTTGAGAAACTTCAGCCGCGCCGGCGTCGCGTAGAACAGGTCGCGCACTTCAATGGTCGTGCCCTGCGACAACGCCGCCGGCTTGATCTCGGACTTTTCGCCGCCATCGACGTCCAGCGTCCAGGCATGCGGCTCATCGGCGTGGCGCGTCGTAATGATCAACCGCGCGATCGAACCGATCGACGGCAGCGCCTCGCCGCGGAAGCCGAGCGTGTCGATGGCCAAGAGATCGTCGCCGTCTAGTTTCGAGGTGGCGTGACGCTCGACGCAGAGATCGAGGTCGGCGCGCGTCATGCCGGCGCCGTCGTCGGTGACGCGGATCAGGCGCCGGCCGCCGCCATCGGTCAAAACGTCGATGCGCCTCGCGCCCGCATCGAGCGCGTTCTCGACCAGTTCCTTGACCACGCTGGCCGGCCGCTCGACCACCTCGCCGGCGGCGATGCGATTGACCGTGGATTCGGGAAGCTGGCGGACGGGCATGAAAAGCAGCCTGATTCGATTGAGGGAGGAGATTAATGGCGGGGTGGGGCACGAGCGAGGCGGCCGGCTGTCTTGCCCCCGCTATTCGCCGGCACACGGACGTAGCCGTGCGCCCGTATTGTTTGAGGCCCCGGGCAGGCCGCCTTCTTTTCCGTTTCCGCCTTCGCCCTTTGGGCTTCGGCGGACAAGCCCCCCCGAAAACATCGAGGGTGTGGCGCGCCAAAAGGCGCTCCAGTGTAGGTGACACCCTGGTTTCCCAAGGTGCCCGCGCCCTTCGGCGCGCCACGGCGGCGTCTTCCGGCAGCCGGGCCGCGCTTCTGGCGGCTGTTGGCTTCCCGGGACGGCCGAGCCTCGGCCCTTTTGGGCACCGAGCCTCTTTTGCCCCGGCAAAGCCAATGGCTTCGCACCATCAGCGAGCTCCTCGCAGGAGGTCCTAGTGCCTCCGGGCGGGGCCCCGGCACCGCCCGAGCGCGAAGGCTGCGTTTGCCTCCGCCCGCGGGCGCCGCGCCCTGCTCCACCATCCTGACGCCTCATGACAGCGCCCTCGATAAGCAGGACAAAAACGGTATATATTCAGCAGGATTTAATGTCAAGGGACAAAAGCAGCGGCTCAATCCATTCCCACCTTGCCGCCGCGCATGGTTTTGACCACCGAGCGGTGTTTCTTGCCTTCGAGGCGCTTTTTCTTGGCCGATTTCGGCACCTTGGTGGCGCGGCGCACAATCGGCTTCACCGCCGCCTGGCGGATCAGGTCGAACAGCCGTTCGCGGGCCTCGACCCGGTTGCGTGACTGGTCGCGGTGCTCCTGCGCGACCAGAACGATGACGCCGTCCTTGGTCAGCCGCGAGCCGGCCAGTTTCATCAGCCGCACGGCGACATCGTTCGGCAGGCCCGGCGAGCGCCGCGCGTCGAAGCGCAACTGCACGGCGGACGACACCTTGTTGACGTTTTGCCCGCCGGGGCCGGACGAGCGGACGAAGCTCTCTTCCAGTTCGCTATCGTCAATGGAGATCTGGTCGGTGACCTTGTGCATGGTCCGGCGAACTTAGGCCGGCAAATAACTCTTCGCCAGTATCTTGCCCTCTTCCACCGCCGGCTGATCGAAGGCGTCGACACCGATAAGCTGCGCGGCGATGATCGTCTCCAACATGAAATGCATCAGCAATTCGCCCATGCTTTCCTCGTCGATACGCGGAATATGAATGGTGCGCACCGGGCAGCCGTTTTTGGCCAAAGTCTCGGCCGTGGCGCGGCCCTGCGCCGCCACGAGGTCGCCAATCGTCTTGCCGCCGAGGCCGGGTTCGCCGGCAACCTTGGCGAGGTCCTTGTCGATGCGCGGACCCTGACCGGCACGGTCGGTGGTGATGACGGTGAACAATTTGTCGCGCGGACCGGCGATGAACAATTGCAACTGGCTGTGCTGATCGACCGGACCGAGCGCGGCGATCGGTGTGGTGCCCTTGCCGTCCTTGCCGAGGCTTTCGGCCCAGAGCTGGACATACCAGCGCGTGAAGCGCTCGAGCCGGTCGGCATAGGCCATGACGACGCTGATGCTTTTGCCCTTGCTCTCGGCCAGGGCCACCGACAAAGCGGCACCGAGCGCGGCCGGCACGTCGGCGGCCTTCTTTTTCGCCAGCACCGGCGCCAGCGCCAGACTGGCGCCACCGCGGATTGCCACGACATCGAGGCCGAGCATCGCCGCCGGCAACAGGCCGACATTGGTGAGCACCGAGAACCGCCCGCCGACGCCGGTGTGATGATCGAGCATCGGCACTTTGAATTTGCCGAGCAGGTCGCGCAGGCCGTTGGCCTTGCCGGCCCTGGACGGTTCGCTGAGACCTAAGAAAATATCGGGGATGCGCGGGCCGAGGCTGGCCGCCTGCAAGGCGGACAGCACGGCAATGCTCTGCATCAAGGTTTCACCGGTGCCGCCCGACTTGGAAATCGCGACAAAGCGCGACGTGTGCAGCGGCAGCTTCTCCAGCAGCGTGGCGAAGGATTCCGGATCGAGGTTGTCCATGAAATGAAGGCGCGGCCCGCTGCGCAGCGCGCCGACGCCCGGCACGGCGTGTCCGGCCAGTTGCGCCAAAGTCTGGCCACCGAGACTGGAGCCGCCGGTGCCGAGCAGCACGATGTCGGTGGCGCGGTCGGCGAGCCGCACCGCGGCGTCGCGCAGCGCCGGGATCTCGTCGCGGACCTCGGGGAGATTCAAGAGCGGCAAGCCGCCATCGGCATGGCGGGCGCGCAACCAGTCGAGCGCTTGCTCGGCGCGCGCCAGTGTCGCGTTCAAGGCGTCGGCAGAGACGCCGTGCTGGCCGATGGTCTTCTCAAGCGCGCCGTCGATGGATTGGATCAGGGGCATGATGTCTCGTCTTCAAATCGAAAAGGACGTGCAATAAGTCTGCCTCAACGCCCCAGACGCGCAAGCGTTCACTTAATAAGCGTTCACTCCGGCGTCGATTCCAGCCCCTTGGGGCGGCCGACAACCGTCACCAGCATGCCGCCGCCGAACAGCCGCTTGGCGACGCGCTTGGCGTCATCGAGCGTGACCGCGTCGATCATCGCCGAGCGGCGCTGCATGTAGTCGATGCCGAGCTTGTCGATCTGGATCTGGGTGAGCTGCGAAGCGATCTTGGACGAGGTGTCGAGCGACAGCGCATAGGCGCCCTTGAGATAAGACTTCGCGGCTTCCAGTTCGTCGGCGGCCGGGCCTTCATTGGCCATGCGCCTGGTCTCGGCCTCGATGATCGACAGCGCCTCGCCGGTACGGTCGGCGCGGGTCGCGGTGCCGCCCATCATGATGGCAGCGTTCTTGAACCAGACCAGGCTATTGGAGACGCCGTAGGCCAGGCCGCGCTTCTCGCGCACTTCCTTGTACAGCCGCGACGAGAACGAGCCGCCGCCGAGGATATGATTGACGATGTAGCCAGCCATGAAATCGGGATCTTTGCGGGCCAGCCCCTGCCCGCCGAAAGTGACCACCGCCTGCGGCACGTCGAGATCGACCACAATGCGGCGGCCGAGACCGGCCGGCTTGGCGGCGGCGACCGGTTTGAGATCGTTTTTGGCCGGCAACTTGGCGAAGGCGCGGTCGATCAATTCGCCGGCCGTCTTGGCATCGACATCGCCGACGATCGAGATCGTGAGTTCGTTGCGGGCAAAGACGCGGCGCACGTAATCGCGCAGATCGGCGACGGCAATGGTCGGCACGCTGTCCAGCGTGCCTTTGCTCTCGCGGCCGTAAGGATGGCCGGGAAACGCGGTCTGCCACCAGCGGCGGCTGGCGATGTTGTTCGGGTTGCTCGTTTCTCGCTGCAAGGCGGCGATGGTTTGCCGGCGCATGCGTTCGATCGCCTCGGCATCGAAGCGCGGCGCGGTCAGCGCCAGCCGCAGCAGGTCGAAGGCCTCTTCGCGATTCTCATTGAGCGTGCGTAGCGAACCGTGAAATTCGTCGCGGCCGACCTGAAAGCTCAGCTCGATGGCGCGGCTTTCCATGCGCTCCTGAAAGGCCTTGGCGTCGAGATCGCCGGCGCCTTCGTCAAGCAGGCTGGCGGCGAAATTGGCGGCACCCGCTTTGTCGGCCGGATCCTGGCTGGAGCCGCCACGGAACGCATAATTCAGCGCCACCAGCGGCACCGCCTGTTCGCGCACCAGCCAGGCTTCGATGCCGGACGGGCTGACGATCTTCTCGATATCCATCGCCGACGCCGAAGGCGCAGCGGCGATGACCGCAAAGGCGGCGGCGGATAGCGCAGCGAAGAGGCGCATCATGTTCGCTTCTCCGCCTTGACCGGCTGGAGGCTGGCGGGCTGCCCTGCCGGCGGCGTCGTATCCTTGATCAGATAGCCGGTGACCGATCGCTTCTTGTCGAGCCATTCGCGGGCGGCGGCCTGCACCTGCTGCGTCGTCACGGCGCGAATGCGCGCCGGCCATTGCCGCACGTCGTCGACGGTGGCGCCGGTCATCAGCGCGGTGCCGTACCAGCGCGCCATGCTGGCCTGGTTGTCCTGGGCATAGATCGCGTCGGCGATCATGCGCGACTTGGCGCGCTCCATTTCCTCGGCCGTGATGCCCTTGTCGATGACCTCGGCGATCACCGCATCGGCGGCGGCTTCGAGTTGCGTCAAGGTCACGCCATTCGCGGGCGAGGCGTAAAAACCGAACTTGCCCATATCGAGCGCGGAGGAGTCGTAATAGGCGCCGGCGCTGACGGCGACACGCTTGTCGACGACGAGGTCGCGGTACATCCGGCTGTTCGAACCGGTGCCGAGCACATGGCCGAGCACTTCGAGCGCTTCGGACTGGCCCGGCTTGTTATTGGCCTTGGCGGTGGCGAAAGACGGCACCAGATAGGTACGCTGGACGGCCGGCTGTTCGACGCGCGGATCGGCCAGCGTCAGGGAGCGCGGCGACACCTGCGGCGGCTCCTGCGGCCGCTTGCGCTGCTGGATGGCGGCTAGCGGCTTGATCTGGCCGTAGGTCTCACGCGCCAGCTTGAGCGCCGCGTCCGGTTCGATGTCGCCGGCGATGACCACAACAGCGTCGTTCGGGCCATAGAAGCGCTTGTAGAATTCGAGAGCGTCGTCGCGGCTGAGCGTTTCCATCTCGTGGCGCCAGCCGATGATCGGCTTGCCATAGGGATGATTGAGAAACAGAGCGGCATCCATCTGCTCGCCAAGGCGGGCGCGCGGATTGTTCTCCATGCGCGAATTACGCTCTTCGAGAATGACGTCGCGCTCCGGCAGCACCACGGCGTCGGTCAGCACCAGCCCGGTCATGCGGTCGGCTTCGAATTCCATCACCGTCTTGAGCTGCTCGCGCGGCACGCGCTGGTAGTAGCCGGTGTAGTCGCTCGAGGTGAAAGCGTTCTCCTGGCCGCCGATGCGCGCCACCACGGTGGAGAAGCGGCCTTGCGGGTTTTTGGCGGTGCCCTTGAACATCAGATGTTCGAGGAAATGCGCGAGGCCCGATTTGCCCGGCGTCTCGTCGGCGGCGCCGACCTTGTACCAGATCATGTGCGTGACGACCGGCGCGCGGTGATCGGGAATGACCACCAGTTGCAATCCGTTGTCCAGCCTGAATTCGGAAACCTTGGCGCCGGCCTGCTCGGCAGCGTTGCCGGTCGTGACAAGACTTGCCGTTACTATCCATGAAGATACTAACGCGCAGACGAGGATCGCTGCGCGTTCAAGATAGAAGTGATGTTTGAAATTCACCTGAGGTGCCCTGCATCCATGCTGTCGCCGCGCCCCACTCGATTTTACGCTTCGGCACACGCGAGCCGGGGCCCGGTTGCCAACCGGCAGCGCAAGGCCGTCTACTTATCCGTCGACGTGCCACGCTCCAGGTACGGATTGGCGGCCTTCGGCGCC
>CAMBQQ010000090.1 GCA_945870035.1 Rhizobium sp. Q54 | reverse complement strand
TCACAGGATCGAGAATATGTTCGGCAGGCTCAAAGACTGGCGACGTATCCATACCCGTTACGACCGATGCGCCCACACCTTCATGTCAGCAATCTGCATTGCTGCAGTCGTCATCTTCTGGCTGTGATCAATGAGTCCTGACCCTAATTGACGAACAGCGAGGTTTCTTGCGCGCGTTGTCGGCGGCCTCTCCTTCGGAATTTCCGGCGTATCGTTGGTCGGAATATAGCCGGCGAGAACGATGCGGCCGGACGACCCGCCGTCATCGACCCACTGCCCTCCTTCGCGTTGTCCACGGGGCACGCGCGGCTGGTTGGGATTGAAACCGGCCTTCAGCGCCCAACCGTGCCGGCGGATCGCGCGGTCGAGGCGCGTGAGATCACGCAGCCATTTCAGTTCTAGCAGGCCAGCCTGCATCGCGCGCAGCGACCGCAGCCGCTGCGTTTCAAATTCAAGGCTTTCCATGGCGCGCTCACACCAGGCGACCGCGCAACCGCCGCCGCGTGACGATCAATGGCGAGCGCGCGGGCGCTTCGCCAAACCCGCCCATCATCGCCCGCCAATCCTGTTCGGCGCGCGCGCGCGCGCGAATGAAGGCTGACGCGGGGAGTTCGCCGCCTTCACCGCGCGCACGCGCGCCCCCGCCAGCAGCGGGAACGTGACAATGGAAATCTCCCACAAGTCCACGGCAAGAAGACTGCGCACCCGCGTCTTCGGATCGATGCGGCCCTTGACGGTGCGAAAGCCGATCGACAGGCCGTCGATGGCACCTTCGCGCAGCAGCGAAAGCAGTTCGCGGCCACGCGCCACTTCCGGGATCAGCCGGCCGCGCGCATAAAGCCCGCGATGGTCCTCGCGCAAATCGAGCCAGACGCCGACCGGCTCGGCCGGATCGTGCTGAAACAGCATCGGCACGCGCCGCACCGGCCGCTGCCGCAAGCTCGCAGCGAAGGCGCCGGGCATCACCTTGTCGCGCGCCTGGTCGATCTCGCCGAACAGCGAGGCGTAGCCTTCCACCGTGCCGTCGGCTTCGATGCGCGTGCGCGGCGCGAACACGGCGGCGACGGTCGGTTCAACAAGCGATGCGAGCATGAGTCTTCCTTCCCCCTCCCCCTTGTGGGGAGGGTGGCGAACGAAGTGAGCCGGGTGGGGTGATTGGCGAGAGGCGGGAGAATTCCCCACCCCGCTCGCCTCGCTGCGCTCAGCGAGCGACCCTCCCCACAAGGGGGAGGGAAAGAAGAGGCTAGCGCTTGCCGCGCGGCGATTTTGTCTTCGGCGGCTTCACCGGTTTCTCGCGGCGCCGCGCGGCGCGGTCGAGATGATCGAGAAATTCGCGAAACACGCTGATGTGGTCGCGGCGGCTTTTCGTTTCATTGCGGATCGAGCGCAGCACGGTATGCAGACTATCCATCACGTCCTCCAAATGTGTCGTTGAAGCGCGCCAGTTCGCGCACGAAGTCGTCGAAGCGCCGGCTCGCCGCCGCGACTTCGCGCAGCGCGAACCAGGACAGTGCCGACGCCGATAGAGCCCACAGCACCAGCGCCAGATGCGCGAGGTCGCCGCGCTCGGTGAATGTCGCAACGATGTCGGCCATGTCAGCTGCCAAACGTATCGCCGCCGGTGATCGCGCCATAGCCGGTCGCCGCGCGCTGCTCGTTGATGGTCAGGAACGTCGCCTTGGTGACGCGCTCCCACAACGCCGCCCGGTCCGCCGACAAAGCCTCGATCCTGTCGGCATCCACCACCAGCGACAAGCCCGCGCCGAAGCTCGGCGCCAGCCATTGCGTCAGCGCCGCGCCGATACGGTTAGCGAGCGGCAGCACGCTGCCGCGCCAGAACACGCGGTTGGCTTCCTGATAATTCGAATAGGTGTTGTCGCCGGGAATGGCGAGCAGCATCGGCGGCACACCAAACGCCAGGGCGATCTCGCGCGCCGCGGAATGCTTGGCCTCCATGAAGTCCATGTCCTTCGGCGACAGCGACATCGCCTTCCAGTCGAGCCCGCCTTCGAGCAGCAAAGGCCGCCCGGCATTGGCGGCGCCGGTGTATTGATCGCCGAGCTCCTTCTTCAGGCGTTCGAATTGCGCGTCGGCCATCACCGCGCCCTCGGCGCCGGCATAAACCAGCGCGCCGGAAGGCCGCGCCGCGTTGTCGAGCAGCGCCTTGTTCCACCGTGCCGCGGCGTTGTGCGTATCGACCGCGGTCGCCGCCGCCTCGAGCGGCGACAGGCCGTAATAGTCGTCGAGCGGATTGAACAGAGTGAGATGCAGGATCGGCGGCTGCGCGGCGGCCTGCTCGAAGCGCACCGTGTGCCCGGCCACCGTATAGTCGAAGCCTTGCGGCCAGCCGTCCGGCCCCGGCACCACCTTCATCCGGTCGGGCCGCAGCGCGTACAGCTCGCGCACGCTGGCACCGCCGTCTTGCGTGCCTTGGCCGTCAAGGCTCACCGCCTCGACATAGGCATTGCCGGCGAGCAGCAGGTGCGAGGCGACGCTTTCGAGAAAGGCCGCGCCGTCCTGGCGCGGATTGGGCCGCGCGATCAGATCGAGCAAAGGATGCGCCGTGTGCTCGGCCGCGCCTTCCTGCAACAAAAACGAAACGCCGCCGACGCTCTCGGCGATCAGCCGCACCGCGCGATGCACGATGGCGTTTTTCGTGTAGCCCTCGCGCGTGAGCGCCGCATAGTCGCGCGGCGTCCAGCGCGCGCGCCCGCCACTCTCGATGGCGATGAGGCGCGACGTGCGCGATTGCTTCCGCTCCGGGGCACGGAGCAAGGCTTTGAGTGTGTCGAGCATAAAAAAAAGCCCGCATGAAGCGGGCCTCCTTGTTGGTGTTGCGTTTGAAGCGAATGCGAAGGCGCTAGTTCTGCGCCGTCACCGTCACGCGCGGATTGACGATCGTGTAGCCGCGGATCGAGCGGACATGCTCGCGGGTGCGGCCGCCGCCAGAATTGCCGTCATGCACCATCCACTCGTCGCCGCCAACGTGACTCATCAACACAAACACATGGCCGCTGCGCGCCGCTACCATGCCAGCGGACGGTTCGGTGCGCGGAAACTTCCGCTTCCAGTTCGCCGCGAGATTAAGCTCCGGACGAATTTCACCGAACACATAGAGCGAAGCCGCGCAGCCGCAGAAACGATGCGGGCAACCGGAAGGCCGCCCGCCGACAATCTTGCCGTTGCCATTGCCGCCGACCGCTGGCGTGTTGCCATTGGCATCGGCGACCTGCGCGGCCGCCGGCGCATTGGCCGCCGCTACGTTGTCCGAACATCCGTGCGCGTTGCAGACGACGCGTGCGCTGTTGCGGCGGGCCGGCGCGCGTTCGCGGACCGCATGAGCACGCGCCTGCGGGCGCGTGGCGCTGGCAGGTGCTGCCGGATTGTCGGAGCAGCCGCGCATGTCGCAGGTCACCTGCGCTTGCGACGACCGGTTTGTTTTCTTCGGCTTAGCTTCAGCCGCCGAGGCCGAGACGATCGCAACGATCGCCATCGCTGGAAGGATAAGTCGTTTAATCAAAGAGCCACCATCTATGAGGAGCGGCGCCGGGGCCGCGAGATCGACACCCCGTCCACAGGGTCAATGCGACCAAACGATGGCGGGTCGTTTTGGTTCCATCGCAGCCAATTCGTTAACGCACCGAATTGATTAATCTGCGCCAGAAAACATGCGACATATTGCCGATCTGCGGCAATCTGACTCACATAATTGCGCGTTAGCGGCGGATTGCCGCGATTAAGTTAAATTCGCATATCTTGAATGCATGCCGCGCTCTCGGTCCTAAAGCACCCTGATCCTCGGCTCGGCCCGCGCCGCGAATGTTAACGCCGACACCGCCCAGACCAGCGCATCCATCCGGTCGGGCGATTTGCCAGACGTCAGACCGTCGATACCGAAGTCGCACATCTCGTCCTCCAGCGCCGGAAACACGCCGGCGTGCTTGACGCGGCGCTGCTCGTAGAGTTGCGACACCGGCTCGGCACGGTGATATTTGCCGCGCATTGCGTGCTTCAACACCACCGGCACCTCGCGGTCGGCCTCAACGATCACCGCCTTGACCATGTCGCCGCCCTGGTTGGCTTCGGCGATCAGACTGTCGGCCTTGAGCTTGCGCCACAAAGCCACGGCCTTCATCGCCCAGCCTTGCGGCGTCAATCCCGCAACGCTGGCGTCCTCGAGCACATAGATCGTGCCGTCGGCGGCGCGGCCGGCGGCGACGATGCCGCAGGCGTCGGCGCCCTTCTTGCTCGAAGCCGGCGGATCGACCGCGACGACAATGCGCGTCAAACTCAACTCATTCGCCGCCGCGACCCGGCAACTCTCCAGCCCGGCGCGCGTCCATAAAGCGTCGGCGCGCTCCTCGATGATCTCGCCATCGATCTCCTGGCGGCCGATACGCGTCCCGCCATAGCGCGACAGCACATGCTCGACGAAGACCGGCGACAAATTGAAAGCATTGACTCTCGTCGACGCCCGCGTCAGCGCGGTCGACGGATCGGCGATCAGTTTCTTGATCAGCGCGATCGGCCGCGGCGTGGTCGTCACCACTTGCCGCGGCCGCTCGCCAAGGCGCAGTCCGAACTGCAACATGTCAAAGGTAGCTTCGGCATGACGCCACTTGGCAAGCTCATCGCACCAGGCGGCTGAAAATTGCGGGCCGCGCAGGCCCTCGTAATTTTCCGCCGTAAACACTTCGGCCACCGCGCCGTTCTTCCATTCGAGACGCCGCCGCGACGCCATCCATTCCGGCCGCTCGCCGCGCTGGTGAATGGCCAGCAGCCCGGACACACCCTCGATCATGACCGAGCGCACTTCGTGCTCGGTCTCGCCGACCAAGGCGATGCGGGCCTTGGAATCGGTGAGCGCGACATTGCGCACCCATTCGGCGCCGGCGCGCGTCTTGCCGGCGCCGCGCCCGCCGAGGATGAGCCAGGTGCGCCAGTCGCCACCGTTGTCCGCGTGCTGCGGTGGAATCTGGTGCGGATGCGCAACGAACGGAAAGTCGGTTCTGAGGCGCTCAAACTCCGTCTTGTTCAGCGTCAGCAGCAGTTCCGCCAAGCCTTCCTGATATTCTTGCTCGCCGAGCGCCGATAATTCCTCGAAGTCGTCGCGAAAGTTCTCGACGAAACTCGTCGATGTCCTGGGGTGTGGGATCGTCATCGACGTCATCGGCCGGTTTCTCGCTCGGTGTTGAAGGCTGCATCAGTTCCTGCATCTCGCGCAGCGCGCGAGAGACGTGGGCGACGGTGCGGGCACCGGCTTCGGCCTGGGTCTGGTCGCCCGGCGACACCACTTCCATGATGCGCTTGATGGCCTCCATGCCCTGCTCGACGACCTCATGCACTTTTCCCGCGATCGCGAGGCGCTGCTGCGGCGTGATCAGTGCGACGTCGGGATCGACCTGCGCGCGCGGCTGGTCGGCGGGCGCGAGCAGCGCCGCGGCGCCGGCGGCGCTGATGGCGCGGGCAAACTGGAAGGTGCCGACTTTGGCGCGGCGGCCGCGCCAGTTGCCTTCGCGCACCCGTTTGTAGAAATTGGACCGCGACAACCGCAGCATCCCGGCAATGTCGTCGACCGGCGCCAGCGTCTGTTCGTAAAGCCGCCTGGCTTCAGCCAGAAGTTCAGGCGAGATTTCTTTCTTCGCGACCAAGTCACCCTCCCCCATAAAAAAACGCGCCGGAAAATCCGGCGCGTTGAAACTTCTGTCGGTGCCGGCGCGTCAGCCCGGCGCGTTCAAAACGATGCTATCGCCCAAAGTAATAGGCCAGCAGGCCGGCGAAGATGGCCGCCACCGAGAAGGTGCTGATGATGAGCACCCAGCGCACGCTGGGGCCGGGTTCGGCGCCGCGCGCTTCCCGCGCCGTCTCGACGATGTGTCCTTCTTCCATTTTCGCCATTGTCGCTCCTCGTATGTCGGGGCGGGCCTTTCCGGCCTCGCAACCTGGTTCACGAGGCTAACGCCAGCGGCGGCCGAGCGTTCCGCGCAAAAGGAACTTGGCGGTCATCTCCAGGCGCATGTGTGGAGTATGCCGCATGTATAGCGGAGCAGCGTCACGCTGTCAATATCATCCTAGGAGAATTAAATAAAAAACTTTTAAGTCCTAGGAAACATCAAAAACCATTGCCGGTCAATGGCTTGTCCTCGTTCGCGCCGCCGCCCGCCGGCGCGCAGACGAAAAAAAATCTCGGGGCGACAAAAATAATTTCGAAAATAAATCGCTGCCAGGCAAAAAAATCAGCCTTTGACGCCGAGCGCGGCCTCGCCTTCGATCCGCCCCGGCACGGTAATGCGTATTTCATGGCCGTTCTTGATCGAATTCGACGCCGCCATCGCGATCGCCTCGAAAGCCGATTCCTTCGACAGGTAGGAGCCCTCGATCTTACCGCCGTGTTCCACGCCCCAGCCGTCATCGACGCGCTTGACCGAATAAGCCGCAAGTCCCATGGCCGTTTCTCCTTGTCACGGTGCTGGACGACCAACCCGAAAGCGGCCTTTTCGGTTCCCAAAGACGCGACCCCGCGCCGATGCGCGAACCATTACCCGGCGGCGGGAGTTGAGTTCGTCTCAGCCGGATGCGCCCCATGAACATCGACGTGATGGACACCGACGACACCATGGATATCGGCGTTGTGGACGTCGAACGTCTGGCAGCCGACGTCATCGCCACCGCTCGGTCATGTAGCGTGACGCTGGTGACGGCGGAATCCTGCACCGCCGGCGCTATCGCAAACGTGCTCTCGCGCGTTCCCGGCGCCGGCGAACATCTGGATGGCGGTTTCGTCGCCTACTCCAAGGCCATGAAAACACGAACCCTCGGGGTCGATCCGCAACTGCTGGCGCGAAAGACGGCCGTCTGCGCCGAAGTCGCGGAAGCCATGGCCCTGGGTGCGTTGCAGCGCTCGCCGGCAAATGTCGCGGTCGCTGTGACGGGCGTCGCCGGCCCGGAGCCCGACGAAGACGGCAATCCCGTCGGGCTAATGTTTTTCTGCGCGGCGAAAAAAGGCGGCGCGCCGCTCACCGTGAAGCGTCACTTCAAAGGCCTATCGCGCGACGCGGCCGTCGCGGCAGCCATCGGCGAGAGCCTGCACCTGTTGAAGCGCGTCTGCCGCTGACGTCAAAATCTCGGCGACGATCGGGCCGATCGGCACGGGTTTCGCCACCACATCGTCAAACAGCATCGGGCCGAGATCGCCGCACAGGCTTTGCAGGCAATGCGTCACTTCATACAGCCGGTGCTCGATCTCCACCGCCCGTTCGCGCTGGCGATTGACGAGCGCGGCATTTTCCTGCCGCAACGCCGCTTCCCGCTCAAGCGCCGACTGCAATTTACTGGTCAAAGCGTGGCGCAGTTTTCGCTGCCGCTCATTATGCGCAGCGAGATCGAAATAGGGCCAAGCTTGATCCACCACCTGGGTTGCGACGAGTGCGGAGGCCATGATCTGTTTCCTCGGTTCGATTGCGCTACAGGCGAACGAACACCAAGAACGCAATTCGCGAATCACGCACGCTAGAGTGGCACTGTCCGCGGCAGCCGGATGAGCAATTGGGAACACGACCCAGTGTCTGCCGTGAAAATGGTATCGTGGACCGCTGTGCTTGACCTTTCGCAAGCTGACGGGGCACCGCACCGCTATAGTAACCTCATGGCTCCACGCACCATCGCCTCTGCCCCCGCGTTGCGCCGCAGCCTCGGCCTGCCGCTACTGGTGCTCTATGGCGTCGGCATCACCATCGGCGCCGGCATCTATGTGCTGATCGGCGCGGTTGCCGGCTACGCCGGCCGTTATGCGCCGTGGTCGTTCGTTCTGGCCGCCATCGCCATGTCGTTCACCGTCGGCTCTTATATCGAACTGGCGACGCGCTTTCCCGTCAGCGCTGGAGAGGCCGCCTATGTGCGCGCCGCCTTCGGCTCGCGCATCGCCTCGACAACGACCGGACTTCTGAGCATCGCCATCGGCATCGTCTCGTCGGCGACCGTGGCGCTCGGTGCCGCCGGTTATATCGGCCAGTTCGTCGCGCTGCCGCCAAGCGTCATCGTCATCGCCGTGGTCGGCGCGCTCAGCCTGGTTGCCGCCTGGGGCATTCTCGAGTCGGTGTTGCTCGCCGGCCTGTTCACTCTGGTCGAGGTCGGCGGCCTGCTCATCATCGTCGGCGCCGCGCTCTACACCGGACTGCCTTTCGCCGACATCATCATCACGCCGCCGCCCATGGATGCCGCGGTGCTGTCCGGCATCGGCTTCGCCAGCCTGCTCGCTTTCTTTGCCTTCATCGGCTTTGAAGATCTGGCGAACGTCATCGAGGAAGCCAAGAACCCGCGCCGCGACATTCCGCGCGCCATGGTCTGGACGCTTGTCATCTCGACTTTGCTCTATATCGCGGTCGCCGCCATCGCCGTCGCCGCGGTGCCGGCGGCGGAATTGGCGGCCTCATCCGCGCCGCTCAGCCTGGTGTTCCAGGCCATCGCCGGCATCAGCCCGTTGACCATCAGCCTCATCGCCATCGTCGCCACGCTCAACACCATCCTCGCGCAAATGACCATGGCGGCGCGCGTCGTCTATGGCATGGCGCGCCAGGGCGATCTGCCACGCGCCGCCGGCCATGTGAATGCCAGAACCGCGACACCGCTTGTCGCCACCGCTCTGATCGCGGCCGGCACCGTCGCACTGGCGCTGACGGTGCCGTTCGAGCGTCTCGCCGAAAGCACGTCGCTAGCGACGCTTGCGGTGTTCGCCTCGGTCAATCTGTCATTGCTGAAGCTGCGCTATCGCCGCGCCGTGCCGCACGCCGCGCCTATGGCCAATCATGTGCGCGTGCCGCTGATCGTGCCGATCGCCGGACTGGCCTGCTGTCTTGCGATGATGGCGGCGACCGCGCTCGGTTAAAACTTCAGCCTCTCGCGCTTTGCACTTTCAAATCGAAGCCGGTCTCGAAAACGACCGTATCGTCGTCGTTGACGACCGTCATGCTCCAGGCCGACAAATCCTGGATGCCGGGGTCGCACATCGCGGCTTTAAGGTCGCGCACCTGGCGCAGCGCATGGGCCCGCGCCGCCGCCATGCCGCTGAGCTCGAGACCCCGCGTGTCGGAAAAGCGGCGCTTTCCATCGGAGAAGTGGAAGAAGTAACGCGGCACCACGGACATCCTTGTCAACGCCGGAATGGTAGCCTACCTAGCACCTTACCGCTGCACTATGTCGGAGTTGCGAAACGCGCACAAGTTGCGCGCGCGCAAATCCAGCGCGCGGCAGCCGGCCGATAGTCATCATTCTTCTGTGGTTTTTATTCGACGGCGGAAGCGTCAAAACGCTGCCGCGCGCTTTGAATCGCCGGGCGGTTGTGCCGCGCCCAGGAGCCGAGCGCGCTCACCGGCTCGAGCAGCGAACGGCCGAGATCGGTCAATTCATAATCCACCCGCGGCGGATTGGTCGGAAACACCGTGCGCGTCACCAGCCCATCGCGCTCCAGGCCGCGGACCGTCAACGTCAGCATGCGCTGTGAAATGCTGCCGAGGGCGCGGCGCAATTCATTGAAGCGTTTCGGCCCGTCGCCGAGCGTCGAGACAACAAGCACCGTCCATTTATCGCCAACCCGCGACAGCACTTCGCTGACCGCCCGGCAGTCCTCGGGCACATGCAAGCCGCCGGCAGGCACATGCGAGTTACCGGGTATCGCTTCTGTGCCTTCTTGCGGCTTTTCCATGGTCATCTATCTAGCCTTGGTAATCATTCGTAACCAACGAACAAACAGATAGGCACTATCATGGCGAAACTCAAGCTCGGCGTCATCGTCGGCTCAAACCGCAAGGAATCGATCAATCGCAAGCTGGCGCAGGCTTTGGCCGGCCTCGGCAGCGACGCGTTCGAGGCCACCTTCATCCAGATCGACGATCTGCCGATGTACAATCAGGACCATGAGAATCCGGTGCCCGCCCCGGTCGCCCGCTTCAAGAGCGAAGTCGAAGCCTCGCAGGCGCTGCTGTTCGTCTCGCCCGAGCACAGCCGCTCGATTCCCGCCGTGCTGAAGAACGCCATCGACTGGGGCATGCGGCCCTGGGGCAAGACATCGTGGCCGGACAAGCCCGCCGCCATTATCGGCGCTTCGCCCGGCGTCATTTCCACCGCCGTCGTGCAGCAGCATCTGCGCGCGGTGCTCGGCGATCAGGGCCTGCATCTGGTTGGCGGCGAAGCCTACATCCAGTTCAAGCCGGAGATGATCGACGCCGCGCACGAGGTCGCCGATCCGAACGTCAAAACTTTCCTCAAGGCCTTCGTCGACAAGTTCGCCGGTTTCGCCGGCAAGCTGGCGGCATAACAGAAAGGATAAACGTCATGTCCATTCGCCCGGTTACCCGTTCCGTCAAGCGCATCATCGAGTCCAAGCCGACCATGGAAGGCGCCGGCGTCAAGCTGCGCCGCGCCTTCGGCTTCGGCGATACCAAGGAGACCGATCCGTTCCTGCTGTTCGACGACTTCCGCAACGATCGTCCCGACGACTATCTCGCCGGCTTTCCGTGGCATCCGCACCGCGGCATTGAAACGGTCACCTATATTTTGGAAGGCTCCGTTGAGCATCGTGACAGCATCGGCAGTCATGGCACGCTCGGCAAAGGCGACGTGCAATGGATGACCGCGGGGCGCGGCATCATGCATCAGGAAATGCCGATGGGCGATGCGCAAGGCCGCATGCACGGCTTTCAGCTCTGGGCCAATCTGCCCAAGGCGCTGAAGATGACCGAGCCGCGCTATCAGGACATCAAGGGCTCGGCAGTGCCGGAAGTCATCGATGATGACGGCACCCGCGCGCGCATCGTCAGTGGCGAGTTCTGGGGCAAGAAAGGTCCGGTCGAAGGCGTCGCCGCCGATCCGCGTTACGTCGATATCTTCGTGCCGGCGGGCAAGCGCAAGACCTTCAAGGTCGAGGTCGAGCGCCATGCCTTCGCTTACATCTTCGAAGGCGACGGCCAGTTCGCCTATGCCTCGAAGCCGTTCGGCGTGCTGACCGAGAAAGAAGTCGATGTTCAGGAGATCGTCTTCCGCGAGCCGGCCGGCGACCGCTCGCTGGTGGTGTTCGACCGCGGCGACGAAGTCACTGTGCAGGCCGGCGAACAAGGTATCCGCTTCTTATTGGTTTCAGGCAAACCTATCGAGGAGCCGGTAGCGTGGTATGGGCCGATCGTCATGAACACACAGGCGGAACTCAACCAGGCTATGTCCCAGTTGCGAAACGGAACTTTTATCGCGGGCGCCGCGTAGCCTGCGTCGCTCGGACAGGCAAAACAGACGGCACAGCAAATCCATACAATCCGTGTGAATAACTGTGCCGGCGTGCCCCCTCCGGCTGTCTCACTGGGATACGTTGCGAATCTCGCATGGTGCATCCACGGCGACCTGCGCTCTTGCCAAAATTTGCGATGGCCGCGAAAGCCATCATCCCATGAGTGCCGGGCCGCTCCGCCGGGGATGGAAATCCCCGCTGATGAAGCGCGGCAAGGCGCGCGTGCGAACGCGGCCGGTAACATGGCTCGGCTTGACGATGCTCGCGGTAATATATGCCGCCGTCGCATTTCTCGTCATCGACAACCGGCTTGGAGCAGAAGCAACTGCCCGACGGGAAGGCGAGAATCTCGTTCGCATCATCGATCAAGCTTACACCAACATATTCCACAGCGTCGATGCATCGCTGCTGGTTTTCAGAAAGGCTTATCAGGAATCACCCGCAACCTTTGCCATCGACGCCTGGGCGAAGGAATCGCTCATCGATAACGGTCTGATTTTAAATTTCACCATAACTGACGCGCAAGGCCGCACCGTCGCCGCAACCCGCGTTCGTGACTCCAGCCCGGCCAACAGCATTATCGGCGCCAATTTCTCCGACCGCGACTATTTTCAAAACCAAAAACATGCCCAAAACGACGAACTGCAATTTAGCGAACCGCTCAAGCTGAGACTTACCGGTGAGGCCGCGGTTGTTCTCACGCGTCGCATTGCTTCTGCCAGCGGAGCTTTTGCCGGAATTGTCGCAGCGCTCATCGACCCGGCCGCGCTCGGCAAGACCGCCGCCGGAATTTCGCTCGGAGCGCAGGGTTCCTTTGGTTTAGTCGGACTCGACGGCATCATTCGCACCCGCGTCGTCGGCGGCGTCATTGATATCAATGCGTCTGGACACAAAATCGGTCAAGCCGAAGGTGTCCTGCGGCATGTCAACCGTTCCCGCACCGGAACCTATTGGAACGAGCCGGGCCGGATCGACAACATCAGCCGGCTGATCTCATACCGCCAGCTCGATCCGTTTCCCATGATCGCCATGGTTACCGTTAGCAGAGCCGAAGTTTTCCGGCATGCAAACGAACACGCCGTCACCTATGGGACCGCCGCATTGTTGTTGACGTTCGCCATTCTGCTGGCGATGCGGTGGGGCGGCGAGCGCGAGCGCAAGGTGGCGGAAGCCATCGACGAGTTGAAACGCGCGGAAGCCGCGAGCAAAGAAAGCCTCGCCAATTTGGCGCGCGCGGAAGCGATGGCCCATCTCGGCCATATCAAGTATGAAAAGGCTTCGGGATTGTATACATGGTCCGATGGCGTTTATCGGATCATGGGCAAATTTCCGGATACCTTCACGCCGACAATGGACACTTCGCTTGAACTGATCGATCCCGAGGACCGGCTCTCCTTGGAGCTTTATCGCAACAATGTTCTGTCGGGCTTGGCGGAAACGCCGATTACATTGCGGACGGTCGATATTGGCGGGCAAACGAAATATCTGGAAGTCTGGTCGGCGCCTCTGCACGACAGTTCGGGCGAGGTTGCCGGCATGTTCGGCACGGTCCAGGACATCACCGTCCGCAAGCGCGCCGAAGAGGCGCTGGCGCGCGCCAATCAGGAGCTGGAGGCGCGCGTTGGCGAGCGCACCGCAGAACTGGCCATGGAAATGCGCCGCCGCGAAGAAGCGCAAATGACGCTCGGGCAGATGCAGAAGATGGAAGCCGTCGGCCAGCTCACCGCCGGCATCGCCCATGACTTCAACAACCTTTTGGCCGTCATCGGCGGCAGCCTCGAATTCGTTGATGCCGCGGCGGCGCGCGGCCTCACCGCCGAACCCGAACTGATCGACGCGGCGCTGCGCGCGACACGGCGCGGCCGCGAACTGGTGCGCCGCCTGCTGGCGTTCTCACGCCAGTCGCCGTTGCGCGCCGAAGCCACCAATATCGACCAGCTCGTGCTCGACACGTTGCGGCTTTTGCAGCGCACGCTCGGCCAGGGCATCGACATGGTGACGCAGCTCGACGCGCGCGCCGCTGTCATCAGCGTCGACCGCAACCAGATGGCCAACGCACTCCTCAATCTGGCGCTGAATGCGCGCGACGCCATGCCCGACGGCGGCCAGTTGACCATCGCCACCACCTGCCGGCCGGCGGCATCGGGCGCCTCGTCACGCTTTCCGATGGGCGAAGAAGTCTGCATCGTCATCAGCGATACCGGCGTCGGCATGACCGACGAGGTGCGCAGCCGCGCGTTCGAACCCTTCTTCACCACCAAGCCGGACGGCCTCGGCAGCGGGCTTGGCCTGAGCATGGTGCAGGGCTTCGTCGAACAGTCCGGCGGCAAGATCGACATCGACAAGCGCGCAGGGCTCCGGCACCACCATCACCATCGTCTTGCCGCGCGTCGCCTCGGAAAGCCGCGCCGACGAAGCCGATCCCGCCGGCGGCGTCTCCGCCAACGGCCGCGAGAAGACCGTGCTGCTGGTCGAAGACGATCCGGACGTCCGCGTCGTCACCGCGGCGCAACTGCGCCAGCTTGGCTACCGCGTGCATGCGGTGGGCAACGGCATGGAAGCCATTGACCTGATTTCGTCGCCGGCCAATATCGACATCACCTTGACCGATATCGTCCTGCCCGGCGGGCTCGACGGCGTCGAACTGATCAAGGAGGCGATGCGGGCGCGGCCGAAAATGGGGGTCTTGTGCATGTCCGGTTACGATCCGACCCAGAAGCACCGCAAGTGGCTCAAGATGCAGAACATCAATTTTCTCGAGAAGCCGTTTTCCTCGAGCCGGCTGGCGCAGGCGCTCGACGCTGCGCTGGCGCACTGACCATGCCCGCGCAGCCCACCCCCCGGAAATCCGAGGTGCCGCCGGCCTGCGCCGCGTGTCCGGCATTTCACAACCAGCTCTGCGATACCCTCACCCATATCGCCAAGTCCGCCGGGATGGCGGGCGCGCCGCCGCAAGACGAGCCGCACGACCACAGCGCACTGGCGCGCCGCGCGATCTGGCGCGAAGGCGAAACGCTCGACCGCGTGCCGATCATCTGCCAGGGCTGGGCGGCGACCGCGATCACTTTGTCGGACGGCCGCCGCCAGATCCTGTCATTCCTGTTGCCCGGCGAAATGGTGTCCGCCGTGTTGATCCACGACCCGGTCAGCCCCTGTTCGGTCGAAGCCATTACCGATGTGCGCTTCCGCCTGTTCCCGCGCGCGGCGATCAAGGACGCGCTGCTGCAACAGCCCGACCTGTTCGCCGCGGTGGCGAAAATATGGACCGACGAGGCCGCCCGCGCCGACCGGCTGGCGATCGACCTCGGACGGCGCGGCGCCGCCGAGCGCATCGCCAGCCTGATCCTCAATCTGGCGGAGCGGCTGCGAAGCCGCGGCATGATGCAAAGCGAGACCATGGACTTCCCGCTGCGCCAGCATCACATCGCCGACGCCGCCGGCCTCACCGTGGTGCATGTCGGCAATGTGCTGGCGGAGTTTCGCCGCGGAGGCCTGATCGACATCAACGAGCGCTCGCTGACCATCCGCGATGCCACCGAACTGCGCCGCGTCGCCGACGCCGCGTGACAGCGATCCTTACTTCGGCAATGCTTATTTAGACTTGACCGGCCGCTTGGCCCCTTTGGAGCCTTTCGGCCATTTGCCCGGCCACGAGACGATGAAATCCACCAGCCGCTCGTCCGGCACATCCTTCTCGCTGGCCGACACCTTGCCGCGCACCGAAATGCCGGCCGTGTGCACCGTCTTCGGATTGCCCGACACCAAAGGATGCCACCACGCCAGATCGCGGCCTTCGGCGACAAGCCGGTAGCCGCAGGTCGGCGGCAGCCAGGTCAGACGCTTGACGTTGCGCGGCGTCAGCCGCACGCAGTCGCGCACCTTGGCCTGGCGGTTCCTGTAGTCGGTGCAGCGGCAGGTCTGCCCGTCCAGGAGCTTGCAGCCGACATCGGTATAGACCGTCTCGGCGGTGTCGACGTCGGTGAGCTTGTTGAGGCAGCAGCGGCCGCAGCCGTCGCACAGGCTCTCCCACTCCAGCGGCGTCATCTCGCTCATCTTCTTGGTGCGCCAGAACTTGGGTGCGTCGTCGGCCATTAAAGAGAATCCCGTGAAGCGGCCCTTGTAGCCCTGCGCCTGCCCGGCGTCATCTTCAAGCGCGCGGCATCGCCGCTTGCCACACCCGCAGCGATGCCTGAACCGCCGCGACGTGCAGCCCTTCGAGCGCAACGACAAGCGAGAGCGGCGGCCAGCGCGGCTTTTCCGGCCTTGGAAGTTCCTTGGACGGTTCCGCGTTCACCGCCGAAGCCAACGCGGCGCGCTGTGCGTCGCGCTTGGCCTTGTCCAGCACCCCGGCGAAGCGGCGGCGAAAGGCGTTGAGGTCGGAAACCGCCTGGGTGGTGGCCGCGATAGCGCGCAGATGAGTCGCCTGCCGCGCTTCCGCCTCGGCGCGGGCTGAAGCGAGACGGCCGAGCCGCGCCGCCGAAGCGCAGGCGTCCAGCGCGCGTTCGCGGCCGGTGGCATCGGTCGCCTTCAGCCCGGTGGCATAAGGTTTGCCGATGTCGGCGCGGCGGATGAAGCGGCCGCCGGCGCCTTTGGCCGGCGCGCAACCGGGCGCGCTTGTCCTTTTGCCGCGCGCGTGGCTCGCGGCCTGGCGGTAGCGCTTTTTCCAGGCGCCCTTGGCCGCGTATTTGTAAATGGTGCGCTCGGTGACGCCGCACAGCCGCGCGATGTCATGCACCGGCACGGCGGAGTTTTCATACAGCTCGCGGGCGCGGGCATTCAAATCAGGCTCCGCCCTCGCCGCTAACTCGGTCTGTTCCCTCCCCCCTTGAGGGGGAGGGTTAGGGAGGGGGGTATTGGGCACTGAAGCCGAAACCGCCCCCGCCATCTCGCCATAAACCTCGCGCGCCCGCGCGCGCACAGACATGCGTGGTGTCATCTCGAAATCCGGATGCAAGTGTGGAGGATGCCGCAAAGGTAGCCAAGCAGCGTCACGCTGTCAAGGACTAAAGTCCAGAACCGACCGCTCGCCTACTCGGCCGGATGATGTAGCTTATCGAGCCCCAGGCGTCTTTCGATCCGCTCTGCATAAAAGCCAAAGGCAAGCACAATCGCTACCGAGATTGGAATCCAGGCAACCGCGAAAATCTCGAATGCCGTCATTCGCGTAGTCCTCTGAGCAAGACCCTACCGCCGAAATGTAGGGCGATGCCGCCGGCAGAACAAGAGATAGCAATAAACACAAGCCCCACTTCGCTTACCTCGGGGCGTGCAAACCCATACAAAAGGCTCGCGAACGGCGCAAAAGTGCCGGCAGCAACCAATCCAGTTGCCAAGGTATTAAACCAAGCGGCCGACAGTTTCGTTTGTTCGTTGTGAACTAAGGACATGAGCCTACGCCTATGCCTACTTCTCCCGCCGCACGCCTTTGAACTTGCCGCCATCCTGCTTGACGTCGAGGAAGCGGCCCGTGTCGCTGTCCCGCTTCACATATTGCTCGGTCTTCGGATTGTAGGTCTGCGAGCGGTCGCGCACCGCGCCGTTGCGGGGGCCGTCGCCTTTCGGCGAATTGGATGCCGTGGCCTGCTCCTGCGTGATCGTCACCGCGCCGTCGGCAAATCGCGCGGAAATTTCCAGCGTGCCGCCGAGCGCTTCGACATAGCGGCGCAGATTGCTCACATACATGTCGCTGCGCCGCTCGATCTTGGCGACCGCCGGCTGGCCGACGGCGAGCTTCCTGGCCAATTCCTCTTGCGACACCGCGCGCGCCTTGCGCAGTTCGTGCAGCGTCAACGCCGTGTTCAGCGCCGCCGCCTTATTGTCGATGCGCGCCTTGCGCGCCGCAGGCATCGCCTTGGTCAGGTCGCTGAAGGGCCGATGGCCGCTCATGGGCTACTCCTTTGGGATCAATCCTTCGCGCCGCAATTCGTCGAGATAGTCATCATAGAGCCGGTCCGCGCGCGGGATCATGCGCTCGTAAAAGCGATCGTGGCCGGCCTTGTTGCCGCCGATCAGAAGAATGGCGGCACGGCGCGGATCGAAGGCATAGAAGATGCGCAACGGATCGCCTCCGCTCTGCACGCGCAATTCGCGCATGTGCCCGTGTCGCGCCCGCGCGATGGCCGAGGAATAAGGAAACGGCAGTTGCGGGCCGCGCTGCTCCAGGACCGAAATAACGACGGCGATGTCATCCTGCGCGCTTTCCCGAAGCGTCTCCCACCACGCGCCGAAGTCGTCGGTGTACTCGACCAGCCAAGGCATGGTATTCCATCAATGGAATAATGGCAATGAGCCTTACAATGCGGCACAAACCGAACGATGTTCTATTTTTGTTCTATCAATAAACGCAAAGCCGCGCAAGATAATGGCCGCTTGACTGTACCCTCCCCCGCTTGCGGGGGAGGGTTAGGGAGGGGGGTACTAGGCAGGACAGAAGCCTTCGCCTCCCCGTGCGCCAATATGCGCGCAATCCGTAGCGCTGGCATGAGAGCTATGGTCGAAAGTTGGTGACGGGGTAGATCAGGAAGGCGGCATATCGTGGGGGTAGTTGAAGCCTCCACTTCTCCACCGAAGGAGTAATATGCCTTGTCGAATTCTAACGTCGTCAAACTGGTTCAGCCAGGCACCTTCAGCG
>CAMBQQ010000089.1 GCA_945870035.1 Rhizobium sp. Q54 | reverse complement strand
CGCCCGCACCTTCGGCGTCGTCGTTGCTTGGCTGTGAAGTTGGATCAACATGCCCGAACCCCGCTTCGAATGTCCCTCAGGATCGATCTTGCCATGAAAAAAGCAGAGCGACGAGGGTCTATGTGATCATCCGGGATGGAACAGCTATTTCCTGCTCGGCGCCGTCATCGTCATCCCGATCTGGCTGATCATGCGCCTCGTCAACGCACCGAGAGGGCGCTAGATTTTGGCGGCCGCTAGTAGCGGCCTGATGCCACCCTCCTTCATCGTCACCAACCGCAGCGTCTTCGCCATTGCCGGGCCGGCGATGCTGGCCAATGTCACGACGCCTTTGCTCGGCGTCGTCGCCACCGCCGCGGTCGGCCGGGTCGGCGATTCCGCCGTGCTCGGCGGCGTCGCCATGGCGGCTCTGGTGTTCGACTGCCTGTTCTGGCTGTTCGGTTTTCTCCGCATGGGAACCGTGGCGCTGACGGCGCAAGCCTACGGAGCTGACGACGCCGGCGAACGCACGGCGGTGCTGGCGCGCGCGTTGATGACGTCGGCGGCCATCGGCCTCGTCCTCATCGTGCTGCAAATCCCGATGGCGGCCTTGATCTTCGGCAGCATGGGCGGCAGCGACACGGTGCGTGACGCCGCCGAACATTATTTCTTTATCCGGCTGTGGTCGGCGCCTTTTGCGCTCGGCAATTATGTGATGCTCGGCTGGCTGGTCGGGCTGGCGCGGCCGATGCTGGCGCTATCCATTCAGATCGCCATCAACATCATCAACATGGTCCTGACCGTGCTGCTGGTCTTGCATTTCGACTGGGGCATTTCCGGCGCGGCTATTGCCGCGGTGGTCGCCGAAGCGGCAGGCCTCGTCATCGGCCTGGCGATGGCGTGGCGCGTCCTGGGCGGAAATCTCTCGCTCGGGGCAGCGTCGCTGTTCGACCGCGCCAAGCTGATGCGCATGCTGGCGATCAACCGCGATATCATGATCCGCACCGCGGCCTTGATCGCCGCCTATCTGTTCTTCACCGCGCAAGGCGCGCGCGCCGGCGACGTCGCGCTGGCCGCCAATGCGGTGCTGCATAACTTCACCTTGGTCGGCGCATTCTTTCTCGATGGTCTCGCCAATGCCGCCGAGCAACTGTGCGGCCGCGCCTATGGCGCGCGCGACCGCACCGCTTTCGGCCGGGCGGTGAAACTGATCTCCATTTGGGGCTTTGCCCTCGGCGCCGGCGCTTCAGTGCTGTTTTTCCTGTTCGGCTCGCCGTTCATCGACTTCATGACCGCCAATGCCGAGGTGCGCCGCGTCGCCCATCAATTCATGTGGCTTGCCGCCTTGACGCCCTTGTGCGGCGTGATGGCCTTCGTGTTCGACGGCGTTTACATCGGCGCGACATGGGCCCGCGACATGCGCAACCTGATGGTGGCGTCGTTTGCGATTTATCTGGCGGTGTGGGCGGCGACTTTGCCGCTCGGCAATGCCGGACTGTGGATCGCCATATTATCGTTCTTCATCGCGCGCGGTGTATTGCAGGCGGCGCGTTATCCGGCGCTGGCGCGCAGGCCCTTTACCTGAGAAATCAACTCGGCCAGCTATCCGCCGTAATCTCGGCCGCATCCATGCCGACCATGGCGGCGAGCGAGTCGCGATTGCCGCGCTTGATCGCCGCTGATATGCCGGCCTTCATTTCACCGACCAGCCCGATGCCGCGATAGACCAGCCCTGTGTACAACTGCACCAGAGTCGCGCCCGCCTTGATCTTGGCAATGGCGGTCGCGCTCGAATCGATGCCGCCGACACCGATCAACGGAAACTGGCCTTCGGCGCGCACGAAGGTTTCCGCCAAGATGCGCGTCGACAATTTGAACATCGGCCGGCCGGACAGGCCGCCCGCCTCCGCCGCCTTGTTACGGTCGCGCAACGAGCCGGGCCGCGAGATCGTCGTGTTGCTCACGATCATGCCGTCGACGCGGTGCTTGCGGGCGATGCCGACGACATCGTCGAGATCGGCCAAGGTCACATCGGGCGCGATCTTGAGCAGCACCGGCGTCGGCCCGGCACGCAGACGGACGCGGTCGCGCGCCTCGATGACGCGGGCAAGCAAATCGTCGAGCGCGGCGGCCTGCTGCAAATCGCGCAGGCCCGGCGTATTCGGCGACGACACATTGACGGTGAAATAGCTGGCCACCGCGGCGAAGGTCTCGATCAGCCGCACATAATCCTCGGCGCGGTCGGCCGAATCGCGGTTAGCGCCGATATTGACGCCGACGATGCCGCCTTCATTGGCGCGCGCCGCCAGCCGCGCCAATGCCGCCGGCGCGCCGCCATTGTTGAAGCCGAGCCGATTGATCACCGCGCCGTCCGCCTCGAGGCGAAAAACGCGAGGCCGCGGATTGCCGGCCTGCGGGCGGGGCGTGACGGTGCCGATTTCGGCAAAGCCGAAGCCGAGCCGCAGCAGCGCGTCCGGCGCCACGGCGTCCTTGTCGAAGCCCGGCGCCAGGCCGATCGGATTGGGGAAATTCAGCCCGAAGGCCCGCACCCGCAGCTCCGGCGGGTCGGCTTCCGGCGTGGAACGAGGCAAAAACCGCAACGCTTTCAAGGTCAAAGCGTGCGCGTCCTCAGGGTCAAGGGCGCGCATGAACGGCCGCGACAGGCGATCCAGAAAGCCGATCACCGCAGGCCGCCGAGGCTATCCATGGTCTTGCTCATGGGCCGACCCTATCGGCCGGGATGCGTCGAGTCCAAAGACCCGTCCCGGGCTCGACGCAAAAATCTGTCGAAAAATCGTCCCCGGGGCATTTTTTTGCGCGGATTGCAAAAAAACAGGTGTGACAAATGCGCGATTCGGCTATAATTCCTAAAAATAGATAACAGTCTCAGGTGGCCGGTTCCGGTCGTTTCGAAACAGAGGAATTCTGCTTTGGCCATGCTCACGCACTCTCAAATCTGGTCTGCGATCGATCGGCTGGCGGCGCGCGCCAAAATGACGGCCTCCGGCCTCGCCAAGAAATCCGGCCTCGATCCGACGACTTTCAACAAGTCGAAACGCATCACGCCGGAAGGCCGGCCGCGCTGGCCCTCGACCGAATCGGTCGCCAAAGCGCTGGCCGCGACGAACACCAAGATCGACGTTTTCGTCGGCCTGATCACCGACTCAAGCGGCAAGGCCGCGCTGCATAGCGTGCCGCTGATCGGCTTTGCCGAAGCCGGCACCGGCGGCTATTTCGACGACGGCGGTTTTCCGGTCGGCAAAGGCTGGGAAGAAACCGCGTTGCCGACTGTGACCGACGAGCACGCCTATGCGCTGGAAATCTCCGGCGATTCGATGAAGCCGGTCTATCGCGACGGCGACATCATCGTCGTCTCGCCGGCGGCCGTCGTCCGCAAGGGCGACCGGGTGGTGGTGAAGACCAAGAACGATGAAGTGATGGTCAAGGAGCTCAAGCGCAAGCAAGCCAAGAGCATCGAGCTGAAATCGCTGAATTCAGAACATAAAGACCGCACCATCCCAATGTCGGACGTGGTCTGGATGGCGCGCATCGTCTGGGCGAGCCAGTAAAAGAAAGCGCTTTTCAGCGGCGAATACCTCCCGATCGATCTTGCCCGGTTGCGACATGCGCGGTAGTCTCGCACCGGGTTCGATTCCCGGGGGACATCATGACTGACGTCATTTCACATTCGCCGGCCTGCGCCTGCTGCGGCGACTTGCTGCGCGCGCGTTTCGACCGCCGCCGTTTCCTGCAAATCTCCGGCGCCGTTGGCATGATGGCGGCATTGCCGTCCTTCGCCCACGCGGCGGAAGGCAATTACGAGGCGATGCTGGTCACCTGTATCGACCCACGCTTTCCGCAGCCGACCCTCAATTACATGAGGAGCCGCAAGATGATCGGCAAATACAGCCAGTTCACCTTCGCCGGGGCCTCGATCGGCGTCGTCGCGCCCGCCTTCAATGCCTGGGCGCCGGCGTTCTGGGAAAACCTCGCGGCATCGATGCAGCTGCATCACATCCCGAAGGTGATCGCGATGAACCATCGCGATTGCGGCGCCGCCAAGATTGCCTATGGCGAAGCCGCGGTGAAGGATAGAGCGACAGAGACCGAAACGCACAAGGCGGCGCTGATGGAATTCAAGAAGCAGGTCGCCGAACGCCAGCCGACGCTGAAAGTCGAACTCGGCCTGATGGCGGTCAATGGCAAGGTGGAGATGTTTTCCTGATCGTCATGGCCGGGCTTGTCCCGGCCATCCACGACTTGCTTCTACTCAGGAAAGACGTGGATGCCCGGCACAAGGCCGGGCATGACGGCAATAGGTGCGGTTAAGCACTCCGCGCCAGCGCGCCATCGATCATGTCGACCGTATTCTGCAAGCCATAGACCGCGACGAAAGAGCCGAAGCGCGGGCCCTTCTCCTGGCCAAGCAGCACCTGATACAACATATTGAACCAGTCGAGCGACACGCCCGGCTTGCCGTCCTTGGCTTTCTTCTTGTGATCGAGGAACGGCTCGCGACGGCCGATCTCGTAAACGACATCCTGAATGGCGCCCGCATCCGCGTCAGCCGGCAATTGCGACAGCGCGTCACGCAGATCGTTGAGCGCCACGCGCTCCTGATCGCTCGGCTGACGGAATTTCTTTTCCGGCAGCACGAAGTCGCGGAAATAGTGAATGGCGTATTCGACCTGTGCATTCAACTTCGGATACGTCGAAGCTGTCACGCCCGGCCGATAGCGGCCGATGAAGCCCCACAAGGTCTCGGCGTTTTCGGCGTTCGACGACGACACTAACGTCAGCAGCATCTGGAACGTCACCGGCATTTCAACTTGCGGCGGACGGCCTTCGTGGATGTGCCAGACCGGGTTCGACAGTTGCTGCTTCGGCTCCTGCCGCTTGTAGCCGTCGGAGAACTGCTGGTACTCGTCGACCGTGCGCGGGATTACGTCGAAGTGCAGCCGCTTGGCCGCCTTCGGCTCGCGGTACATGAAGCAGGACAGGCTTTCCGGCGAGGCATAGCGCAGCCATTCGTCGATGGTCAGGCCGTTGCCCTTCGACTTGGAAATCTTCTGGCCATTCTCGTCGAGGAACAATTCGTAGTTGAAGCCTTCCGGCGGCTTGCCGTCGAGCGCCTTGCAGATCTCGCCGGACAGATTGACCGAGTCGATCAGGTCCTTGCCGGCCATTTCGTAATCGACGCCGAGCGCGACCCAACGCATCGCCCAGTCCGGCTTCCATTGCAGCTTGCAGGCGCCGCCGGTGACCGGAACGGTGAAGCGCTCCTGTGTGGTCGGCTCTTCGAAGGTGATCATGCCGCGCTTGGCGTCATGCGCCAGGATCGGCACTTGCAGCACCACGCCGCTGCGCGGATCGATCGGCAGGAACGGCGAATAGGTCGCGGCGCGTTCCTCGCGCAACGACGGCAGCATGATCGCCATCACCTTGTCGAGGCGCGACAGCATCTTCAACAGCGCCTCGTCGAAGCGGCCGGACTTGTAGCACTCGGTTGACGACATGAATTCGTAGTCGAAGCCGAAATGATCGAGGAAGGCGCGCAGGCGCGCATTGTTGTGCTCGCCGAAGCTGGGATGCGTGCCGAACGGATCGCGCACCTTGGTCAGCGGCTTGCCAAGGTCGAGCGCCAGCGCCTCCTTGTTCGGCACGTTGTCCGGCACCTTGCGCAGGCCGTCCATGTCGTCGGAAAAGGCGATCAGCCGCGTCTTGATCTTGTCCTCGGTCAGAACGCGGAAAGCGTGCCGCACCATCGTGGTACGCGCGACCTCGCCGAAGGTACCGATGTGTGGCAGGCCGGACGGACCGTAGCCGGTCTCGAAAATAACTTCGTCCTTGGGCTTGGCTTTCAGCCGCGCAACGATCTTTTTCGCCTCCTCGAACGGCCAGGCGCTCGACGTCTCGGCAACCACGCGCAGCTCGACCGGGCTTAAGTCTTCGGCGTTGGGGGTCGGCGCATTTTCGGCAGTCATCGACATTGTCTTCTCCGGCAGGCAGACATAGGCAAGGCGGCCAGCCCCGTCAAATTGCCCCAAGCCTGCCTGATGAAAGTGCGCGAACCGTGACATTTACCGAAATCGAGAATGCTCCCGGCGGCAAGATCACTGGCAAGACCGCCGCCATTATCGGCGGCGGGCCGGCCGGGCTGATCGCCGCCGAGGTGCTGGCGCGCGCCGGCGTGACGGTGACGGTTTACGACCAGATGGCGTCGCTCGGTCGCAAGTTCCTGATGGCCGGGCGCGGCGGGCTGAACCTGACGCACAGCGAGGAGATGCCGCTGTTTCTGCCGCGCTACGGTGACATCGATCCGCTGCTGCGCGCGGCCATCGAAGCGTTTCCGCCGGCGGCGCTGCGCGCCTGGGCCGACAGTATGGGCGCGGCGACTTTCGTCGGCTCCAGCGGCCGGGTGTTTCCGCAAGCGCTGAAGACATCGCCGCTGCTGCGCACCTGGCTGCTGCGGCTCGGCAATCTCGGCGTCAAGGTGAAACTGCGGCATCGCTGGGAAGGCTTCGACGCCGACGGCAATCTGCGCTTCTCCACCCGCGGCACGGACGTGTCGGTTGTCCCTGACGTGATCGTGCTGGCGCTTGGCGGCGGCAGTTGGGCAAAGCTCGGCTCCGACGGCCGCTGGGTGGGGATGCTTGCCGAGCACAAGATTGCCATCGCGCCGCTCCAACCGACCAATTGCGGCTTCACCGCGGCCTGGTCCGATGTATTGCGCGGCTTTGCCGGCCAGCCGCTCAAGCGAATCGCCATGACCTTTGCCGGCCGCAGCGTGCGTGGCGAAGCCATGATCACGCGCGACGGACTCGAGGGCGGCGCGGTCTACGCGCTGTCGTCGCCGATCCGCGACGCCATCAATCAGTTCGGCGAGACGACGGTGACCATCGACCTGTTGCCCGACGTGACGTTGGCCAAACTGAGTGAGCGACTGTCGGCGCCCCGCGCCAAGCAGTCGCTATCAAACTTCCTGCGCAAAGCGACGCATCTGTCGCCGGCTGCTCTGTCGCTGCTGCGCGAGGGCGCACTGGCCAAAGGCGTCACGCTGGCGGCCATGAACGGCAAGGACATCGCCGCGCTCATCAAGGCGGTGCCCGTCAAACTCAACGGCGTGCAGCCCATCGCCACCGCGATCTCGACCGCCGGCGGCGTCCGCTTTTCCGAACTGGACGAAGGCTTCATGCTCAAGCGCGCGCCGGGAATTTTCGCCGCCGGCGAAATGCTGGATTGGGAAGCGCCAACCGGCGGCTATCTGTTGCAGGCGACGTTCGCGACCGGCGTCGCGGCGGCAAAGAGTGCAATTCAGTTTCTGCGTTACTCGATACCCGACGTCAAAAGGGACTGATCGGGAAATAGCGCAGCCACAAATCGGTGAAGCGGCCCTTCTCCCACAGCCGGAACAGCGCCCAATTGAAGGCCTGCCGCAGCAGATCGTTGTTGCGCCGGACAGCAATTCCGACACCCTCGCCGAAGTAGCGGCTCTCCAGATACGGCCCGCCGCGGAATTCGCAGCAATTGGCCGAGTCGGTGCCGTTGAGCCAGAACGCCAGCGACACGCCGTCGCCAAACAGCAGATCGACCTCGCCCTTTTTCAACGCGGCGCGCGCCTCCTCGGCGTTCGCAAACAGCTGCGGCGCCGCTTCGGTGAACAACGTCTTTATATAGGCTTCATGCGCGGTGCCGGCGACGACGCCGATCTTCTTGCCGTCAAGCGCGCGCGGATCGATAGTCGCGTCGCGCCGCGCCACGAAGCGCGCCGGCGTGCGGTAGTACGGATCGCTGAAGTCGACGCGCTTGCGCATATCCGGCGTTGCCGCGATCGAGGCAATCACCGCGTCACCGCCGTTGCTGTTCAGTGCATCGATCAAGGTATCGAAGCGGCGCATCTGCACGGTGCAGGCGACCTTGATCTCTTCGCAGATCAGCCGCGCCAGATCGACATTGAAGCCGGCCGGCAGACCGTCGGGTCCGGCATAGTTGAACGGCGGATAATCGGTCTCGGTGAGAAACCGAATGACGCCGATGCGCGACAAATCCGGCCGCTCCGGCCGCCGCCGCGGATCCCAGAAGCCGGGCACCGCCATTGGATTGCTGACCGGATTGGCGTCCGGCGCCGTCGCCGCCGGCCGTTCGGCCGTCGATGGAACGGCGGGCTGCGCATGCGCCGGCACCCCGGCCGCCAGACTCCAAGCCAGCAACGCGCCCACGCGCAGTATTGAACTGAGTCGATTCATCCGGCGAACATAGCCATAGCCGCAGCAACCGGCCAGCCCACCTCCAGACTTACGCCGCCGTCAGGTGCTTCTCGATTTCATGCACCGGCATCTTGACGTAATCCTTGTCCAGTTCAGCGCGCACCGCGCCTTTCAAGGCATGCCCGTAATGCTGGCGCATGACGCCAAGCGCGCGCGGCGGCGCGACCACGATCAACGATTTAACCTGATGGGTATTGACCGCCAGCTCCAGCTTCTGGGCAAGCTCTGTGAGGAACGCAGTCTCTGCCTGATCGTGCCAGTCGGTCTGCTCAACGGCGCTGCGGCCGTGCCCGACCGAGTTGTGAGAGCGTCCCGGCGCATCAGTGCCGATTTCATGGGTTGCCAACGCTTTTTGTTCGTAAACGTCCCGCGTCTTCAGATTGGGAAACTTGGCATCACCAACATTCTCCAACACCAGCGCCTTGGCGCCGTCGCACACAATGACCCATTCGCCTGGCTGGATCGATAAAGCCGTCATGAAATACCTCCCGGATGATGCGTTTAAATCTAGAGCAGACGCGGCAGACGCCAATTGCTCTAGATCAAACGCGCGAGGTGGCGATTTCGTTGCGAATTTGCCTAATTGGTTCCGTCGAGCAACCGGCGAGCAATGACCTGCGCCTGAATTTCGGCGGCGCCCTCGAATATGTTGAGAATGCGGGCGTCGCAGAGAATGCGCGACACAGGAAATTCGAGCGCGAAGCCATTGCCGCCGTGGATCTGCAGCGCGTTGTCGGCATTGGCCCAGGCCACCCGCGCGCCGAACAGTTTCGCCATGCCGGCTTCGAGATCGCAGCGCCGGCCTGAGTCCTTCTCGCGCGCGGCATGATAGGTGAGCTGGCGTGCGATCATGATTTCGACCGCCATCATCACGATCTTGTCGGCGACGCGCGGAAATTCGGCGATCGGCCGGCCGAACTGGATGCGGCTGGTAGCGTATTCCATCGCTGTTTCCATCGCCGCCTGCGCCACACCGATGGCGCGCGCGGCCGTCTGGATGCGGGCCGATTCAAACGTCTGCATCAGTTGCTTGAAGCCCAGTCCCTCGACGCCGCCGAGCAGATTTTCCGCCTTCACCTCGAAGCCATCAAAGGCGATCTCGTATTCCTTCATGCCGCGATAGCCGAGCACTTCGATCTCGGTGCCGGTCATTCCCTTGACCGGGAAGGGGTTCTTGTCGTCGCCGCGCGGCTTTTCAGCCAGCAGCATCGACAGGCCGCGATGACCTGGCTCTTTCGGGTTGGTGCGCACCAGAAGCGTCATCAGGTCGGCGCGGACCGGATGCGTGATCCAGGTCTTGTTGCCGTAGACTTTATAGACATCGCCCTCTCGCACCGCGCGCGTTTTGAGCGAAGCGAGATCGGAGCCGGTGTTCGGTTCGGTAAACACCGCCGTCGGCAGCACTTCGCCGGACGACAGCTTCGGCAGCCACTTGGCCTTCTGCTCGGCGGTGCCGCCGCCGAGAATAAGTTCGGCGGCGATTTCCGAGCGCGTGCCGAGCGAGCCGACGCCGATATAGCCGCGCGACAATTCCTCGGAGACGACGCACATCGACTCCTTGCCCAGCCCCATGCCGCCGAATTCTTCCGGGATGGTCAGGCCGAAAACGCCGAGTTCGGACATCTGGGCGATGACGTCCATCGGGATGTAGCTGTTGGTTCTGTGCCAGCCTTGCGCATTGCCGATAACTTCGTTGTCGGCGAAGCGGCGCATCTCCTCACGGATCGATTCTAACGTCTCATCGAGACCTGCCGTCCCGACGGTGGCGCCGTGGTGTGCGCGCATGAGTTCCATAACTCGGGCGCGGCGCTCGGCGGTGTTGCCGGACACGATTAGGCTTTCGACCATCGGATTGATGCGCGCCGATACCTGCGACGGCGAAAGTCCAAGATCGCTTGGCCGCACCAGTTCGCCCTGGCTCATCGGAATGCCGCCGACGATCTGGCTCAAACATTCGCCGACGCCGATGCGGACCAGATGGTCTTCGAGTTCGCCAAGGAGACCGCTAGCGGCCATGCGCTCGGTGTAGGCGGCAAGCTGGCGCACCGCTTCGACGTAAGTTGCCAGCCAGGCCAAGCCATGGGTGGCGCGCTGCTCGCGGTCGAACAGTTTGGCCACCGGATGGCCCTCGACCACAACCCGTTCCCGCACCTTGAGCACGGCATCGGCGAGAAGGGCATCGAGCGCGAGGGTCGCCTCGCGGCTGAGGTCGACCAGGCCGTGTTCGGCAGCGGAGCGGGAGGCGGCAATTGGCATTGGAACCTCTGATCAGGGGCATCGGGCAGCGCCGGCAGGCCTTTACACTACGCGTGCAGTGCACAAAAGCAAACGCCCGCGAAACAGCCTTTTGCGGAGTTAAACGATCCACCGGGCCCCGGAATTGCATCAAAATTAACCAATTCGCGCTTTTCTGCACCGGTACCATTCGCGCCGTTGCCACTGCGCCGGCGCCATTGAAAACGGTCCATGAACCTCAACAGAATGCACCTCAACGTGCGGCCCGGAGATGTCGTGGCGATGTCGAGCAACAGGCTCAGCCGCGCGCTGGCGACATTTTCGGTGCGCACCCGATTGATCGCGCTAGCGCTGGTGCCGGTCGTCGGCTTCCTGGCCAATGGCCTGACGTACAGGTCCGGCGAGGCCGAGGTCGGTGAAGCTGTCGAAACCGTCGCGTCGGCGCACCTTCTCGCTGACGCCAGCCGCGACTTCAAGATCGCGACCGCGGCGATGAGGATCGCGGTCAAGGATTTCGCGCGCGGCACCGCTACGCAATCGGAAACTTTCGAGATGTCGCAAGCGCTGGCCAGCCGTAGCCTGGACGCCATTGAAGCGACGCTCGGTGCTGCGAGCGCGAATGACATCGCGTCGCTGCGCTCGAAGATCGCCGACATCGACGCCAACTATAACAAGCTAATCGCGGCGCAGGGCGTTCTCGGATTGGATGAAGACGAAGGCTTGCGCGGCCTGTTGCGCGATGCCGGCAACAAAATCGAAGCCGCCATCAACAACAACATGACCTGGCTGGCCGACGCCGAGGCCAAGCGCCTCGTCATGTTGCTCATGGTTATGCGGCATCAGGAATTGGACTACCGGCTCAACCCGACCGTCACCACGCAATTGCAATTTCAGGCCAGCCATCAGCAGTTCACCGACCTCTTCTCCAGGATCGACGGCACGCCGGAGATGAAGGACAGGCTTGAACAGGATGTCAGCCGCTATGCCGACGCTTTCGCCAAATGGATCGAGGTCACCGACCAGACGCTGCCGTTGCGCGCGCTTATCGACATGGATTGTCAGGGCATGCTGCCGCGCATCGACACCGTCATCACCTCTGCCAACGACGCCGCACGCCAGGCAACCGCCGCGCTGGCGGCGTCGCAGAACTACACCCGCAACGGCATTATCGCCGTCGGCTTCGCCATGGTGGCGCTCGGTCTCGCCTTCAGCTTCCTGATCGGACGCAGCATCACCCGGCCGCTGCACGGCCTCGTCGACGTGATGAAGCGCCTCGCCGCCGGCGACACCGCCGCGCGCATTCCCGCCACTCGCGCCCGCGACGAGATCGGCGATATGGCGCGCACCGTGATCGTGTTCCGCGACAACATCATCGAACGCGAAAATCTCTCACGCACCCAGGCGCAGACGAGCGCCGCGCAAATCGATCGCAGCAATTCGATTGCAATGACGATTGCTCAATTCCATCAATCGGTCGGGCGCGCGCTCGGCAGGCTGCGCGCGGCATCGCTCAAGCTCGAAATGAGCTCGACCGACCTGAACAAATCAGCCGACACGGTTTCGTCGGAAGCCCACACCGCCGAACAGCGCGTCAGCGTCGCCTCGGAAAACGTCGCCGCCGCCGCGAGTTCGGTCGAGGAACTGGCGGCCTCCATCGGCGAGATCGCGTCGCAAGCGTCGAAGTCGACCGACGTGGCCGAGCGCGCCGTCTCGGAAGCCCAGCGCACGGTTCGCACGATGAACGATCTCGGCCAGGCCGCGACCCGCATCGGCGAGGTTGTCGGGCTGATCCAGGCGATTGCCGGACAGACCAACCTCCTCGCGCTCAACGCCACCATCGAAGCCGCGCGCGCCGGCGACGCCGGCCGCGGCTTTGCCGTGGTCGCGGCGGAGGTCAAATCGCTGGCCGGGCAGACCGCGAAAGCCACCGAAGAAATCGCCAGCCAGATCGGCGCGATCCAGTCGGCGGCGGGCGACGCGGCGCTGGCGATCGAGCAGGTCAGCCTCATCATCCGCGACATGGCGGCGATCGCCATGGGCGTCGCGGCGACCGTCGATCAGCAGAACTCGGCCGTCGCTTCAATCGCCGAAGGCGTCAACCGCGCTTCCGGCGAGGCGCGCAACGGCGCCGAAGTGATGGTTCGCGTTGGCGGCGTCATCACCGAGGCCCGCGCCACGGCCGGCGGCGTCAAGGATCTCGCCGACGCAGTAGCCGTCGAAGCCGAAGGGCTGGAGGCGGAAGTGCACCGGTTCCTCGCCGACGTGCGGGCCGCCTGACGGAACGGCGTTTGCGCGCGCCGGCAACGCGCTTTGCCCTTGTAAAGGCAGCAATAATCGCCAATCTCACAACAGTGGGTTTTCCGCCTTTTTCTTGGATTTTTGGGGCTCGACGCTTGCGCCGACTGGTTTCTTCACTCCGCCTGACGCTGGACGCGGGCCGGCATTTTCTCGCCGACGATGGCTGGGCCATCGCCAGTCATATCGCACTATCGACGCTCATGGCGATGTTCCCCTTCCTGATCGTGGTCACGGCGCTGGCCGGTTTTTTCTTCGGCTCCAAGCAACTGGCCGATGAAGCGGCGCACATCCTGCTGGAAGCCTGGCCGAACGAAGTCGCCGGCCCGCTGGCGATGGACATCACCGGTGTCCTGATCAATACGCGCGGCGACGTGCTGACTTTCGGCGTGGCCTTTGCGCTGTATTTCGCCTCGAGCGGCGTCGAGAGCCTGCGCATCGGATTGAACCGCGCCTATGACATGGTCGAGACGCGGCCGTGGTGGCTCCTGCGCATCGAATCGGTCGGCTATGTCATCGTCGGCGCGGTCGCCTTGCTCGCCTTTGCGTTTCTCGTCGTGCTGGCGCCGTTCATCTGGAACAAGCTCATCCAGTATGTGCCGACGCTCGAACCGCTCGGAGGCATTGTCACCTTCGCGCGCTATGCGACGGCGGCGGTGGTCATGGTCATCGCGCTGACCATTCTGCACCTGTGGCTGCCGGCCGGCCGCCGCAGCCTTTTGGAAATCGCGCCTGGCATCGTCGCCACGCTGCTGCTGTGGATGATCAGCGGGGCCGCCTTCGGCCGTTACCTCGCCGATTACGCCTTCGCCTATGTGACGATGTATGCGGGTCTGGCGTCGGCGATGATCGCGCTGGTTTTTCTTTACGTTTGCGCGTCGATCTTCATCTTCGGCGGCGAACTGAATTCGGTCATCAGCCCGCGACCGAAGGTCGATGCACCGGCAACGAAAGAAGACCGGGCGGTGTTGCCTTAAAGGCAGCTCGCCGCCTCACACCGCGCCCGCCGCTTCCTGCGTGTCCTCGAAGCTGCGCAGGCCCGGACGCGGCGCCGACACCAAGGTCGCCATGTTGCCGGGCGGGTGCTGGTTCTTCCACATCATGGTATGTGCCTTCGGGATGTCCATCCATGGGAAGGTCTTCGACAGGCACGGATCGATGCGGCGTTCGAGCACGAAGCGGTTAGCCTGCGAGGCCTGCTTGAGATGCGCGAAGTGCGAGCCCTGAATGCGCTTCTGCCGCATCCAGACGTAACGCGCATCGAAGGTGATGTTGAAGCCTGTGGTGCCGGCGCAGAACACGACCATGCCGCCGCGCTTGACCACCATCGACGATACCGGGAACGTCGCCTCGCCCGGATGTTCGAACACGATGTCGACGTCGCGTTTTCCGGTGATGTCCCAGATCGCCTTGCCGAAGCGGCGCGCTTCCTTCGACCATTCGTTATATTCGGCCGAGTTCACCTGCGGCAGCTGGCCCCAGCACTTGAACTCCTTGCGATTGATCGCGCCCTTGGCGCCGAGATTGAAGACGTATTCCATTTTCGATTCGTCGGACACCACGGCAATCGCGTTGGCGCCGGAGGCCGCGACCAGTTGCAGGCCGAACACGCCGAGACCACCGGAGGCGCCCCACACCAGCACATTGCCGCCGGGCTTGAGCGTATGCGGCGGATGGCCGAACAGCATGCGATACGCCGTGGCAAGTGTCAGCGTGTAGCAGGCCGATTCTTCCCAGGTCAGATGCGCAGGCTTCTGCATCAACTGGCGCGACTGAACGCGGCAGAACTGCGCGAACGAACCGTCCGGCGTCTCGTAACCCCAGATGCGCTGCGACGGCGACAAGAGCGGATCGCCACCGTTACAATCCTCATCGTCGCCGTCGTCCTGATTGCAATGGACGATGACTTCGTCGCCGACTTTCCAACGCTTCACCTTGGAGCCGACTGCCCAGACGATGCCGGAGGCATCGGAACCGGCGATATGAAACGGCTGCTTGTGCACGTTGAACGGCGTGATCGGCTGGCCCAAGCCCGCCCAGATGCCGTTGTAATTGACGCCGGCCGCCATGACGAAGACCAGCACGTCTTCTTCGCCGATCGGCCAGGTCGGGACGATTTCGAGCAGCATCGCTTTTTCCGGCGGGCCGTGACGCTCCTGCCGGATCACCCAGGCGTGCATCTTCTCGGGCACATGTCCGAGCGGCGGAATCTCGCCAACGTCGTAAAGGTCCTTCAGCGGAGCAACGCTCCGCGCGGGGGCAGCAGCCGGCATCAGCAGAACTCCTTACGAGACAAGCTAAAGAGGCCGAAAGTCGTCATCAGTCTGACGCAATTAATGTTGCATTGCAACAATAGAACGGCCAGACTATTCGCGTAGGAAGTGCCCCATGCGCGACACAACGACACGCGACAGAACTCGACGCGATAAGCCTTGGATTTTCCGCACCTATGCGGGCCATTCGACGGCCGCCGATTCCAACGCGCTGTACCGCAAGAACCTCGCCAAGGGGCAGACCGGTCTTTCGGTCGCCTTCGATCTGCCGACGCAAACCGGTTACGACAGCGACCATGTCCTGGCCAAGGGCGAAGTCGGCAAGGTCGGCGTGCCGGTCAACCATCTCGGCGACATGCGCGCGCTGTTCGACCAGATCCCGCTCGGCACCATGAATACCTCGATGACCATCAACGCCACCGCGGCGTGGCTGATGGCGCTCTATATCGCGGTCGCCGACGAACAGGGCACGCCGCGCAACAGCCTGACCGGCACCATTCAGAACGACATCATCAAGGAATATCTGTCGCGCGGCACTTACGTGTTTCCGCCAGCGCCTTCCATGCGGCTGATCAAGGACGTGGCGATCTTCACCACGACCGAACTGCCGAAATGGAATCCGATGAACATCTGCTCGTATCATTTGCAGGAAGCCGGCGCGACGCCGGTGCAGGAGTTGGCCTTCGCTTTGGCGACCGCCGTCGCCGTGCTCGATACGGTGAAAAAATCCGGCGAAGTCTCGGACGAGAAATTCGGCGAGGTGGTCGGCCGCATTTCGTTCTTCGTCAATGCCGGCATGCGCTTCATCACCGAAGTCTGCAAGATGCGCGCCTTCACCGAATTGTGGAACGAGATCACGCGCGACCGCTACGGCATCACCGATCCGAAGCAGCGCCTGTTCCGCTACGGCGTGCAGGTGAACTCGCTCGGCCTTACCGAGCCGCAGCCGGAAAACAACGTCGCCCGCATTCTGATCGAGATGCTGGCGGTGACCCTGTCGAAGAACGCGCGCGCCCGCGCCGTGCAATTGCCGGCGTGGAACGAAGCGCTCGGTCTGCCACGGCCATGGGATCAGCAATGGTCGCTGCGCATGCAGCAGATACTGGCTTACGAGACCGACCTGCTGGACTACGGCGATATTTTCGACGGCTCGGCCGAGATTACCCGCAAGGTCGACGAATTGAAGCGCGAAGCGTTGGAAGAGCTCAAGCGCATCGACGACATGGGCGGCGCGGTTGTCGCGGTCGAGTCGGGCTACATGAAGCAGCGGCTGGTCGAATCCAACACGGCGCGGCTGGAAGCCATCGAGCGCGGCGAGCAGATCGTCGTCGGCGTCAACAAATATCTCGAGACCGAGCCGTCGCCGCTGACCGGTGGCATCGATTCGATCATGACGGTGTCGGAAGATGCCGAACGCGATCAACTCGAACGGCTGGCAGCATGGCGCGCCTCGCGCGACAACAAGGCCGTCGCGAGCGCGTTGGCCGAACTCAAGCGCGCCGCCACCACGGGCGCGAACATCATGCCGCCGTCTATCGCCTGCGCCAAAGCCGGCGTCACCACCGGCGAATGGGGCTGGACCTTGCGCGAGGCCTTCGGCGAATACCGCGCGCCGACCGGAGTCGGCAATGCCATGCGCAATGACGTCGATGGCCTCGATGATATCCGCGGCGAAGTCGACCGCATCTCGGTGAAGCTCGGCCGCCGCCTCACTTTCCTCGTCGGCAAGCCGGGCCTCGATGGCCATTCCAACGGCGCCGAACAGATCGCCGTGCGGGCGCGCGATGCCGGCATGCAGGTCGTTTATGAAGGCATCCGCCTGACGCCGGAAGAAATCGTCGACGCCGCGCGCGAACAGAACGCCCACGTCATCGGTCTGTCGGTGCTATCGGGCAGCCATCTGCCGCTGGTTGCCGATGTCGTCGCGCGCATGAAGGCGGCCGGCATGACCATGCCGCTGGTGGTCGGCGGCATCATCCCGCCGGAAGACGCCGCCGCGCTTGAGAAATCCGGCGTCGCCGCGGTCTATACGCCGAAGGACTTCGAGCTGAACCGCATCATGTCGGACGTGGTGCGCATCGTCGAACAGAAGAACGGCTTGACAAACGTTTGATCGGCTACGCGCCGACGCTCGCGAGCGCCTGCGCCAGTTTTCCCGGGCTGACCGGTTTGACGAAATAGAAATTCATGCCGGCCGCCAACGCCGCCGCCTGATGCGCGGCTTCGCCACGGCCGGAAATGCCGATCACGGTCACCTGTCCGGCCGCGCCAGGCAACGCGCGAATGCGGCGCGTCGCTTCCAGTCCGTCCAGTCCCGACAATGTCACATCCATCAGCACCGCGTCATAGCCACCGCGCGACGCGGAGGCCACTGCAGCCTCACCGCTCTCGACGAAATCGACCGTGTGGCCGAGTTGTGTCAGAATCGTATTCATCACCACGCGTCCGTAAGGGTTGTCCTCGGCACACAACAGCGACAAGGAACGCACCGCTTTGGCGCGCGCGCCATTGCCGGCGCGCCGCTCGGCGGCAGGCGCAACCAGCGCGGAGAAGCGGAACGTCGAACCCGCGCCCGGCTTGCTGGTTACCGTGAGATCGCCGCCCATCGCCTTGGCGATGCGCTTGACGAAAATCAGCCCGAGACCGGCGCCGCCATAGCGGCGGGCGATCTGCTCGCTCGCCTGCGCGAAGGGCCGGAACAGCCGTTTCATGTCGGCGCCGCTCATGCCGATCCCGCTGTCGGCGATCGTGAACACCAGACGCCAGCGGCCGCGGTTGGCCGGCTCGACCGCGGCGGTCAAAGTCACCACGCCGTCGCCGGTGAATTTCACCGCGTTGTCGACGAGATTTTCCAGCGCCGCGCGCAAGCGTAGTGCATCGCCCGACACCATCGCCGGCAAATCCGGCGCGATGACGACTTTCGATTCGAGCCGCTTGTTGCCGGCGCGCGCCGCCAAAGCTTGGCCGACTGCGTCGGCCAGCGCGCGCGGCGAGAACGGTTCGTGGCGCAGCACCAGCCCGGTCGCGTCGGCCTTGACCGCATCGACGATCAGCGAGCTGAGCGCCGCCAGATGCTCGGCGCCGCTTTTCACTGCATTGGCCCAGCCGCGCTCGCGCGGCCCGAGGAGCTATCGCCTAAAGTTGGTGACGGCCTGATCTTTTAGGCGGCGTTTTCGTCCTGAAGGTCGCTCGCCTTGGCGATGACCTCCAACCCGTTAGTGAACTTTACCCCCAGGATAAGTTTTGGCAAGAGTGCGTGGCCATCAAG
>CAMBQQ010000088.1 GCA_945870035.1 Rhizobium sp. Q54 | reverse complement strand
CGGATCGCCTTTCGCCGATAGTGCCGCCAGCCGATTATCCGCATCGAAAAATCCGAGCTGCCCCATCGTCAGTCTCCTAGAATCATGCCGTCAGGGCAGCAGACTCGCACGGGGCCGAGGGGCATGCTATTTTTCGAGGTGCCCATATGCAATTTTGCGGGCGCTGCTTAATTGCGTTGCAGCATGATCAGCCCAACCGGGCGCGGATCGGGCCGAGTTCACCGGAATCCGCCGCCCGTCGCCGGCCTGCCCGCCGCGCAACATTTCTTTATGTCGCGCGATCAATCGCTTGCGGCGGCAAGAAAGCCATGCCGTCAGCGCATGATCGTTCACGCACATTTCGCTTTTTCCAGCGGCGCCGAGGCTTAAGCGGCCTGGCCTTCCGTGCTATACAGGAGATTGCTCAACAAGGGAGGCACTGCCGTGGACCTTGCTCTGAGACGGTTGGATGTACTGGCTGTGTGCGCCGTGTTCATGTTCGTTGGCGCTGTTCTGCTGGGTGCATTCTAAGTTCCGGAGTCACTTCTGCGACTTCGACCGACCATCGCCCGGTGAGAATCCGGGGCACAAATTGAAACACCGGAGTGAAAACGCTCCGGTGTTTTTTTGTTTTGAACGGCGGCACGGTTTCGACTTAAGGGACGCAGCAGATGCTGCCTGCTCCCTCTCCCCTCGGGGGAAAGGGTTGGGGTGAGGGGGCAAGTGACTCAATTGGGTCCGTAACCCCTCACCCGGATCACTTCGTGATCCGACCTCTCCCTATGGGAGAGGTGGAGAAGAGATCACGCCGCCGCAATGCTCGGCGCAATGCTGGGACTTTGGCGCGGATCGTAATTGAGAATCGGCGCCAGCCAGCGCTCGGTTTCCTGCACGCTCCAGCCCTTGCGGCGCGCGTAATCCTCGACCTGGTCGCGCTCGATCTTGCCGACGCCGAAGTAATGGCTCTGCGGATGACTGAAATACAATCCGCACACCGCGGCGCCCGGCCACATCGCATAGCTTTCGGTGAGTTTCACGCCGATGCGTTCGCTGCCGAGCAACTCGAACAACGTGCCCTTCTCGGTGTGATCGGGCTGCAGCGGATAGCCCGGCGCCGGGCGAATGCCGCGATACTTCTCGGTGATGATGTCGTCGTTCGACAATGACTCGTCCGGCGCGTAACCCCAGAACTCCTTGCGCACATTCTGGTGCAGCCGCTCGGCAAAGGCCTCGGCGAGACGATCGGCCAACGCCGACACCATGATCGCCGAGTAATCGTCATTGGCGCGCTTGAAACGTTCGGCAATGACATCCTCGCCGATACCCGCCGTCACCGTGAAAGCGCCGATGTAATCCTTCAACCCGCTGTCGCGCGGCGCGACGAAATCCGACAGCGACTCGTTGTAGCGGCCTTCGCGTTTCGACAATTGCTGGCGCAGGCCATGGAGCACCGCGACCGGCTTGTCGCGCGTCTCGTCAGCATAAACATGCACATCGTCGCCGACGCTGTTGGCCGGCCAGAAGCCCATCACCGCTGAGGCCTTGAACCACTTCTCGGCGACGATCTTCTCGAGCATGGCGCGCGCGTCGTTATACAGCGAGCGCGCCGCCTCCCCCACTTTGTCGTCGTCGAGAATGCCGGGGAAACGGCCGCTCAGTTCCCAGGTCTGGAAGAACGGCGTCCAGTCGATGATCTCGACCAGATCGGCTATCGGATAATCCGCCAGCACTTCGGAACCGAGGAAGCTCGGCGCCGGCGGCACGTAGGCGCCCGACCAGTCGAGCTTGAGCGCATTGGCGCGCGCGGTGGCGAGCGGCAGCCGCACCTTGTCCTCCTGCGCGCGCGCATGCGCGTCGGCGATTTTGCGGTACTCGCTGCGTAGATCGGAGACGTAAGCCACCTTGTTATCAGCCGACATCAAGGCCTGCGCGACGCCGACGGCGCGGCTGGCGTCGTTGACGTAGACAGCCTGCCCACGCCGGTAGTTCGGATGGATCTTGACGGCGGTATGCACGCGGCTCGTGGTCGCGCCGCCGATCATCAGCGGCAGGTCGAGCCCTTGGCGTTCCATTTCGGCGGCGACATGGCACATTTCATCGAGCGATGGCGTAATCAGGCCGGACAGGCCGATAATGTCGGCGCCCTCGGCCTTGGCGACTTCGAGAATCTTCGCCGCCGGCACCATGACGCCGAGGTCGATGACCTCGTAATTGTTGCACTGAAGCACGACGCCGACGATGTTCTTGCCGATGTCGTGCACGTCGCCCTTCACCGTCGCCATGATGATCTTGCCGTTCGACGAACGTTCCTCCGCGCCGCCGGCGGCGCGGCGCTCGGCTTTTTCCTTGTCCATGAACGGCATCAGATAGGCTACCGCCTGTTTCATGACGCGCGCCGACTTCACCACCTGCGGCAGGAACATCTTGCCGGAACCGAACAGGTCGCCGACGATGTTCATGCCGTCCATCAGCGGGCCTTCGATGACGTCGAGCGGGCGCTTGGCTTGCGCGCGTGCCTCCTCGGTATCGGCCTCGACGAATTCGGTGATGCCGTGCACCAGCGCATGCGCCAGCCGCTTCTCGACAGGCTTGTCGCGCCAGGCGAGATCGACCGTCTTGGCCTCCTGCCCAGCGCCGCGGAATTTGTCGGCCAAGGCCAACAGACGCTCCGACGCATCGGGACGCTTGTTGAGGATGACGTCTTCGCAGGCGTCGCGTAGTTCGGGATCGAGGTCGTCATAGACCGCCATCTGCCCGGCATTGACGATGCCCATGTCCATGCCGGCGGCAATCGCATGATAGAGAAACACCGAATGCATAGCCTCGCGCACGCGCTCATTGCCGCGGAACGAGAAGGACAGGTTGGAGACGCCGCCCGAAATATGAACATGCGGCAGGTTCTTGCGGATCCAGCGCGTCGCCTCGATGAAATCGACGCCGTAATTGTTGTGCTCCTCCATGCCGGTGGCGATGGCGAAGATGTTCGGATCGAAAATGATGTCCTGCGGCGGGAAGCCGACCTGGTTGACCAGAATGTCATAGGCGCGCGCGCAGATTTCGGTCTTGCGCTGGAACGTGTCGGCCTGGCCCTTCTCGTCGAAGGCCATGACGACGACCGCCGCGCCATGCGCGCGCACGATTCTGGCGTGCTCGATGAACGCGGCTTCGCCCTCTTTCATCGAGATCGAATTGACCACCGCCTTGCCTTGCAGGCATTTCAGGCCGGCCTCGATCACCGAGAACTTCGATGAATCGACCATCACCGGCACGCGGGCGATATCCGGCTCGGCGGCGATGAGATTGAGGAACGTCACCATGGCCGCTTCGCTGTCGAGCAGGCCCTCGTCCATGTTGACGTCGATAACCTGCGCACCGTTCTCGACCTGCTCGCGCGCAATGGTCAGCGCCGCGGTGTAATCGCCGGCGGTGATGAGCTTGCGGAATTTTGCCGAGCCGGTGACGTTGGTGCGTTCGCCAACATTCACGAACGGTATTTGCGGCGTCAGCGTGAAGGGCTCCAGGCCGGACAGCCGCAATTGCGGCGCGATCTCCGGAATCGCGCGCGGCTTCTTGCCGGCAACTGCTCTGGCTATCGCCGAGATGTGCTCCGGCGTGGTGCCGCAGCAACCGCCGACGACATTGACGAGGCCGGCGCTGGCGAATTCGCCGAGCAGTTCCGCCATGTAGTCCGGGCTCTCGTCGTAATAGCCGAACTCGTTGGGCAGGCCGGCATTCGGATAGGCGCAGATAAAGCTGTCGGCGACGCGGCCGAGTTCGTCGATATGCGCGCGCATTTCGGTGGCGCCGAGCGCGCAGTTCAGGCCGACGGTGACCGGGTTGGCATGCTGCACGGCATTCCAGAACGCTTCCGGCGTCTGGCCGGACAGCAGGCGGCCGGAGCGGTCGGTGATGGTGCCGGAGATCATCACCGGAATATCGAGGCTGCGTTTGGCGCACGCCTCGGCAATGGCGTAGATCGCCGCCTTGGCGTTGAGCGTGTCGAAGATGGTCTCGATCAGCAACAAATCGACGCCGCCGTCGATGAGGCCCTTGATCTGTTCGCCGTAGGCAATGCGCAACTGGTCAAACGTGATGGCGCGGAAGCCGGGATTGCTGACGTCCGGCGAGATCGACGCGGTGCGGTTGGTGGGCCCAAGCGCGCCGGTGACGAAACGGCGGATGCCGTCCTCGGCCTGCGCATCGTTGGCCGCCTCGCGCGCCAGCCGCGCGCCGGCGAGGTTCAATTCGTAGGCGATGCCTTCCATGCCGTAATCGGCCTGCGCGATCGAGGTCGATGAAAACGTGTTGGTCGAGACGATGTCGGCGCCGGCCTTGAAGTACTTGTAATGGATATCGCGGATCGAGCGCGGCCGCGACAGGTTCAAGAGATCGTTATTGCCGCGCACTTCGCGGTTCCAGGCGTCGAAGCGCGACCCGCGATAGCCCTCTTCGTCGAGCTTGAGCGCCTGGATCATCGTGCCCATGGCGCCGTCGAGCACCAGAATGCGCTGGCGCATGGCGGCAAGGAATTCGGCGCGGATCGTTTTATTTTCAGTCATGACGGGCGGCATACTCGAACTGTTCCCTCTCCCCGTTGGGGAGAGGGTTAGGGTGAGGGGGTTCCTGAATCGCAGTAGCGACAATCAATTCGACAACACCGTCTATGTTCTTAAGCACGTCGTTATTCCAGAAACGGAGCACCAAGTAGCCGAATGCTTCCAGGTCAGCCGTCCGCTTGACGTCTTGCAAATCATGGTCGGCATGCTGGCCGCCATCGAGTTCAACGATCAGCCGGGCGGATTCGCAGCAGAAATCCACGACGTAGGATTTGATCGGCATCTGTCGCCAGAACTTCATGCGATTCAATCGCCGATCGCGCAGTCGAAGCCACAGCTTCCGCTCGGCGTCAGTCTGAGCGCGCCGTAATTTCTTTGCGATGGGCACGAGCGAAGCCATAACCCCTCACCCGCCCGCGCTGCGCGCGGGCACCCTCTCCCCATGGGAGAGGGAAGAAAGATCTGCCGGGCGCAGGCCAAGCAGATGGCAAATCGCATAGACGAGGTCGGCGCGGTTCATCGTGTAGAAGTGAAACGAGGTGACGCCGCGGTCGAGCAGGTCGATCGCCTGTTCGGCGGCGACCGCGGCGGCGATCAGCTTGCGCGTTGCCGGATCGTGATCGAGGCCGGCGAAACGCTCGGCCAGCCACGCCGGCACCGACGCGCCGGCGCGCGCGGCGAAATTCACCGCCGCCTTGAAATTCTGAACGGGAAGAATGCCCGGCACGATCGGGATATCGATGCCGCGCGCGCGGACGCGGTCGAGATAGCGGAAGTACAGATCGTTCTCGAAGAAGAACTGCGTGATCGCCCGCGTCGCGCCGGCGTCGACCTTGGCCTTGAGCATGTCGATATCGGCTTCGACGGTGGCTGAATCCGGATGCCGCTCCGGATAGGCCGACACCGACACTTCGAAATCCGACGACACGCGTTTGATGCCGGACACCAGATCGGCGGCGTTCTCGTAGCCGCCCGGCGTCGGGGCGTATTTCTCGCCGGCGCCAGAAACCGGATCGCCGCGCAACGCCACGATGTGGCGCACGCCGGCACTATGATATTCGCGCACGATCCCGTCGATCTCGCCGCGCGTCGCGGCAACGCACGTTAAATGCGCCGCCGGCGTCAGCGACGTCTCGGCCAGAATGCGCTTCACCGTCGCGTGGGTGCGCTCGCGCGTCGAACCGCCGGCGCCGTAGGTGACCGAGACGAATTGCGGCGCCAACGGCGCCAGCCGCTCGACCGACTCCCACAAGGTCTTCTCCATCGCCTCGTCCTTCGGCGGGAAAAACTCGAACGAGACGTTGATGCGGTTATGGCCCGGCGGCATGAAACGGCTGGGGCGAAGCGCGCTGATCATCACGCCACCTCGCGCCGTTGCGGGTTGGCCATCAGCGCGCGGCCGTCGCGCGCCAGCCACAGCGACACCGCGATCTTGCCGTCGGAGCCCGGCTCCGGCTTCAGGCTCTTGTGCATCACCGGTTCGAGGCCGGACTGCACGATCCATTGCGACACCGTCTCCGGCGTGAAGCCGAGGCGGCGATGCGCGAATTGCTCGCGCAGGAATTCCTGCTCGTGCGGCGCAAAGTCGACGACCAGCAGACGCCCGCCGGGACGCAGCACGCGCGCCGCTTCACGAATGGCGCGGCCGCCATCGTCGAGGAAGTGCAGCACCTGATGCAGGATGATGACGTCGTAGGAGTCGTTGCTCAGCGGCAGATCGTAGAGGTCACCCTGCCGCACGCTGCAATTTTTCAAGCCGGCGCGCTCCAGCCGGTCGCGCGCCAACAGCAGCATGTCGAGCGACAGATCGAGGCCGAGGCCGCGCTCGATCTCCGGGCCGAACAATTCGAGCATGCGGCCGGTGCCGGTGCCGAGATCGAGCAGCGAGCGGAATGGCTTGTCAGCCAGCGCCGAACGGATCGCCTCTTCCACCGCATCGTCGGCGACGTGCAGCTTGCGGATGCGGTCCCACTCGGCGGCGTGCGAACGGAAATAAGCCTGCGCCGCGGTGGCGCGCGCCTGCCGCACCGAGGCGAGCCGTTCGCGGTCGCGCGAAATCGTCTGGTCGGCGGGATTGAGATGGGCGAGCAGCGCGTGCGCCACGTCGGCGCCGCCGCCATGCTCGGCGAGCCGGAAGAACGCCCAGGTGCCTTCGCGAAAGCGCTCGATCAGCCCGGCTTCGACCAAGAGCTTGAGGTGGCGCGAAATGCGCGGCTGCGACTGGCGCAGAATGTCGGTGAGGTCGGAAACGGTCAGTTCGGCTTCGGCCAGCAGCGCCAGCACGCGCAGCCGCGTTTCCTCGCCTGCCGCCTTGAGGGCGGCATTGAGGGCATCGAAGCCGAGCTGGGCGTTGCGGTCGGTCATCACATAGGGGCCTGGGCGTCCGGTCTATGGGCGGGTTCCCACCATATAAGGATATCTTTATACGTTTAACAAGGGGTTCGCAAGGTCATCCCCCGTCATTGCGGTGCTTGGCGAGGCCATCCATGATGGCCCGATGACCACGGAAATCCCGCCAAAACCCGACTTCGGCCCCCGCGAAGGCGAAGTCCTCGTCGACCTGCCCGCTACGCCCGACGCCGGGGTCTATTTCATCGGCCGCATCCGCACGCCCTGGACCGAGCGCAAATCCTGCCCGAAAAACCCGGCCGGCTCGGACGCCGTCTGCACCGTCGAACTCGACGAGCGCTACGTGCCCGGCCTGAAAGAGGTCGAAACCTGCACCCACCTCATCCTGCTCTATTGGATGGACAAAGCGCCGCGTAACCTGGTGCGGCAGGTGCCCGGCCATTACGGCGTCCAGCGCGGCACCTTTGCCTTGCGCTCGCCGGCCCGCCCGAATCCGATCGCCATGAGCGTGGTCAAACTGCTCGGCATCGACGGCAACAAGCTATCCGTCGTCGGCCTCGACTGCCTCGACGGCACGCCGCTGCTCGATATCAAGCCCTACTTCGCCTCGATCGACAGCAAGCCGGACGCAAAAGTCGGCTGGCGCGAACAGGGTTAGCGGCGCGTTAACGCCCGAACTTCAATTTTACCCATAAAACCGGGGTGAAGTCGCTTCTCCCCTTTGGTTCCCTGGGCTCGCAAACATATGAGCGTTTTTGAACAGGAACCATTGAACCCGCCCGATGGTTGCTCCGACGAATAGTGACGAAACGATGTTCGTCCGGAGGGTAAGATGTCCAAGTTGAATTCCACCGTTGCTGTTGCCGCCTTGATCGCCGCCGCCGCTTTGTCGAGCAGCGCAGCGCAGGCGCAGTTCTTCGCCCAGCCCGCGCCGCAATATCAGGCGCCGCAGTATCAGGCCCTCGCCGCCGAGCCGGATATGGACATGGACGCGCAGATGGATCCGCGCCTGCAGCGCCAGATCGTCAGCTATCAGACGCGTGAAGCGCCGGGCACCATCATCGTCGATACGCCGAACACGTATCTCTATCTCGTGCTCGGCGACGGCCAGGCTTTGCGCTACGGCATCGGCGTCGGCCGCGAAGGCTTCACCTGGGCCGGCGTCAAGACAGTTGCCAAGAAGGCCGAGTGGCCGGATTGGTATCCGCCGGCCGAGATGATCGCGCGCCAGCCTTATTTGCCGCGCATGACCATGGGCGGCCCCGGCAATCCGCTCGGCGCGCGCGCTTTGTATCTCGGCATCAGCGAATACCGCATCCACGGCACCAACGATCCGACCACCATCGGCAAGAACGTGTCGTCGGGCTGCATCCGCCTCACCAACGAAGACGTCACCGACCTTTATGAGCGCGTGAAAGTCGGCGCCAAGGTGATCGTGCTGCCGCAGACCACCGAAGCCCGTGCGCCGGCGCAGCCGCGCCAGCAGACCGCGCAGCAGGTGTCGATGACTTCGTCCTACGCCGAGCCGAGCCGCACGCAGCGCGCCATTCGTTCGACCTGGGCCAGCATCGCCCCCAGCGACCTGTACTAGATTTATCCGACGCAAAAAAGAAACGCCCCGGTTATAGAACCGGGGCGTTTTTATTTGTCGTTCGATACGCGAAGCGTCAGGCCGCCACCGCGCGCTGATGCATCGCCGCGCCGGCATAGACGCCGTGAATGGCATCGACCGAGTTCTCGATGGCGCGCCATAGTCCGGCGATTTCTTCTGCCGCCAGCTTCTGCTCCAGTCCGCCGTCGCCGACCGTGCCGCCGTCATTGAGCGATACCGCCAGATTGGTGCGGTGGGTAATCTGGCCGGACCACACCGGCGCGCCGAGGGCGCCGAAGCTACGCCGCGCGAAGGTGGCCATGGGCGATTCCACGCCGAGCCGCCGCGGCGGCACGCCGTTGAGCACCACCGCATAAGGCCGGTTCGCCAACGTAGCAACGTCGATGGTTTCCTTCACCGCGTTAAGATCGAAGATCGCCGGACGCGTCGGAATGACGATTAAGGTCACGTGCGACACCGCTTCGCTGATCTCAAGCGACATCAAGGGCGGCGTATCGATGAACACCCATTCGACGCCATCCTTGCGCGCCTGCGCGATGGTCTCGTTCAAGCCGACGGTGCCGTCCTTCAACACCAGCGCATCGCTGCCGCGCATGCGATGCCACAAGGTCAGCGAGCCTTGCGGATCGGCATCGACAAGAAGGCAGGAGCCCGATGCCTTGAAGCAATAAGACGCAAGATGAGCGGCCAGCGTACTTTTGCCGGTGCCGCCTTTCCGTGATGCAAACACGATAACGTTCATGCGTCGTGCCTTTCTGTGGTTGAGCCGAGAAAGTCCACGATGTATAAGCGATTCGACATTCATTCATTGATGGACGTGATGACAAATTGCATGCGCCTGATGCTCATTGCATCATTGCCGCATGGCATAATATATTGCGTTATCGATTTTGCCTTCTTCAGATACCTACTTTATCTCTCATCCAAGGATTGAACTATGCGTATTGCGGCAATGGCGGCGGGCGCCGTCGGCGGTTATTTCGGCGCGCGCATGGCCGCCGCCGGCCACGATGTTTTCTTCATCGCGCGCGGCGCCAATCTCGCAGCAATCAAAAACAACGGCTTGAAAATCGAAAGCGTGCACGGCGATCTGCATCTGCCGAAGCCGAACGTCACCGACGACCCGCAATCGGTCGGCCCGGTCGACATCGTGCTGTTCGCCGTCAAACTGTGGGACACCGAAAAGGCCGCCGAACTGACGCGACCTCTGGTCGGACCGAACACCCGCGTCATCACCTTGCAGAACGGCATCGACAGCGTCGAGCGCGTCGCGCCCATTCTCGGCGCCGACAAGACGATCGGCGGCGTCACGTATATCGCCACCGTCATCGGCGCGCCCGGTGTCATCAAGCACACTTCGCAATTCGCCAAGATCCGCTTTGGCCGCGCTGACAAGAAACCGGACGCCGCGCTCGATGCCTTCGTCGCCGCAGGCCAAGCCGCCTCGCTCGACATCGACCTTTCAGCCGACATCCAGCGCGAGCGCTGGGAGAAATTCATCTTCCTCACCGCCATGGCCGGCTCGACCGCGACCTTGCGCTCGTCCATCGGCCCGATTGCCGCCGATCCCGACACGCGCGCCTTCTTCGGCGACCTGATGGAGGAAGTCTATGCCGTCGGCCGCGCCAAAGGCGTCGCGCTCAATCACGCCTTCGTCGACGAGCGGCTCGCTTTCATCGGCAGCGACAAGATCGATCCCGGCATGAAAGCTTCCATGGCGCACGACCTCGAACGCGGCAACCGCCTGGAGCTGGACTGGCTTGCCGGCACGGTGCGCAGCCTCGGCCGCGAACTCGGCATACCGACGCCGGCTAGCGACACCGTCTACAAGGTGCTGAAGCTGCACCGCATGGGTGCTCCGTCATCCTGAGGTGCGAGCCATAAGCGCGTTTACGCGCGTCTTCGACGCGCTATGCGAGCCTCGAAGGATGAACGGCCTCGATATATATGAACCGGGACTTTTCTTCTTCACCTCTCCCATGGGGAGAGGTCGATCGCGCGATAGCGCGGGCGGGTGAGGGGTTATGAACTCGATTGAGTCACTTGCCCCCTCACCCCAACCCTCTCCCCCATAGCTCGCCGGACGGCGAGCGTCCGCTCGCCTATGGGGAGAGGGAGCAGGCCGCATTCGTTGCAACCCTCAGAGGGCGACAGGTCTGGTGCCTTCTTCCCTTCCGACCTAACATTCCCCCTTCACCGGCGAATCGGACGGGGGTCGGATGAGCGGACTGATCGACGACATCATCTATTACATCACCGCGCCGCTGCGGCTGTTTGGCCGCTCGCGCGCGTTCCGCTTCGCCACGCTGGCCACTGTCGTCATCGGCATTTTTTTCGCCGCGACGTTGTGGGCGCTCGACCGCTTCATGCCGGCCGGGCCCGACACCAACGCCAAGCAGGCCGTCGCCAGGCTCGAGCCTCTCGCGCCGCTGCAGCCACTGACGCGCGCGTCTTACGTCATCGCGCCCGTCGCCGTGTCGCTTAACGCCATCCAGCGCAGCCTTGAGGCCTCGGCGCCGCGCACCTTCTCCGGCCAGGGCGACAACCCGGTCAGCGGCCTTCTTTCCAAGGCCGACATCGGCATGACCATCAACCGCGGCAACATGGCGGTGAACGGCCGCGCCGGCGAGATGACGGTGCTGACATCGCTCACTGGCACGCTTAAGGTCACCGGCCAGTTGGCGGCGCAGGCCGGCAATCTCACCGGCGGCGCCGTCGGCGGCATTGCCGGCTTGCTCGATGGCGCGCTCGGCCGGGATGTCGGCAAGGTCGTCGGCGGCCTCACCGGCAAGGTGCTCGACCAGAATGTCGAGCTGCGCAGCCAGGTCACCGTGCGCTCGAAGCCGTCTATCGTCACCAACTGGCGGCTCCATCCGAATCTTGCAGCGCAGGTCGCGGTGTCGGACAGCGCCGTGCAGGTCGCCGGCATCAAGATCAATATGGCGAACGAGGCCAGGCCGCTGATCGAGCGCGCCGTCAACGAGCAGGTCGCGGCGCTGGAGACGCGCCTGCGCAACGATCCGTTCATCGAGCGCGCCGCGCGCGAGCAATGGGCCAAGATGTGCCGCTCGATTCCGCTCGGCGGCGGCGACACCGGCCTGCCGCAGCTCTGGCTGGAAATGCGCCCGGTGCGCGCCGCCGCCGCGCAGCCGCAGATCGACGCGCGCAACCTGACGCTCGTCGTCGGCATCCAGGCCGACACCCGCATCACGCCGAAGGGGTCAAAGCCGTCTTGTCCGTTCCCCACCGCGCTCGAACTGGTGCCGCCGATGGACAACGGCAAACTGTCGATCGGCGTGCCGATCGACGTGCCGTTCACCGAGTTGAACAAGCTCTTGAACGCGCAGCTCAAGGGCAAGCGGTATCCGGAAGGCACCAATGCGCCGGTTGAGGTCGAAGTACGCAGCGCCAGCCTTGCTGCCGCCGAGGACAAATTGCTGATCGCGCTCAAGGTCAAGGCGCATGAGCGCAAGAGCTGGTTCGGCTTCGGCGCCGAAGCGAATATCAATATCTGGGGAAGGCCGAAGCTCGATCCGAACAAGCAGGTGCTCAGCCTCACGGATATAACGCTGGCGGTTGAATCGGAAGCCGCTTTCGGCCTGCTCGGCACCGCGGCCCGCGCGGCGATGCCTTATCTGCAACAGGCGCTGGCCGACAATGCGGTGATCGACCTGACGCCGTTCCTCAACGACGCGCGCGCCAAGATCAGCATGGCGCTCGGCGATTTCCGTCAGGCTAGCGACGGCGTGCAGGTCGAGGCGGCGGTGACCAATCTGCGGCTGACCGGCATCGCATTCGACTCGAACACCTTGCGCGTGATTGCCGAGGCTGAAGGCAGCGCCCGGGTGTCGGTGACCGAATTGCCGAGGATGTAAGGCTAGAGCCGTCATCCACCGCCGATCCCGGCTGCTGCGTCCCCCGGCTCAGGCCTGATAATTGACGATCAGGGCCTCAAGCTTTGACGCCAGCGTGCTGCCGCTGCCGCCATAGGTCGAGCCGGCGGCCTTGCTCTGCGATTCCTTCAGCGACGCCAGGAAATCCTTCAGCAATTTTGTCGTGTCGCTGTCGCTGGAGCTGGAAGTGCCGGTTGTACTCTTCGCATTGTAAGCGGCCTGTTCGGCGGCCGACACGGCGCCGTCACCGTTGGTGTCGGCCTCATCGGTGGACTCGCTCGAGTCGCCGGCACCGGCGGCGCCGCCGGGAGGCGGGCCACCGGCGCCGCCCGGACCGCCGGGGCCGCCTTTGAACGCACTCTCGAACACACCCTTGAGTTCTTCCGCCTGTTCGCTTATCAGATTGCCGCTCTCGACCTGATCTTCGATCAGGCCCTCGATCTTCGCCTTCATCTCATCCGGCGACGGCCGCGAGCCGGCCGAGGGCTTGCTCGCTTGCGTCGCCGAATCGATGTCTGACAAAGCGGAGCTGAGCGCCGACTGATCGGCGGCACTGATCGCGCCGGCCTTCACTTCCGAAGCCAGTTCGGCCTGAAGCATCTTGAGCGGCGAGAATGACTGCTGCGCGCTGGTTGCGGATCCGATCGAACTCATGGCTTAAGCCCTCGATTTGCCGGCAAACGGTTCGCCGGCTTGCTGGCATGGATAATTCGGCCGCCGCAGTTAACAAGCGCTTGCCACGGCGAAGCGCGTTTGTTTCGCTATGTATCGCAAACCGCTTCAGAAACATTCAGAAACACAATTCACCGCCTGGTCTGTCACACTCGCCGCAATCGAATCGAAATGACAAAGCCGCCGCATATTCTGGTCATCGAAGACGACCGCGAAATCAGCGCCCTCGTCGCCCGCTATTTGCGATCGAACGAATGCCGCGTCACCGCGCTGGCCGACGGCCGTGGCGTCGAGCGGGCCATGGACAGCCAGCGGGTCGATCTCATCGTGCTCGACTTGATGCTGCCGGGAGAGGACGGCCTGAGCATCTGCAAGCGGCTGCGTGCGAATTCGCAGGTGCCGATCATCATGCTCACCGCCAAGGGCGACGAGGTCGACCGCATCCTCGGCCTGGAAATGGGCGCCGACGATTATCTGCCGAAGCCGTTCAACCCGCGCGAACTGCTGGCACGCATCCGCGCCGTGTTGCGCCGTTCGGCCATCGTGGCGCTGAACCCTGTGCTGCACGGCGCGCGCGTGCTCGGCTTCCTCGGCTGGCGGATGGATCGGGTGGTGCGCGAACTGCGCGACGCCGAGGGCGCCCGCATCGTCCTCACCGACGCCGAATTCAGCCTGTTGCTCGCCTTGTGCGAGCGGCCGGGTCGCGTGCTGTCGCGCGACCAGTTGCTCGACGTCACGCAAGGCCGCAGCGCCGGCGTGTTCGAGCGCAGCGTCGACATTCTGGTGAGCCGGCTGCGGCGCAAGATCGAGGCTGATCCGCACCACCCGAGCATCATCAGGACCGTCCGTTCCGGCGGCTATTTGTTCACGCCCGTGGTGGAGTCCGCATGACCTTCGTCCGCTCACTGCTTTTCAACCGCATCGGCGGCCAGATGGCGATGCTCATCGTGTTGTCGTTGCTCGCCATCCACGCCATCATTACCGCCGCTATTTTCCTTAGCCAACGCAACGGCGACTGGATGCCGGACGAACGGCCGGCACAGTTCGTTTCAGCCATCAAACTCATCGCCGCCGCGGCACCCGGCGAGCGGACCGGTCTGCTGGCACAGGTCGCCAAGGCGTTTCCGTACATGCAGGTCGCGCCGGCATCGTCCATGCCGGGGCCCGGCGATCCAGCGCTTGCCGAACCTCTGTTATGGTTTCTCGCGCGCAGTCTCGGCCCGGATTTTCAACTCGCGGCGCTGCCGGAGGCGGTGCAGGCCGGCACGCCGTCCGGCCTCGGCGTTGCCGTGCGCATGCCGGATGGCGGCATGGTGACCGCGCGCCTGCCGCCGCTTCATGGGCCGCCGCCGCTCGGCGGCCCTGTCGTCATCACAGTGCTGTTCGTCGTCGTCACCCTGACGCTGCTCGGCCTGTGGGCGACGCGGGCGCTGCGCCGGCCGCTATCCGGCTTCGCCGCCGCGGCCGAGGGTTTCAACCTCGACGGCGACATTGCCGCCCTGCCGGAACGCGGGCCGGAAGAAGTGCGCGCCGTCGCCAAAGCATTCAACCGCATGCGCGCCCGCATCCGCAGACTGGTCGACGATCGCACCCGCATGCTGGCGGCGATGGGGCACGATCTGCGGACGCCGATCACGCGGCTGCGGCTGCGCAGCGAATTCATCGGCGACGAGGAGTTGCGCGGGCAAATGCTGCGCGACCTCGACCAGATGCGACGCATGACCGAGGGCGTACTGTCGTTCCTGCGCGACGGTCAAGCGCGCGCCGGCGCGACCTTCGTCGATGTCGCGACCAGCCTGCAAACGATCTGCGATCAGTTCGCCGACATGGGCTACCGCATTGCCTATATCGGGGCGGACCATCTGGCGATCATGGCGAATGCCGACGAACTGTTCCGCGCCGTCACCAATGTCGTCGACAACGCCGTGCGCTACGGCAGGGAAACCGTCATCCGACTGACCGCGACGGCCGAAACCGTGACCATCGACGTCGAGGACGACGGCCCGGGCATTGTCGAGACCCAGAAACTGGCGATGATCGAGCCATTCGTGCGCGGCGACGAAGCCCGCCTGATGAACCAGGCCATCGGCTTCGGCCTCGGCCTGACCATCGCCAAGGCGGTTGCCGAGGCGCATGGCGGAACCTTGACGCTGCATGACCGCGTCCCGCATGGCCTGGTGGCCCGCATCACCCTCCCAGTCTGGGCCGCCATCCACCGCCACGCATTGACTTGAAGGCCCGCAGGCCTACATTAGCCCTGTTCCGAGGGGTGCCCGCCAACGCTATACCGGCGGGCTGAGAAAAACCCTTTGAACCTGATCCGGGTCATGCCGGCGAAGGGACAGGGACTTATGCCCCGCGCCACGCGTATTCCGGATCTCATTCGCTTTATTGCGCAGGGAGATTCCGATGAACAAGCCGATCACCGCCGCCGATCTGGTCACGCCCAAGGTCACCACCGGGCCGCTCGCCGCCTCGCGCAAGGTCTATGCCTCTCCCGATGCCGCGCCCGAACTGCGCGTGCCGATCCGCGAAATCTCGCTGCACCCCTCAGCCAACGAGCCGCCGCTGCCGGTCTACGACACCACCGGCCCCTACACCGATCCCGATGCGGTCATCGATGTCGAGCGCGGCCTGCTCCGTCCGCGCATCGAGTGGGTGAAAGAGCGCGGCGGCGTCGAGGAATATGAAGGCCGCCCGATCAAGGCGGTCGATAACGGCAACGCCACCGGCAAGTATCTGGCGCGCAATTTCCCCAACACGCCGAAGCCGTGGCGCGCCGTCAATGGCGCCCCGGTCACGCAGTACGAATTTGCCCGCGCCGGTATCATTACGAAAGAAATGATCTACGTCGCCGAGCGCGAAAATCTCGGCCGCAAGAAAATGCTGGAGCGCGCCGAAGCCGCGCTCGCCGACGGCGAACAGTTCGGCGGCGCGGTGCCCGCTTTCATCACGCCGGAATTCGTCCGCAGCGAAATCGCGCGCGGCCGCGCCATTATCCCCAGCAACATCAACCACGCCGAACTCGAGCCGATGATCATCGGCCGCAACTTCCTGGTCAAGATCAACGCCAATATCGGCAACAGCGCGGTGTCGTCTTCCGTCGAGGAAGAAATCGAGAAGATGGTGTGGGCGATCCGCTGGGGCGCCGACACCGTCATGGACCTGTCGACCGGCCGCAACATCCACAACACCCGCGAATGGATCCTGCGCAACTCGCCGGTGCCGATCGGCACCGTTCCGATCTATCAGGCGCTGGAGAAGGTCGATGGCGATCCGGTCAAGCTCGACTGGGAAGTGTTCAAGGACACGTTGATCGAGCAGGCCGAACAGGGCGTCGATTATTTCACCATTCATGCCGGCGTGCGGCTGGCCTATGTGCCGCTGACCGCCAACCGCGTGACCGGCATCGTCTCGCGCGGCGGCTCGATCATGGCGAAGTGGTGCCTGTCGCGGCACAAGGAAAGCTTCCTCTACGAACGCTTCGACGAGATCTGCGACATCATGCGCAAATACGATGTGTCGTTCTCGCTCGGCGACGGCCTGCGCCCCGGCTCGATCGCCGACGCCAATGACCGCGCGCAATTCGCCGAACTCGAAACGCTCGGCGAACTGACTCAAGTGGCGTGGCAGAAGGGCTGCCAGGTCATGATCGAAGGCCCCGGCCATGTGCCGATGCACAAAATCAAGATCAACATGGACAAGCAGCTGAAGGAATGCGGCGAGGCGCCGTTCTATACGCTCGGGCCGCTGACCACCGATATCGCGCCGGGCTACGACCACATCACGTCGGGCATCGGCGCCGCGATGATCGGCTGGTTCGGCTGCGCCATGCTCTGCTATGTGACGCCGAAGGAGCATCTCGGCCTGCCCGACCGCGACGACGTCAAGACCGGCGTCATCACCTACAAGATCGCGGCGCACGCCGCCGATCTCGCCAAGGGCCACCCGGCGGCGCAATTGCGCGACGATGCCTTGTCACGCGCGCGCTTCGACTTCCGCTGGCAGGATCAGTTCAACCTCGGCCTCGATCCGGAGACGGCGCAGAAATATCACGACGAGACGTTGCCGAAGGAAGCGCACAAGGTCGCGCATTTCTGCTCGATGTGCGGGCCGAAATTCTGCTCGATGAAGATCACGGCGGATGTGCGGGAATATGCGGCGAATTTGGGCGCCAATGAGAAGGCGGCGTTGGGTCTCGACGCCACGGCGGAGGCGGGCATGAAGGAGATGAGCGACAAGTTCAACGCCATGGGCCAGCAGGTTTATGTCGATGCGGGTGCGGTTGGCGCGAAGCCGCCGCACACCACGGCGGTGGAGACGGAGGCCGAGCACGCGGCGAAGAACGCGGGGCTGGTGAAGGAGAGTAACAGGGCTCTGTCGTAAGCGACGCGCCCGCTATCGTCATGGCCGGGCTTGTCCCGGCCATCCACATCTAGTCGGATTCGCAGCGCGGGTTAGCCAAAGACTCCCCCTTTCTTTGCGGGCGTCGAAACAAGCTTCGCTAATCCGCCCTATGGGCTACTCCGAAATTGGTTCTAAGCGGAAGCAATTGGAGCACTAAGACTACGCGGTAGCTTCTCAGCCCATGTTAGCAGGTTCTTTATTTCGGGTATCGCATCAATAATCTGCGGAGCCTCGATAATCCCATATAGCATTTGGTTGGGAAGCGGTTTTGCTCCATACACTTGTTCGAAGTCGGCGGCACTCTTCGTCATAAACATAAAGGCGTCCTCAGCAACAAATCGCTTCACGATGAAATGCGCGATCAAGTTGCGTAGCTTTCGGCGCTCATTAATGCGCTGCAATGCATAGGCATTTGGCCCGTTCCAAATGGAAGACGACAGAATTGCATCGGCGGTCCGCTTGATCGAGAGGGTCCGCACCTTTCCCTTGAACGGAGCCTCCAACATGCCATTGTCATCCATTACCTCGGCGGTCATCCGTAGCACAAAGTCGATTCCCGTGAAGAGCCACATAATTTCGCCGAAAGCCTCGTAATCTTTCTGAGACGGGTTCGGCCAGTGGAAATAGTCGCCCTCAGGGGCTTCTTCGACAATTTTTTGAAGCGCAAGCCCTCGTTCCGTTGCGCTATGGTTTGGAAGCGCCACTCGTTCTCTCCTTGGATGGCCATTGTCATCGCGTACATCGCGATAGCGCGCAGGGCGGATTAGCAGCGCAATCCCATTACTTAAGCTGGAGAAAGCGCAGTGAGGAGCGAGAGTCAGTAAGGGTCTTTGGCGACGGCTTCGGCAATAGCTTGATCTAGGCTCAGGACCCATTAAATATCTTGCGGATCAGGTGGTCGATTGATTCACTGGCGGCGCAAGGAGGCGTCGCCATGGATGGTTTGTTTCTACTCTCCGAGGCGCAGATGCGTCGGATTGAGCCATTTTTCCCTCTGTCTCAC
>CAMBQQ010000087.1 GCA_945870035.1 Rhizobium sp. Q54 | reverse complement strand
GGGAAAAGGCAGCTTGTGCCACCCTCAACAGGACGCCGGGTGCATACGGCGGAGCCGCACCGGCGTCAGATCATCTGCCAATTGCCCGCCGATCCGCGCGGGCTAACGATCACGCAGCAAAAACGCTATTGTTCGAGGTGCCCTTATGCGAGGAAGTTCAGAACGGTCTCGGCATAGAGCTTGGGAAGCTCCATGTTCGAAATATGCGCGGCATCCAGGCTGACCAGCTTGGCGCCCTTGATCTGCTGCGCGATCAGTTCGCCCTGCGCCGGCGGCGTCGCCGGGTCCTGCGCGCCGACGATCACCAAAGTCGGCGCGGTGATGCGCGTGTTGCTGTCGCGGAAGTCCATGTCGCGGATCGCCTCGCAACAGGCGACGTAGCCACCCGCATCGGTGGTCATGAACAACGCCTTCATGCGGGCGATAACGTCCGGCGATTTGGCGCGGAAACCGGCGGTGAACCAGCGCTCCATATTGGGATCGACCAGTTTCTCGAGACCGTTCTCGCGCACGAATTTGACGCGGTCGTTCCACGGCCCCTTGTCGGCGTAATACGAGTTGGTGTTGGAGAGAATAAGCTTCTCGATGCGTTCCGGCGCGTTGGCCCCCAGCCATTGGCCGACCATGCCGCCCATCGACAGGCCGCACCAGTTCGTCTTCTTGACGTTGAGCGCGTCGAGCACGGCGATGACGTCGCGGCCGAAGCGCTCCATGGAATAGGGGCCCTGCGGCGCGTCCGAGCCGCCATGACCGCGGCGGTCATAGCGTATGACGCGGAAATGCTTCGACCATTCGCCGACCTGGTCGTCCCACATGGTCAAATTGGTGCCGAGCGAATTTGACAGCATCAGCGCCGGCGCGTTGTCTGAGCCCGACACTTCGACATTGATCTGGGTGCCGTCGTCGGCGGTGATCTTCGGCATGAATTCGCTCCCCAAACTGTTTTCAATATGCGGTCCGCTGACCGTTTATTCAGGAGGCCTGACTTAAAGCGGTCCGGGGCTGGAGGAAAGCCCCTTTTCACGCAAGGCTGGAAGGCTTAAGTCGAGGCCACGGCATTTTCGAAAAAGGAGTCGATAGCATGGCCATGACAATGACCGGGGAAGTCCAACTCCCCGCAACCCGCGATGTGGTTTTTGCCAAGCTCAACGACCCCGAGGTGCTGAAAGCCTGCATCCCCGGCTGCGAGACCTTGGTGATGAGCTCGCCGACTGAATTCTCGGCCGTCGCGGCGGTCAAGATCGGCCCGGTCAAGGCGCGCTTCAAGGGCAATGTCCACCTGACCGATCTCGACCCGCCCAATGGCTACAAGATATCCGGCGAGGGCGATGGCGGCGTCGCCGGCTTCGCCAAAGGCGGCGCCACCGTGACCTTGACCGAGAAGGACGGCGGCACGCTACTGACCTACAATGTCGAGGCGCAAATCGGCGGCAAGCTGGCGCAGCTCGGCCAGCGTCTGGTCAACGGTGCGGCCAAGAAGACGGCCGACGATTTCTTCAAGAATTTCTCCGCGAATGTAGGCGGCCCGCCGGCCCCCTGACGGCGTTATCGCTCAAACGAAAACCGCCCGTTTGCACGGGCGGTTTTTTTGTCTTTCGGAGGCGTCGGCGGCCTTACGGGCAAGGATGACGCCGACCGTCATAGCCAAGATAGGTGCCCGACACCGGGTCGTACGACTTGAAGCGCGAGAAGCAGTAGGCGTCCTGGTCGCCGCCGCCGTAATAGCCCGGCGCCGGTGCATAACCGCCATAATAGCGCGGCGCGTAACCTTCGCCGTAGTAATAGGGCCGCTGCTGCGATGCGATGATGCCGCCAAGGATGGCGCCGGCCGCCAGGCCGCCAAGCACCGCGCCGCCCTTGTTATGATGGCGACGGCCACGCCACTGCGCGTCGGCCGGCGCAACGGCAGCCAGAGTCGTGGCTCCGATAATCAGGGCCGCGATCGTGGTTTTCAGATTGATGCGCATGACGTCGATGTTCCTTTTTCGGTGGTCTGTCGCGAAGAAGCTATGGTTTGGACCGTCCAGCGTTCCGTGAATTCGCCGTAAGGTTGTTAGCTCCCAATATCAGCGTGGATTCCGCTTAAAATGCGGCTGTCAGGTAGGTCTCCGCGCGGAAAATGCGCGGGAATGGCTTGACCCGAGTACCGGTCGGGGTTCACAGTTGGACTTGTTCCAAGGCGCATCTGGACGAAATCGGCTCGATTTTAGACATGTTGCGCCGGCGCCAGCGTTGGCGAGGCGAAAAGAGGGCCTTTGGCCCCGAATTTGGGAGGAAGTCATGGCGACTGTGTCCATGACGGTGAATGGCAAGGCCGTCACCGGCGACGTCGAACCGCGCACCTTGCTGGTGCAATTCCTGCGCGAAAATCTTCGCCTCACCGGCACGCATGTCGGCTGCGACACCTCGCAGTGCGGCGCCTGCATCGTCCATATCGACGGCATTGCCGCCAAGGCCTGCACCACTTTGGCGCTTCAGGTCGAGGGCGCGAGCATCACCACCATCGAAGGCCTGGCCGAGCCGGGCGGCAAGCTGCATCCGATGCAGGAAGCCTTCCGCGAGCATCATGGCCTGCAGTGCGGCTATTGCACGCCGGGCATGATCATGTCGGCGCTCGATATTGTGCGGCGCAATGGCAACAATCTCGACGAGCACACCATTCGCGATCAGCTCGACGGCAACATCTGCCGCTGCACGGGCTATCACAACATCGTCAAGGCGATCGAAGCTGGCGCCAAAGCTATGGCCAAATAACAATCGGCTGAGTTTTGGCTTCTGAACGGCGTCGATAAAAAGACAATGGGAGGATCAAGCCTATGAGCGCGACGGGGATCGGGGCGCCAGTGCGCCGCAAGGAAGACTTCCGTTTCATCACCGGACAGGGCCAGTACACCGACGACGTGACGCGGCCAGGCGAGACCCGGGCCGTGTTCGTGCGCTCGCCGCACGCCCACGCCAACATCAAGAGCATCGACGTCAGCGCGGCGAAGACCATGCCCGGCGTGATCGATGTGCTGACCGGCGCGCAACTGGCGTCAGACAAGATCGGCAATCTGATCTGCGGCTGGATGATCCATTCCAAGGACGGGTCGCCGATGAAAATGTCGGCACATCCGGCACTGGCGGCAACAAAAGTCAATTGCGTCGGCGACGCGGTCGCGGTGGTGATCGCCGTGACAATTGCGCAGGGCAAGGACGCGGCCGAGAAGGTCAAGGTCGATTACGAGGTGTTGCCCGCGGTGGTCGATCCGGCCAAGGCGCAGGCCGCAGGCGCGCCGCAGATCCATCCGGACATCGCCAACAACACCATCTATCAGTGGCACCTCGGCGAGAAGAAAGACGTCGATGTGGCCTTCGCCGCCGCCAAGCACGTCACCAAGCTCGACATCATTAACAACCGGCTGGTGCCGAATGCGATGGAGCCGCGCGCGGCGCTCGCCGATTACGATGCCGGCACCGACAATCTGACGCTTTGGAATACCTCGCAGAACCCGCATGTTGCGCGGCTCGTCATCTCCGCCTTCATCGGCATGGCGCCGGAGCACAAATTGCGCGTCATCGCGCCCGATGTCGGCGGCGGTTTCGGCTCGAAGATCTTCATCTATCCGGAAGAGGTCGTCTGCCTGTGGGCGTCGCGCAAGGTGAAGCGCCCGGTAAAGTGGACGTCGGACCGCTCCGAAGCCTTCCTCACCGATGCGCATGGCCGCGACCACGTCACCCACGCCGAGCTGGCGCTCGACGCCAATGGCAAGATACTGGCGCTGCGCGCCAAGACCATCGCCAATCTCGGCGCTTATATGTCGACCTTCTCGTCGTCGGTGCCGACTTATCTTTACGCCACGCTGCTGTCGGGCCAGTACAACATCCCGTCGATCTATTGCGAGGTCGACGCGGTCTATACCAACACCGCGCCAGTCGACGCCTATCGCGGCGCCGGGCGTCCCGAGGCGACCTTTGTGGTCGAGCGTCTGGTTGAAGTGGCGGCGCGGCAAATGGGCATCGATCCGGCTGATCTGCGGCGGCGTAATTTCATCACCGCGTTCCCGCATCAGACGCCTGTGATCATGGCCTATGACGCGGGCGACTATAATGCGTCGCTGAAAAAGGCGATGGAGATTGCCGACGTCAAAGGTTTCGCTAAACGCAAGCGCGACGCGGCGCGCAATGGCAAGCTGCGGGGCTTGGGCTATTCGACCTACATCGAAGCCTGCGGCATCGCACCGTCGCAAGCCGTCGGCTCGCTCGGGGCCGGTGTCGGCTTATGGGAAAGCGCCGAGGTGCGCGTCAACCCGACCGGCTCGGTCGAAGTGCTGACCGGCTCGCATGCGCACGGGCAGGGCCATGAGACCACTTTCGCACAGCTTGTGTCGGAGCGCCTCGGTATTCCGTTCGAGAACGTCTCGATCGTGCATGGCGACACCGACAAGGTGCAGTTCGGCATGGGCACATACGGTTCACGTTCCGGTGCGGTCGGCATGTCGGCTATCGTCAAGGCGCTCGACAAGATTGAGATCAAGGCCAAGAAGGTCGCCGCGTTCATGCTGGAAGCCGCCGAAGGCGACATCGAGTTCAAGGACGGCAAGTTCACCGTCGCCGGCACCGACAAATCGGCCGCCTTTGGCGACGTCGCGCTCAACGCCTATATCGCGCATAAATTCACCGGCGCCGAGCTGGAGCCGGGCCTCAAGGAAACTTCGTTCTACGACCCGACCAATTTCACCTTCCCGGCCGGCTGCCACATCTGCGAACTCGACGTCGATATCGAGACCGGCAAGGTCGATATCGTCAACTGGACCGCGGTCGACGATTTCGGCACCATCATCAATCCGATGATCGTCGAGGGCCAGGTGCATGGCGGCATCGCCCAGGGCGTCGGCCAGGCGCTAATGGAAGGCGCCTTTTATGACGCCAACGGCCAATTGGTGACCGGCTCGATGATGGATTATACGATGCCGCGGGCGCACGACCTGCCGTCGTTCCATGTCGGGCTGACCGAGACCAAATCGCCGTCCAATCCGCTCGGCATGAAGGGCTGCGGCGAGGCCGGCGCCATCGCCTCGCCGGCGGCGGTGATCAACGCCATCACCGACGCGATCGGAACGGAAAATATCGCCATGCCGGCCACCGCCAGTGCGGTGTGGACAGCCTTGCAGAAATTGCAGGCGCCGAAAGCCGCTTAACGGGACCGCGAAATAACGCTACAGAGAATTCGAAACGGAGATATCGATGTATAATTTCACCTTCCATCGCCCGACCACGGTCCGCCAGGCCGCTGGCCTTTTGGCGCGCAACCCGGACGGCAAGTTGCTCGCGGGCGGTCATTCGCTGCTGCCGGTGATGAAGCAGCGTCTGGCGCAGCCATCGGCGATTGTCGATCTGTCGCTGGTCGAGGGTATGAGCGGCGTCGAGGTGAAAGGCCGCTCGGTGGTGATCGGCGCGATGACGCGCCACGCCGACGTCGCCAATTCGCAGGTGCTCAAGGACCTGATGCCGGGACTGGCCTCGGTGCCGGGCTCGATCGGCGATCCGCAGGTGCGCAACCGCGGCACCATCGGCGGCTCGATCGCCAACAACGATCCGAACGCCGACTATCCGGCGGCCTGTCTCGGCCTTGGCGCGACCATCATCACCAACAAGCGCCGCATCGCGGCGGACGATTTCTTCACCGGCATGTTCTCGACCGCGCTGGAAGAGGGCGAGATCATCGTCAAGGTTTCGTTCCCGGTCGCCAAGAAGGCGGCGTACGAAAAGTTCAAGCACCCGGCGTCGGGCTTTGCGCTGGTCGGCGTGTTCGTGTCGAAGCGCGGCCCGGATATCCGCGTCGCGGTGACCGGCGCCGGCTCCAATGGCGTGTTCCGTGTCACCTCGTTCGAGGAGGCGCTGAAGAAGCGCTTCGCGGCGAAGTCGATCGAGGGCATGACCATTCCGGCCAGCGGCATGAACGCCGACATTCATGCCTCGCCGGAATATCGCGCGCATCTGGTCGCCGTGTTGGCGCGCCGCGCGCTGGCCAAGGCAAACGCTTAGCGACCACGGCACTTCAACGGGAAAGGGCTCCGCATCGCGGGGCCCTTTTTTGTTGGCCGCGGGAACCGGCCTGCAAGGCGCAGCGTTACGCCCATTCAGGCGCAACGGGGCTTATCGCCATGCCGCTGGACTTGAGCCGCGACCTCTGCCGTCACTTTGCCATGGGCGCGGCGCTCGGCGCGCTGATGGTGACGGCCTTGTTTGCCATTGAGGCCGGCATATTCCGCATGATTGCGCGCGGCGCGTTGCCCGAAATGACGGCGACGGTGGTCGCCGCCTGTGTCGCCATTTATTGCGGCATCGGCGCGACCCTGTCGGGCTTTCTGCTCTTTGTCACCGATGATCGCTAAGGTTTAGCGCCGCGGTGAAGAGGCGGAAGGTGTTGCGGCCGCCGGCCTTGGCGGCATAAAGCGCGGCATCGGCCCGCCGGAATACTTCCGGCGCCGGACAGCCGTCAATGGCGGCAACGCCGACGGAGGCGCCGATATCATGGCGCCGGCCGCTGCGGTCAATCGGCCGATTTAGCGCGGCGACAATCCGGGCGGCCAGTTGCGGCGCACGGGCGTCGTGCGGGCGCTCCAGGAGAACGGCAAATTCATCGCCGCCGATCCGCGCCACGATACTTGCCTGGTCGCAGATCGCCCGAAGGCGATGAGCGGTCTCTCGCAGGCATTCATCGCCGGCCAGGTGACCGAGCCTGTCGTTGACGTCCTTGAAGCCGTCGAGGTCGATCAGCAGCAGCGCGCCGGAAGCCTGCGGCCGAGGTTCGCCGTCGCAAAGAAGCGACAGCTGGGTTTGAAATTTGTTCCGGTTGGCCAGGCCGGTCATGTCGTCGAACTCGGCAAAGTATCGAATGCGTTCGAGTTGTGTCTTCTCTTCGGTGATGTCCTGCTTGATGCCGAAAATGCTGGTCGGCCGGTTTCCGGCGCCGTCGACCGTCGCATGAATGCGGATCCAGCGCCGGTCTCCTTTCGACGTCACGATGGCGGCGTCGAGACTGAAACCCCTGCGCTCGCGGATGGCGCGGCTTCGAACCGTCTGCAATGTGGTCAGCGAATCGTGCTCGTAGAAACCCAATGTGCGCTCCCGGATCAACGGCGTACCGCGCGGTATGTCGAACAGGTCGTAGGTTCCGTCCGACCATGCGAGAGTCTCATCGGCGAGATCGCACTCCCAGACGCCGAGACGGGCGGCGGCCGAAGCGTGTTCGAAAATATACTGGCTGTGGGCAAGGGTGGCTTGGTAGTCACGGATGGTGCGCGCCTGCGCCTCGACCAGCGCGGTCAAACGCTCGACGGCGGCGGCCGTTGATTCATGAGAAAAAGGGTCTAACTCGCCGGCGCGGATTGCGCGTGCCTGTGCCATCAAATAGTTCCATCCCGTGTATTCAGGTCGATATTAGGGATGGGTCGCTTAACGTTTCGTATTTTAATAGCGTGCCGATTGTGGCGTCGTCGTCCGGCCTATACCTTCGCTGCCGCCAGCCGCGCCGTCGCCACCGCCGTAAACGCCACATCGTCGACGGTCGCGAGCGCGACGCGGTCCTTGACCAGCCCGCGATAGAACTCGCCTTTCGACACCGCCGCGACATCGGCGATGATGCACCACGTATCGCCGCCGTCGAGGCTTTCGAAAATCTGTCCGTCGGTGTCGGCGGCATAAAGGCCGTAGCCTTTGTCATGCACTTCGATCGTGAGCGCGCCGAAAGTGGCGCGCTGGCCGTTCGGCAGGCCGCCGAGCAGCCGCTCCCAGGTTTGCCCAGCATCGCGGCTGCGGAACATCTTGCCGCGGGCGCGGCCGAGCTTGTACCAGTGCGGCGGCCAGCCGACGCCGGCGGTGAGGAAAACCAGGTCCGGCTGGTCGGGATGAATGACCATCGGGTCGGGATAGTTGGCTTCCGGCGGCATCGGATTCTTGCGCCAGGTCTTGCCGTTGTCGTCGCTGGTCATGACGCCGACGATGCCATTGGCGATCAGGATGCGGTTCGGCCGCGCCGGATTGACAAGAATGCGATGAATGTCGTTTTCGCCGATCACCGGATCGACCTTCATGTCGGTGAAGCTTTGGCCGAAGTCGGTCGACACCAGCAGCGCGCCGATTTCGATGCCGACCATCAGCCGGTCGCCGTCGAGCACGATCTCCTTGACGTGGCCGATGCGCGGCGGTGGCGGGAAGACCCAGCCATCGGCACTCTCGACATCGCGCAGCGCGGTGAGTTCGCGCCAGCTGTCGCCGGCGTCCTCGCTGATGAAAAGATGCGCCGGCAGCGAACCGACCAGCACCACATCCTTGCCTTGCAATTTGCCGGCGCGCGCCGCCCACAGGTCGTGGCGGTCGATGCCCTTGTTGACCCATTGCCAGGTTTTTCCGCCGTCGCGCGAGCGCGAAACGCCGACGCCATGCGTCGCGGCGAACAGCGTGCCGTCGTCGGCGATGGTGACGGCGCTGACATTGCAGCCGGCCAGAGCCCGGTGTGTGACCGCCCAGCGATTTTCGACGCGTGAAAGAACGGCGATGCCATCGACCGTGCCGACGACGATCGTGTCCGACGCTTGCGCCGCGCGGTGCGTGTTGTGCCCGCCATTGGACAACAGGATCATGCGCTTCCCCCTTTGGAAATATACCCCGCTTGCACAGCACGACGTTAGCATGGAGTAAACCCACCCTTTGACGCGTCGTGTCAACCGTCCAGCAATTCGCCGCGCGCAAGCCCCATGCTGGCAAAGTGGGCGCGGTATTCGGCCGGCGTCATGCCGGTATGGCGTTTGAACAGGCCGCGGAAGAAAGCAATATCCTCGTATCCGATCCTGGCGCAGACCGTCTGGATCGATGCGGCGCCATCTTCCAGCAATTGCTTGGCCGAGGCGACGCGCAACGCCTGGATATAGGCGCGCGGCAGCTGGCCGGTGGCGGCCTTGAAGCGGCGGATGAAATTGCGTGTGCCCATGCCGGCGCGTTCGGCGAAAAATTCGATCGGCAAATCGCGCGCGAAGTGATGTTGCATGTATTCTTCGGTCGCGCGGATTTTCTCGTCCGGATGCGGCCGTGACAGCGGCACCATCGCATAGCCGGATTGCGAATGGCGCGGCATGCTGACCAGCAGTGACTTGGCGCATTGCACGGCGATTTCGTGGCCGCAGAATTTCTCCACCAGATAGAGGCTGAGATCGATCGAGCCGTAGACACCGCCGCTGCACAGCAGACGGCTATCCTCGGTCACGAAGTGCTCGGGTTGCCATTTAACCTTGGGGTACCGTCGCTGCAGCGCGGGCGCGACCGCCCAATGGGTCGTTGCGCGGCGGCCGTCGAGCAGGCCGGTCTCCGCGAGGAACGCCGCGCCCGAGCAGACGGCGGCGACATAGGCGCCGCGCGCATGCCATTTGCGCAGCCACTGCAACAAATGCGTGTCGCGGGCGATGCCTTCCTGCACATCGAGACCCGATGCAGGCAGGATGATGATGTCAGTGTGCTTGATGTCGCGGATCGAATATTGCGGCGTCAAACCGAGCGTGCACAGGCTGTTGACCGTGCCGCCATCAATGGATGCAATCTGAACGCGGAAGCGCGGTTCGAGTTCTTTTCCGTGCAGCATGTTCCAGAGCATGCCGGCGGAATGGAAAACCTCGATCGGCCCAATGGCGGTCGAGGCGTAGCCGGCTTCCAGCAGAACGACGGTGACGTTAAGGACCGCGCTGCCTCGCCGGTTTCGTTGCGCGTTCTTTGCCTTCGTCGCCATGCGTGTTCCGCTCGATGGTGTGCCGCCGCCGGGGGAGGTGCCGGCGGCGGCAGGCGCATCAACCTGCGGCCGTCATCGGATCGATGATGCCTTGGATTTCGGTGATCTTGCTCGCCGGAAAGCCGCTCAGGCGCGCATGCTCTTTCACCGCCGCTTCGTCGTCGGCGAGATAGACGCAGACGGTCTGGTCTTTTACGACGTAGGAGTGCACCCACTGCACCGAGCCTTCAAGCTTGGTCAGCGCTTCATTCGACGTTGCCGCCGCGCCCTTGAGCTGCTCAAGGCTGAGTTTGTCGACGCCGGGAATATTCCGCTCAATCAGATAACGCTTCATGGTCTTTCTCCATTGGGAACGATGGAGCGCAAGATCACGAAATTCAGACTATCCGATAGATGGCAGTTTTGCCAACCTGGCGGGGCAATTGTGACAGGGTGCTATTTGTCCAGCTCCGCCAGCAGATTGTGCAGGTCGAGCGGGTGGGTGAACATCTGCAACGAGCCGTCCGGTTTGGACGGCCACTGCTCCTTCGGCCGGTCCCAATACAGTTCGACGCCGTTCTCGTCCGGGTCGCGCAGATACAGTGCTTCGGAGACGCCGTGGTCGGAGGCGCCGTCGAGCGGGATCTTGGCGGCGATCAGCCGGCGCAGGGCATCGGCCAGCAACGGCCGGGTCGGGTAGAGAATGGCGGTATGGAAGAGGCCGGTGGTGCCGGGAGGCGGCGGCGAGCCGCCCTTGCTCTCCCAGGTATTGAGCCCGATGTGATGGTGGTAACCGCCGGCCGAGATGAAGGCGGCGCCGGGATAGCGGGTGGTCAGCGTGAAGCCCAGGACGCCGCAGTAGAAATCCAGCGCCCGCTGCAAATCGGCCACCTTAAGGTGGACATGGCCGATTTTGACGCCGCCATCGATGGTGGGCAGGCGGAGCGGGGCGTTTTCGGTGCCGGTGGCGGACATGGCTGCTATCCTTTTCAGGCCAATTCGGCCGGCATCTTTGGCTGGCCGGGGACGCTCTGGTTGCCTAGATGTATGATACTGACCCAACCGGTTAAAGTGTCACCGAGGATACCGACTTATGGCTGTTTCACCGCTCCCCGGCAGCATCGAGGGCACCCTCGAAATGCTCGCCAAGGCCGACTACATCGGCGACCGTTCGCTGGCGACGGTGCTTTTCCTCGCGCTGCGCATGGGCCGGCCGTTGTTTCTCGAAGGCGAGGCCGGCGTCGGCAAGACCGAAATCGCCAAGGTGTTGTCGTCGGCGCTGGGGCGTCGGCTGATCCGGCTGCAGTGCTACGAAGGCCTCGACGTCTCGGCCGCAGTCTACGAATGGAATTACGGCGCACAGATGATCGCCATCCGCATGGCGGAAGCGACCGGCGAGGGCGACAAGGCGCGTGTCGAGCACGACGTGTTCTCCGAACGCTTCCTGATCAAGCGGCCGCTGTTGCAGGCGCTGGAGCCGGACCCGGCAGGTCCCCCGGTGCTGCTGATCGACGAGATCGACCGCACCGACGAGGCCTTCGAAGCGTTCCTGCTCGAAGTGCTCGCCGATTTCCAGGTGACCATCCCCGAACTCGGCACCGTGAAAGCCGCGCAGCCGCCGATCGTCATCGTCACCTCGAACCGCACGCGCGAAGTGCACGACGCCTTGAAGCGGCGCTGCCTCTATCACTGGGTCGGCTATCCGAACGCGGCGCGCGAACTGGAGATCCTGCGTGCCAAGGTGCCGGGCATCCCGAAGAAATTGTCGGCGCAGGTCGTCGCTTTCGTGCAGGCTTTGCGCAAGGAAGACTTGTTCAAGTCGCCGGGCGTCGCCGAGACCTTGGACTGGGCCGGTGCTTTGACCGAACTCGATGTCGTCGCGCTCGATCCGGCGACGGTGTCTGACACGCTTGGCGCATTGCTGAAATATCAGGACGACATCGCGCGTCTCGACGGCACCAAGGTGAAGGCCTTGCTCGACGAGGTGAAGTCGGAGTTGCGGGCGGCGGAGTAGAAATGTTTTTCAACCAACCTCGCCATTTGCGCCGGCGCGCTCCCTCCCCCCTTGAGGGGGAGGGTTGGGGAGGGGGGTGTGGTTTGTTCATGCTTCGAGATTGCAATGGTTGAAAGATTACCCCCCTCCCGCCCGCCTGCGGCGGTCGACCTCCCCCTCAAGGGGGGAGGTGAAGAAGTGCCCGCAAGCGGGGAGAGGGAGAACAACGGCCGCCTCGCCGAAAACATCCTCTATTTCGCGCGTGCGCTGCGTGCCGCCGGGATTCCGGTCGGGCCCGGCGCGGTGCTCGATGCGCTGGCCGCGGTCGAAGTCGCCAGGGTCGGCTCGCGCGATGATTTCTATTGGACGCTGCACGCCGTCTTCGTGAAGCGGCACGAGCATTCGATTTTGTTCGATCAGGCGTTCCGCATTTTCTTCCGCCGCCGCGGTTACATCGACAAGCTGATCGCGGCGATGCTGCCCGACACCTTACCGACCGCGCCGAAAGCGCTGGAGGCCGGCGCGCAGCGCATTCATGAAGCTCTGTTTGCCGGCACTAACAAAGCCAAGGAAGAAGAGCAGGAAGTCGAGATCGATGCGCGGCTGACCGTGTCCGACCGCGAGGTCTTGAACAAGAAAGACTTCGCGCAAATGACGACGGCGGAAATCGCCGCCGCCAAGGTTGCGATCGCCAAGCTCGCTCTGCCGCTCGATGAAGTGAAAACCCGGCGCATGACGCCGAGCCGCCACGGCCGCCTCATCGACATGCGCCGCACCTTGCGCGCCAGCATGAAAGCCGGCGGCGCGCTGATCGACCTGAAATATCTCGGCCCCAAGGTGAAGGAGCCGCCGATCTTGGCGCTTCTCGATATTTCCGGTTCGATGAGCCAGTACACGCGGCTGTTCCTGCATTTTCTTCATGCGATAACGGACGAACGCAAACGCGTCACAACCTTCCTGTTCGGCACCCGGCTGACCAATGTGACGCGCGCGATCCGTCAGCGCGATCCGGACGAGGCATTGGCGTCGTGCGGCGCCCATGTCGTCGACTGGTCCGGCGGCACGCGCATCGCCACCTCGCTGCATGATTTCAATAAGCACTGGGCGCGGCGCGTGCTCGGGCAGGGCGCGGTGGTGCTTTTGATCACCGACGGGCTTGAACGCGACGCCGATGACGCGCTATCGTTCGAAATGGACCGGCTGCACCGCTCGTGCCGCCGGCTGGTCTGGCTCAACCCGCTGCTCCGCTTCGAAGGTTTCGAGGCGCGCGCCAAGGGAGTGAGAACCATGCTGCCGCATGTTGATGAACTGCGGCCGATCCACAATCTGGCTTCGATGACGGAACTGGTGCGCGCGCTGTCCGGATTGCCCGCCAAAGGGTACGATCCAAAACAGATGCTGCGTCACGTCGCTTAGCTTCCTTACCTCTCCCCGTTTACGGGGAGAGGTCGTCCGCCTGAGCGCAGCGAGGGCGGACGGGTGAGGGGCTCTTTCGAAGGTCTGGTGAGCGGCTCTGCCCCTCACCCCGACCCTCTCCCCGCAAGCGGGGAGAGGGAGAAGATAACGGAGGACATGATGCTGGGTCGTGACGAAGACATTCTCAAGGCCGCCGAGGACTGGTCGAAAGCCGGGCGCGGCGTGGCGCTCGCCACCGTTGTCGAAACCTGGGGCTCGGCGCCCCGTCCGGTCGGCTCCAATCTGGTGATCGACAGCGACGGCAATTTTCTGGGCTCTGTCTCGGGAGGCTGCGTCGAAGGCGCGGTGGTGACCGAGGCCATCGACGTGATCGACAGCGGCAAGCCAAAGGTGCTCGAATTCGGCGTTGCTGACGAGACGGCCTGGCAGGTCGGCCTGTCCTGCGGCGGCACCATCCGAGTCTATGTCGAGAAGGTGGGTTAAGCGATGTCATTCCGCCGGGTTCTCTTCACCTCCCCCCATAGGCGAGCGGACGCTCGCCGTCTGGCGAGCTATGAGGGGGAGGTCGGCCGCGAAGCGGTCGGGAGGGGGGTAAGTTTCGGGCGCAAGACGTGCGGCTTACCCCCCTCCCTAACCCTCCCCCTCAAGGGGGGAGGGAACGCGCATGCGTTTGCCGAGGTGTGCCAATGAAACTCGATATTCTTCAGGCGCTCAATGCCGAGCGCGCCGCGCGCCGCGCCGTTATTGTCATCACCGATGTCGAGTCCGGCGCGCAACGATTGGTCAAGGCCGCCGAGATCGCCGCCGATCCGCTGCACGACACGCTTGAGAAGCGCCTGCGCATGGGCAAAAGCGGCATGGAAGACACCGCGCAGGGCCGCGTCTTTCTCACCGTGCACGTTCCGTCGCCGAAGCTCGTCATCACCGGTGCGGTGCATATCAGCCAGGCCCTGGCGCCGATCGCGCAGATCCTCGGCTACGACGTGACGATTGTCGATCCGCGCACGGCGTTCGCTTCGTCGGAGCGCTTTCCCGATGTGACGGTTATCGCCGAGTGGCCCGACGTCGCGCTGCCGCCGCTCAATGTGGATCGTTACACCGCGTTCGTCGCCTGCACGCACGACCCGAAGATCGACGATCCGGCGCTGCTGCATGCGCTTCAGCGCGATTGTTTCTACATCGGCGCGCTCGGCTCGCGGAAAACGCATGGCAAGCGCAATGAGCGGCTGAAGGCCGCCGGCGTCAGCGACGCGGATTTCGCCCGCATTCACGCGCCCATCGGTTTGGATATAGGGGCTATCTCGCCGGCGGAAATCGCCGTGTCGATCATGGGCGAGATCGTGCAGTCTTTGCGGCAGAAACCGGCGCGCGCGACGAAAGCGGAAGCGGCATGAAATTCGGCCCGTTGGCCCCGAAAGATGCGCTCGGCGCCACGGCGGTGCATTCGATCCGTCAGGGCGATCTTGTGCTCAAGAAGGGCACCTTGATCGGCGACAAGGAAGTCGCAGCGCTGGAAGCGGCGGGCGTCAACGAAATCGTGGTCGCGCGCGTCGAGGCCGGTGACGTATCCGAAGATCAGGCCGCCGCCGAGATCGCCGCCGCTGTCGGTGGCGACGGCACGCGCACCGACCGCGCTTTCACCGGGCGCTGCAATTTGTTCGCGCAAGCCTCCGGTATTCTTGTTGTCGACAAGGACGCCGTCGACCGGCTCAACCGCATCGACGAAGCGGTGACCATCGCAACATTGTCTGCCTACAAGCCGGTGGTCGAAGGCGAGATGATTGCCACCGTCAAGATCATTCCCTTCGCCGTCTCTGGCGCGGCGCGTGACCGCGCCGTGGCTGAAGCAACCAAAGCCAAACCCGTTATCCGCATCGCGCCTTATACGGTGCGCAAGATCGGTATCGTCTCGACATTGTTGCCGGGGCTTGCGCCAAAAGTCATTGAGAAGACGCTCAAGATTACCGCCGCGCGCATTGCGCCGTCCGGCGCGAGCATTGTCGCCGAGCGCCGCGTGCCGCACGAACAGGACGCGCTGGCGCGCGCCATTGCCGAGGTCCGTAAGGATGGCGCCGAATTGGTCATCGTGTTTGGCGCTTCCGCCATTGCCGACCGCCGCGACGTCATCCCGATGGCCATCGAGGCCGCCGGCGGCGACATCGAACATTTCGGTATGCCGGTCGATCCCGGCAACCTGATGCTGATCGGCCGGTTAAACGGCCAGGCGGTGATCGGCGCGCCGGGCTGCGCGCGCTCGCCGAAGGAGAACGGTTTCGACTGGGTGCTGATGCGTCTGCTCGCCGGACTGCCGGTGACGCGCGACGACATCACCGGCATGGGCGTCGGCGGTCTGCTGATGGAAATCGTGACGCGGCCGCAGCCGCGCACCGAGCCGTCGCCGGAAAAAGGCCGCGCCGTCGCTGCCGTCGTGCTCGCGGCCGGGCGTTCGACGCGGATGGGCGCGGTCAACAAGATGCTGGCCGAGATCGGCGGCAAGCCGCTGGTTCGTATTGCCGTCGAACAGGCGCTCGCCTCCCGTGCCAAGCCGGTGATCGTCGTCACCGGTCATGAACGGGACAAGGTCGAGGACGTCCTCAAGGGTCTCGATGTTCGTTTCGTTCACAACGCGGACTATGCCAACGGTTTGGCTGGTTCGGTTAAAGCCGGAATCGGCGCGGTGCCGCCGGAGAGCGATGGTGCCATTGTTTGTCTTGGTGACATGCCGCAGGTCGACAGCGCATTGATCGACAAGTTGCTCGCTGCTTTCGACCCCGAACGCGGCGCGTTGATCGTGGTGCCCTCGATTGACGGCCGGCGCGGCAATCCGGTGGTGTGGTCCAGGCGATTCTTCAAGGACCTGATGGCGCTTGAGGGCGATATCGGTGCGCGGCATCTCATTACGCAATATGCGGAGGCCGTTGCCGAAGTGCCCTCGGCCGGGGAGGCGGCCCTCACCGATGTTGATACCCCCGAGTCGTTTTCGGCGGTCAAGGCGGAAATCGAACGCGCCTGAGATTCGAATCATTGATCGCTAAGGCGACTCAGCCCCCTTATCGGCCTGTAAGAACCGGGTGGGGACCGATGAAGGAAATCTACGCGCCAGCGATTCGCGCCTTCGTGGTGGCGGGTCTGTTTCTTGCGACAGCGAGCTTGATGGTCGTTGTCGTGAACACAGCGCGCGCAGCCGGCGCGCTCGCCATCGGCTCGTGCGGCGCCTTCGGCGAAGCCTTCGACTTTGCGAGCGTGGAAGCGGCCAGCCAGAGCGCGTTATCGAAGTGCCAGGGCGAACGTTGTCGCGTGGTGGCGACATCGAAGCGCGGCTGCGCCGCCTTCGCCGTCGATTTTCACGATCCGTGCGGCGCGCATGGCTGGGGTAAGGGCTCCCGGCTTGGCCGCAGCCAGAATGCCGCGCTCGAAGCCTGCTACAAAGGCGGCGGCAAGGAATGCGTTATCCGCACGTTTTTCTGCGACGCCAAAGGCTGAGGCGGCCGACGACCGGATAAATCCGGCGGGTTGGCGCAAAACGCCATTCGTGCGTAAATTTCGCGACGCCCGGGAAGCCCGCGTGATGGTCGCGCAGCCTGCTGTTTCCACATCCCCGGCTAAACTTCCCACGCGCGGTCAAGCGCGTATTTTCGATGCGGTGCCGCATGAAATCGAATTCTCCATTAATGTTGGTTTTGGCCTTGGCGGCTGCTGCTTTAGGCGGCTGCGACAAGCCCAAGGACTTTCAGTTGCAGGGCTGGGTCGAGGCGGAGACAATTTTCGTGTCGCCGGATGAGCAAGGGCGCGTCGAGGTTCTCAACGTCCGCCAGGGCGACAAGGTCGAGAAGGGCGCGCTGCTGTTCGGCCTCGACGACGATTTGCAGCAGGCCGACGTGGTGGTGAAGCAGTCGGCTTTGGCATTGGCGCAGCAGAGTTTCACGCGCGCCGAGGAGTTGCTGCGCTCGGCGTCGGGCACCCAAAAGGCGCTCGACGATGCCCGCTCCAATCTTGAGCAAGCGAAAGCTAATCTGGCTTGGTCCGAGACAAGACTGAACCGGCGGCGCGCCCATGCGCCGGTGGCTGGATCGATCGAGGAAGTTTATTTCCGGCCCGGCGAAACCGTGCTGCCGGGACGGCCGGTGGTCGGGTTGTTGCCGCCGAGCAATCTGAAAATCCGCTTTTATGCGCCGGAGACGGAAGTCGCCGCCATCTCCATCGGCCAAACAGTCACGGTGACCTGCGATGCTTGTGGGGCTGGTCTGACCGCCAAAGTGACCTTCATTTCGCGCAGCGCCGAATATACGCCGCCGGTGATCTACAGCCTCGAGGAGCGCGCCAAGCTGGTGTTCCTGATCGAGGCGCGGCCGGATGAGCCGGGCAAATTTCGCGTCGGCCTGCCGGTTAGCGTCAGCCTGACAAAGAGCGCGCCGTGAGCAAGGCCGCTGCAGCGCCGGCAAGGCTCGCCGATGACATCGTCATCGATGTTCAGCACCTGACCAAGAAGTTCGGCGGACGCGCGGTCGTGCGCGACCTGTCGATGCAGGTCAGGCGCGGCACCATCTACGGCTTTCTCGGGCCGAACGGCTCGGGCAAGACGACGACGATCCGTATGCTGTGCGGCTTGCTGACGCCGGACGAGGGTACCGGCACCTGCCTCGGCTACGACATCCGCACCGAGACCGACAAGATCAAGAACCATGTCGGCTACATGACCCAGCGCTTTAGCCTTTATCAGGACCTTTCGGTGCGCGAGAACCTGGAGTTCATCGGGCGCATCTATGGCCTCGACCGGCCGAAAGCGGCGGCGCGCGCGGCGATCGAACGGCTGGGCCTGACCGGCCGCGAGGAGCAGATCGCCGGCGAATTGTCGGGCGGCTGGAAGCAGCGGCTGGCGCTTGGGGCTTGCACCCTGCCGTCGCCGCAATTGCTGCTGCTCGACGAGCCGACCGCCGGCGTCGATCCGAAAGCGCGGCGCGAATTCTGGAACGAAATCCATGCGCTCGCCGCCGAAGGCCTCACTGTGTTGGTGTCGACGCATTACATGGACGAAGCCGAACGCTGCCACGAGATCGCCTATATTGCCTATGGCGAGCTTCTGGTGCGTGGCACGGTCAAGGAGGTGATCGACGCCTCGCATCTGACCACCTATGTAGTCAGCGCGCGCCACGGCAACGGCGCCCTCAACGCATTGTCTCAGGAACTTAGCTGTCACATCCCGGTAGGTGATATGGCTGTTTTCTGAACAACTCCGGTTTCAGGCTATGCCAGTCCTTCATGGCCTGCAAGGGTGTCTTGCTGCCCAAGGCTGATTGCGGAAGCTGCTGGTTGTAAAGCAGCACGTAACGATGCAG
>CAMBQQ010000086.1 GCA_945870035.1 Rhizobium sp. Q54 | reverse complement strand
CGCCTTGATGGCCACGCACTCTTGCCAAAACTTATCCTGGGGGTAAAGTTCACTAACGGGTTGGAGGTCATCGCCAAGGCGAGCGACCTTCAGGACGAAAACGCCGCCTAAAAGATCAGGCCGTCACCAACTTTAGGCGATAGCTCGTTTGGCGGCCAGCAACAATCCAAATCTCCTTCTACTCAACTACGATTTGAAGAACCTGAGCGTTAAAAACGCTTTCATAGTGCCAAAGCACTTCTTCGTCCGAAAAATTATCGAAGAACGCAAACCTCTTGCCGCAACGGCGCGAAGAGCCGGCTGGATCGGCTGCAACATTCTGCTCAACCAAATTCCGGACTCTGGAAAGATATTCTTCGTTCGCGACGGACTGCCGCAAGCCAAAGAGACAGTCCTAGCAGAATGGAAGAGAACGCTTTTCCTGAGAGGTGAAGTTGCCGAGGCAAGAGGCTGGCTTATCGAAGTCATGAAATGCGTCGAGTCGATTGGTAAGCAAGAATTTGATCTGAGCGACGTCTACGCATTTGAACAGCGCCTCAGCAATATTTTTCCCGACAACAATCACGTAAAAGATAAAATCCGCCAACAGCTTCAATTTCTTCGTGATCGTGGATACCTCGACTTTGTCTCGCGCGGACATTATCGTTTGCGCTCGGGAAACTGATACCCCTCGCTTGACTGCCTGCACGGCAATGCTTGGAGGAAAGCATGGCGTGGTTCTGTAATCATTACACTTGTGATCGTTGCGGAAAGAGCTGGGACGATGAGTGGTCCTGCACTTGTGATGACGACTGCCCGCACTGCGGCGCACGTCACATGTCGCCCTCCGACAGCGACGATCTAGCTGAAGTCATTTTGCGGGACGGCAAGGAATTTGTCGTCTTGTGGTCGCCTGAAACGGCGGGCCACGATCCTGATTATCGTGAATTGGGAAGATTTCCGTCCAGGGCGAAAGCCGAAGCGTTTCTCGCCACCGATTAGGTCATGGCCGGGCCTAGCCGTCCGAAGGACGGCGTCGCTTCGCTCGCCTATGTCCCAGCCACCCACGTCTTCCTTCCCCAAGCAAGACTTGGATGCCCGGCATAAAGCCGGGCATGACGGCGATGGCCAAAGCGCAAAGCCCCTCCCCGTCACCCTAAGGTGGCCGCCGCAGGCGGCCCTCAAAGGGCGACGGCCCGGCCGGTGGCCGCTTGCAAAACCGACCGAGAACTCTGGTAGATTTAATTCAAAATAGTTGTTAACTTTAAATCCTACATGGCCATTATGTCCCTATCCTATCCACCGAAGGGGCGTTCTCATGAGACGCAAACGAGGGCGGGGTGGGATGCGGCGCCCGCGGGCGGGGTTCGTACCCCCGCACTCGGGAGGCCTCGGGTCGCCGTCCGGGCCCACTACGGGGCTCTGCCTTCGATGGCTGGACGCGGTGCGGATGAAGGCGGGCGAAAGCCTGCCGGATCGGGGGCCCAGGAGGGACCCGTCCGCGCCCGGAAGCACGGCCCCGGGGACAGAAACCGCCGCCAGTGGAGCGCCGGGAGGCGCCTCTCCGCCTCGCACGCGGAGAGGACACGCCTCGCCCGCGTGTCGGGCGGCTGCGCCAGCCGCTCGGGAGGCCTCGCACGCCTCCGCGTTTCCCGGCGCTCCGCTCCCCTTCTTCGGGAGTGAAGATGGCAAGGCCGGCGTCCCCGCGCCGTCGACAACAGGGGCGATGATTCACGTCTGCGCTTCTTTCTTATCCCTCCCCTGCAAGGGGAGGGTGCCGTCGCGAAGCGACGGGGGTGGGGTTTCGTCAGCGATGAACATCAAACCTCGCCCCACCCGGCCGCTCGCAAGTGCTCGCGTCCACCCTCCCCGTGACCGGGGAGGGATAAGAAGAGCGCCCTTGCCCCGCCGTAAAATTATCGTGCCATCGTCAAATCGATTCGTTTCGCCGCGCGCCGCAATATCTGAACTTTGGAGTTCCAATGCCCTGGTTCCGCAATCATTATGTCTGCACGTCGTGCGACGGCCATTGGCTCGCCGAACACGCCGAGGCGATGGAAGCGGATTGCCCGCATTGCCGCGCCTATGGCGTCGCGCCCTATCGCAGCGATGACTGGACTTGCGTGATCGAGCCGCTCGGCAAGGGCTTCGTCGTGCTGGAATGCACGCGCGTCAATGCGCACGGCCCGGATTACAAAAGGCGCAAGCGCTTCCCGACGCGCGAGGCGGCGCAGGACTTCATCAAGAGCCGCGCAGCGTAGCGCACACTTGTCGTCCCCGCGAAGGCGGGGACCCAGTAACCCCGGTTTGGGATTGAGCCGCTGACTCCGTGCGTACTGGATTCCCGCTTTCGCGGGAATGACAACTAATGCGTCTCGAACTGCAATTTCGCCAACCTTGCATAAAGCCCGCCCGCCGCCGAAAGCTGCGCATGCGTGCCCTCCTCGACGATGCGGCCCTGGTCGATCACCAGAATGCGGTCGCACGACAGCACGGTGGCGAGCCGATGCGCGATGACGATGCTGGTGCGCTCCTGCATCAGCTTGGTCAAAGCCTGCTGCACAAGCGTCTCGCTCTCGGCGTCGAGCGCCGAGGTCGCCTCGTCGAGCAGCAGCAGCGGCGCTTCGCGCAAAATGGCGCGGGCAATGGCGATGCGCTGGCGCTGGCCGCCGGACAAAGTAATGCCGCGCTCGCCGACCTGCGTGTCATAGCCCTGCGGCATGCGGTCGATGAATTCGGCGGCATGCGCGGCCTGCGCCGCCGCCTTCACTTCATCATCGGTCGCATCGAGCCGGCCGAAGCGGATGTTCTCAGCGACCGAAGCCGCGAACACCACGGCGTCCTGCGGCACCAGCGCGATCGCGCCACGCACCTCGGCCGGATCGGCTTGCGGCAGTTCGACGCCGTCGAACGTCACGGTGCCGCTCTGCGGATCGTAGAAGCGCAGAATGAGATGAAAGATCGTGCTCTTGCCGACGCCGGAAGGCCCGACCAGCGCGAGACGTTCGCCCGGCTTCACCTTGAACGACAGGCCATCGAGGACGTATGCGTCCGGCCGCGTCGGATAGGCAAAGCGCACATTGTCGAAGCTCACTTCGCCGCGCACCGGCTTTATCAGCGCCAAAGGTTGCGGCGGCGCCTTGATCGCCGGTTCGATCTCGAGAATCTCGAACAGGCGCTCGGCGGCGCCGGAGGCTTGCGCGATCTCGCCCCAGACCTGCGAGAGTTCGCCCAAGCCGCCGGCGGCGAACACGGCGTAGAGAATGAATTGCGACAGCCGTCCGGGCGTGATGTCGCCGGCCAGCACATCCTGCGCGCCGACCCACAGCACGAGGACGATGCTGGAGAAAATCAGGAAGATCGCAATCGAGGTCAGGATCGAGCGCGCCTGCGTCGCGCCGCGCGCCGCTTCATAGGCCTGCTCGACGGCGCCGCCGAAGCGCCGCCGCGCCAGCGCCTCGTTGGTGAAGGCTTGCAGTGTGCGCACCGCGCCGATCAGTTCGCTGGCATAGCCCGACGCATCGGCGAGCGTGTCCTGGGCCAGCCGGCTCTTCTTGCGCACGGCGCGGCCGAAGCCGACAAGCGGCAGCACGATGATCGGAATGGCGCCGAGCACGAACAGCGACAGCCGTGGGCTCGTCACCACCATCATGGTCGTACCACCGATGAACAGAACGAGATTGCGCAGCGCGATCGAGACCGAGGCGCCGACCGCGGATTTGATCTGCGTGGTGTCGGCGGTCAGGCGCGAGATCATCTCGCCGGTCTTGGCGGTGTCGAAGAAAGACGACGACAGTTTGGTGAGGTGCGCGAACACGTCGCCGCGGAGGTCGGCGACGATGCGCTCGCCGAGCGTGATGACGAGGTAGTAGCGCAGCGCGCTCGACACCGCGAGCACCAGCACCACGGCGATCATCACGGTGAAATAGCTGTCGATCAGTTCGGCCGCCTTGGCGGAGAAGCCGAAGTCGATCATGCGGCGCACCGCGACCGGCACGACCAAAGTGGTCAGCGCCGCGATCGTCAGCGCCACCAAAGCCGCCAGCGCCCGCCCGCGGTAGCGGCCGACATAGGGCATCAGCCGGATCAGCGGCTTGACGTTCAGCTTGCGTCTTTCGGCGGCCTGGGCTTCGGCACTCAGCCCGCGTCCTTCACTGGCAAAACTCATCCGGCGCAGCGCCTTTTTCTCGTAAAAACGCCTCGTTCCGGCGTCACTTCGGGCTTCGATAGCCGGGACCATGCCCCGGGCGCTTGATACCGGTCAATTGCGCCCGCTTGCCGCGCCGCGCCCGGTCCTGTATAGACCGGCCAAATTCAGCATTTCGGCGCCATTCTGGCTGCCAAAACAGCCCTAACGGAACCTGAGACATGAAAGCCGATATTCACCCGGACTACCACACCATCAAGGTCGTCATGACCGATGGCAGCGAATTCACCACCCGCACCACCTGGGGCAAGGAGGGTGACACGATGAACCTCGACATCGACCCGAAGTCGCACCCGGCCTGGACCGGCGGCCAGGCGCAGATGATGGATCGCGGCGGCCGCGTGTCGCGCTTCCAGAAAAAGTTCGCCGGCTTTGGCCTCGACGGCAAGAAGTAAGCTTCGCGCGAGCGCGGAGTTCAAAACAAGAAAAACCCCGGGCATGACCCGGGGTTTTTCAGTCTTAAGCCTTGATTGGAAGGGTCAGACCTTCTCGACGCCGAAAGCCGCCTTCAGCAGCCCGAGCTGATGCTCGACCGGATTGATCGATGGTGCCTGGTCGGCGGCGATGTTGTGAATGGTGTTGTCGAGCCGGCGCACTTTCTGGTGCAGCTTCTGCGAACGCACGATCAGTTCACGCAGCACCGCCGGCAACAATTCGATGTTATTCGGGTCGTGGCTGTCGGTCGCCGCCAGCTTGACCTTGGTCTTTTCCTTGTTGGCCTGGGCCAGAGACATCTCGCCTTCCTTGACCGCGCGATGCAGCAGCAGCCAGGACGCCAGCTGCATCAGCCGCGTCGTCAAGCGCATGCTCTCGGTGGCGTAAGCCAGCGCTGCGGCACGCTCGAGCGTCTTGGATTCGGCGCGGCCGGGGCCATCGAGATAGGTCGCGGTCTCCTCGACCAGCGCCATGCCGTCACGAAACAGATCGGCGAAAGCCTGCGAATTGGCGAGCCGCTCGCCAAAGGAAACGGGATCGGCCGGACTATTGAACAATGAGTTCTCGGACATAACGCTACGCCTCACCCTACTCTGTACTCTGACGCCACGAATTATTCTTGCGTGCCGCGGAGCGCTCACCAATGCCCCGTTCACGATTGAGTAAGCATGGCGCGGCGGATGGCGGATTGTCCAGACTATGGCGCGCCAAACCTTCCGACATAGTTGCCAGGCAAGCTTAAAAGGTATGCAGTTGCCAGCGGTGCCCCAAAACGGCACAAAAAAGAGCCGCCATTGCCGGCGGCTCGAAGTTGATAACAGGGAGGCGTCAAACAGAGTGGACAGGAGCCACTCAAAGTCCATGAAGATGGACGCCCATAGTAATAGTCGAGAAAGCTTACTGGCCGGTTAAGGACAAAAATTAGCGCCTTGGTCATTTATAGCCCGCGAAACGGCGGTTTTTTACCTATCAAGGTTTGAAAAACTGGTCGGCGGCCGCCCGTTTGGCGTGCTTTTGCGCCATGTCGGCTTCGAGCCGTTTGATCTCGTCCTGCATCAACTGGACCCGCGCCTGAAGTTCTTCGACCGACAGCAGGCCGAGGTCCTGTCCGATCTCATGCGCGATCTTCTTTTTGGGCCGGTCGTCGTCGTCGAATGCCGCCATTTTGGGCCTCCCATTTTTGCGAAACTTAGCGGCGCAGCGGCGGGTTGTCACACTGCCGCGTGCCGCTTAAACAAAGACAATTACGTGCGAAACCAAGAGGATTTCATGACCGCCCTTCCGACCACCATGACCGTCATCGGCATCAAGGAACCCGGCGGTCCGGAAGTTCTGGTGCCCGAACAGCGGCCGGTCCCCGCCCCGCGCGAAGACGAAATCCTCGTCAAGATCGCAGCCGCCGGCGTCAATCGTCCGGATGTGCAACAGCGCAAAGGCCTGTACCCGCCGCCGCCCGGCGCGCCGGATGTACCGGGCCTCGAAATCGCCGGCGAGATCGCGGCGCTCGGCTCCGCCATCAAGCGCTGGGCGATCGGCGACCGCGTCATGGCGCTGGTGGTCGGCGGCGGCTATGCGCAATACGCCGTCGCGCATGCCAGCCACGCCATGCCGGTGAGCGGCCTGTCGATGGTGGAAGCCGCCGCGGTGCCGGAAACATTCTTCACCGTCTGGCACAACGTGTTCGAACGCGGTGGCCTCAAGGAAGGTGAGACCTTGCTGGTACATGGCGGTTCGTCCGGCATCGGCACGACAGCGATCCAGTTGGCCAAGCAGTTCGGCGCGCGCGTCATCGTCACTGCAGGCTCCGAAGAAAAATGCGACGCCTGCCGCAAGCTCGGCGCCGACGTCGCCATCAATTACAAGGCCGAAGACTTCGTCGCCGCCGTCAAGACCGCGACCGATGGCAAAGGCGCCGATGTCATCCTCGACATGGTCGGCGGCGATTACATCGGCCGCAACTATGAAGCCGCCTCCGTCGAAGGCCGCATCGTGCAGATCGCCTTCGCCGGCTCGCCGAAAGCCACCGTCGATTTTCGCCGCATCATGTTGAAGCGCCTGCACCACACCGGCTCGACCTTGCGCTCGCGCGCGGTCGCCGACAAAGGCGCGATCCGCGACGCCATCGAGCAGAAGGTGCTGCCGCTGCTCGCCGCCGGAAGCGTCAAGCCGGTCATCTACAAGACCTTCCCGCTGGCTAAGGCTTCGGACGCTCATGCGCTGATGGAGAGCAGCGCCCATATCGGCAAGATCGTGCTGGAGGTTTGAGAGGCCAAAAGCGAAAATCCGCCGTAAATGCCGCCAGATACCGTATCGGCGGGGCAGCCGAGCCTATCCCCCGCCACAATCATGGTTAATCGCTAAACGCTTGCCCGCACCCCCGGCGGCCCGCTACTCATTAAAGGCGGGCCGGCGGATCGCCCAGCCGGGAGGGTCACGATTGAATTTGAGGCGTGCCGTTCACCGACTGGCGACCGTGCTGGTGCTCGCCGCCGCTTTGATGGCGGCGTCGCGCGCGCCTGCCGTGGAAGCCGTGAACGTGCGGCTCGATACCCCGGCCATCGACATCACCGCCGCCACCGAGCGCGTCAAAACCGAAGCCGACCGCATCCAGGTTTCGACCGCGCCGGGCCCGGATGGGATCGTCCGCCGCATCGAGGTGCGCGCCCGCGAAGGCAACACCAACTGGGCGACCTTTGCGCTCACCAACAATTCCGATGAGCAGATCGACCGCCTCATCGTCGTGCCGCATTACCGCATGGTCGGCTCCGGATTGATCTGGCCCGATCTCGGCCTGTCGCGCCTCGCCGGCATTACCCCGTCCATCGGCGACCGACCGGTGCGGCAGGAGTCGACGACGTCGGATATTTTCCGCGTCACGCTCGATCCCGGCACCGTTATCACTTACGTCGCCGAACTGCGCACCGACCGTCTGCCGCAAATCTATTTGTGGGAGCCGGATGCGTACAAGGACAAGGTCAACTCGTTCACGCTCTATCAGGGCATCGTCATCGGCATCGCCGGATTGCTGGCGCTGTTCCTGACCATTTTGTTCGTGGTCAAGGGCTCGGTGATGTTTCCGGCGGCCGCCGCGCTTGGCTGGGCGGTCTTGATCTATATCGGCATCGACTTCGGTTTCTGGGGCAAGGTGTTCGACATGTCGGCCGGCGCCGAACGTGTCTGGCGCGCCTGCGGCGAGGCCATCCTGTCGGCGACGCTGCTCGTCTTCCTGTTCGCTTACCTCAACCTGTCGCGCTGGCATGTGCGTTACGCCCACATCGCCATCGCCTGGCTGGCGGCGCTGGCCGCGCTGATCGCGGTCGCGGTGTTCGATCCCGCCGTCGCCGCCGGCATTGCGCGCATGTCGCTCGCAGGCATTGCGGTGATCGGCCTCGCGCTGGTGATTTATTTGTCGACGCATGGCTTCGATCGTGCGGTACTGTTGATCCCGACCTGGCTCTTGCTGGTGGTGTGGACCTTCACCGCCGGCATCGCGGTCATGGGCGGCGCGCAGAACGACATCATCGGCCCGGCGCTGCTCGGTGGTCTCGTCCTGATCGTCATGCTGATCGGCTTCACCGTGATGCAGCACGCCTTCGCCGGCGGCATCACCCACGGCATCGTCTCCGACGTCGAACGCCGCGCATTGGCCCTGACCGGCGCCGGCGACATGATCTGGGACTGGGATGTCTCCGCCGACAAGGTGTTCACCAGCCCGGAAACCGAACATGTCCTCGGCCTCAAGCGCGGCACGCTCGAAGGCCCGGCGGCGCAGTGGCTCGAAGTGCTGCACTCGCTCGACCGCGACCGTTTCCGCGCCTCGCTCGACAGCATCGTCGAAACAAGGCGCGGCCGGCTCAATCAGGACTTCCGCCTGCGCACCACCGACGGCCATTATCTCTGGTTCACGCTGAAAGCGCGCCCCGTGGTCGGCTCCGATGGCGAAGTTGTCCGCGTTGTCGGCACATTGACCGATGTCACCGACTTCAAGAACGCGGAGGAACGGCTGCTGTTCGACGCGGTGCACGACAACCTCACCGGCCTGCCGAACCGCGAACTGTTCATCGACCGCATGGAAGCGGCCTTCGCCTTCGCCCGCTCCGACAGCAATATTCGGCCGTCGGTGATGGTGATCGACATCGACCGCTTCAAGCAGGTCAACGACTCGGTCGGCATCGCCGTCGGCGACTCGATCCTGTTGACCATCGCGCGCCGCCTGTCGCGCCTGCTCAAACCGCAGGACACTTTGGCGCGGCTGTCCGGCGATCAGTTCGCCGTGATCCTGCTGTCCGAGCGCGAGCCGGCGCGCATCGTCGCCTTCAGTGAAACGCTGCGCCGCGCGCTGCGCGCGCCGATCGCCTTCAACGACCGCGAGATCTTCCTCACCGCGTCGATCGGCCTGGCGCTGGCCGAAGGCGCGCCGCACCGCACCGAGGAAGTGCTGAAAGACGCCGAACTGGCGATGTATTACGCCAAGCGCATCGGCGGCGACCGCATCGAAATCTTCAAGCCGGCGATGCGCGCCCGCAAGACCGACCGCCTGACCATGGAATCCGAATTGCGCCGCGCCATCGAGCGGCAGGAGATCAAGGTGCTGTTCCAGCCGATCGTGCGGCTGGAGGATCGCGCCATTGCCGGGTTCGAGGCTTTGGCGCGCTGGGACCATCCGAAAATGGGGCGGCTGTCGCCGGCCGAATTCATTTCGATTGCCGAGGAAATCGGCCTGATCGTCGATCTCGGCCTATTCGTGCTCGACCACACCGCCAAGCAACTGGCCGGCTGGCAGGCTGCCACCAAGGGCCGCGAGCCGGTGTTCGCTTCCGTCAACGTCTCGTCGCGGCAATTGCTGCGCCACGATTTGATCCAGGATCTGCGCGGTGTTCTCGCCCGCACGCCGGTGGCGCGCGGTTCGCTCAAGCTCGAGATCACCGAGTCGCTGGTGATGGAAAATCCCGAACACGCGGCGCAGATGCTGACCCGCATCAAGGAATTGGGCGCCGGCCTGTCGCTCGACGATTTCCGCACCGGCCATTCTTCGCTCGCTTATTTGCAGCGCTTCCCGTTCGACACCATCAAGATCGACCAGTCTTTCGTGCGCACGACGACGCGCGGCACAAGGCCGGTCATCCTGCGCTCGATCATCTCGCTGGCCCACGACCTCGGCATGGAAGTCGTTGCCGAAGGCGCCGAAACCGACAGCGATGCCGTCGAGCTGTACCAGCTCGGCTGCGAATATGCGCAGGGCTTTGCCTTCGGCGAACCGATGACCTCGGAGGCCGCCCGCGACCTGCTGCTCGGCAAGCCGCCCAGCGTCCGCACCGCCTTTAAGGTTGCATCTGAATAAAATTCTCTCTTGAGTTGCGCCTCGATTTTGGGCATGGTTCCCCCGATTGGATAGGGCTCGGGGGAGAACGCCGATGATTTTCATCAGAAAGCTGTTGCTTGCCGCCGCATTGGTGCTGCTGCCGTTGACCGCCGCCGCGCAATCGTCAAACCCGCCGCCGCTCGGCAAACCCGTGTTCTGTGACGGCACCTATGCGCTCTGCATCAAGGCGCTCTGCCAGCCGGTGGTGGGGCCAAAAGGCAGCGTCAAATACGCGAATTGCGCCTGCGACGTGCGTCAGGGCTGGTCGATGGGCCCGGGCAGTTGCCAATCGCGGCAGCCGGTCGTGCGCAATGCCATGACCTTTCTGGTCTCGACCTATTCGAACCTCTACAACGAAACCAACAAAACCATGAGCTGCGGCAACAGCAAGCAGTTATGGGCCTGGTGCTACGGCGCGCCCTGTGTCGTCGACCGCGCGAACCCGAGCAAAACCACCTGCACCTGTCCGGTCTATACCGGCGCGATGAACACGCTCGGCGGCGCGTGCGGCAATGACGGCTGCGCCAGCCTGTGGTCGGCGGCGACGCCGAAAGCGGACACCGGCGCCAACGTACTGTTTGCCGCTTACATGAAAAAGAACGGCTACCCGCATTTCGGCCCGGCCGCGATGTGCCCGGCGCAGAAGACGAACTGATTCACAGCGCCGGATTGCGCGCATAGACGTCGCCGAAGTCGGTCTGCGATGGTGCAAGCTGGGAAAGGCGTTCCCGGATGGCGCGGCCGTCCAGCCAGCCGTTCGGCAGTCGCATCGACTCGTTGAGCGAGAATTGAAATTGCCGGTAGCCGATGGCTTCGAGCCGGAGCAGACACTCTTCGATGTGCTCGCGCAGCCGCGGCACGACTTCGAACGACAAGGTCCCGGCAGGCTGGCTCAAGCCGCGCAGCACTTCCGGCTCGTAGCCCTCGACGTCGATTTTCGTGAACACGGGAATGCCGTAGCGGCGCGATCAGTTTGTCCAACGTAACGCAAGGCACCGTGTATTCAGCCGCAGCAGAGCGGTCCACATCGACATCGCTCTCGATAACCTCAAAGCGCCTGTCGCGCATCGATGACAGCACATGCGTTTCGCGTTGCGTAAAGGCTTTCGGCATATTGTCAAAACTGACGGTCGCCCGGATCACCGTGACGCGAGGATTGGATTTCATCAGCCAGCGCAGCGCCCAGTAACAATGCGGTTGCGGCTCCACGGCGACGACGCGGACGCCCAACGATGCAAAGACGCGCGTGCGATTGCCGAGATTGGCGCCGATGTCGAAGACGAGATCGCCGGGCTTGATCCAGGTTTTGTACAGCGCGGCGCGGCGGGCATCGCCGGCAGAGTCGTTGCGCGCGTCCAGCCGGGCGGCGCGAATGGCGCTCGCTATTCGATAGAGATGCGACCCCAGCAAAAGCCGCGCAACTTTTCTCAGCGTGGCGCCCATCGCTGCGATCCAAAACGAAAGCTGCCGGCAACGCGATCAGGCGTGCCCGGCTTCGTTCGACAAATGGCTGAGGTCGATGCCGATCTTGCGCAGCGCTCTGTCGTATTTGCCGCCGGTGTCTCCGCCGAAAATCAATTCGGGATCGGCCGGACAATGCAGCCAGCCGTTCTGCTGAATTTCCTGCTCGAGCTGGCGGGGCGCCCAGCCGGCATAGCCGAGCGCGAGAATCGCGCTCTCCGGCCCATCGCCATGGGCGATAGCTTTGAGAATATCCAAAGTCGCTGTCAGGCAAATGCCGTCATCGATCGGCAACGTCGAATTTTCGATGAAGAAATCGGCGGAGTGCAGAACGAAGCCGCGGCCGGTCTCGACCGGCCCGCCCTTTAGCACCTTGACCGCATCGGCGCCGGTCGGCAATTCGATGCGCTCGGCCGCCGGGATGACCTCGAGCTGCACCAGCAAATCGGGAAACCGGATGTTCGACGCCGGCTGATTGACGACAATGCCCATCGCGCCTTCGGTCGAATGCGCGCACACATAAATGACCGCGCGTTCGAAACGCTCGTCGCCCATCGTCGGCATGGCAATCAGCATCTGGCCATCGAGATAACCGCGCGCCGTATGCGTGGCCGAAGCAGTCGATTTGCGGCGTGATGCTTTCATGGTGAAAAGGTACCCGATCGGCCGATCTTTGCAAACGAAGCTTGCGGCTAAAAGTTCATCGTCACATTTCGATTCCAGCCGCCAATTGTGGCAGAATGAAATGCCCGCCTGAGCGGCGGTCACCCGGTCCTCACAAGGAATTCAATGGCGCGCCGTGACTTTCCCCACTAGATCGGGCGGCATGATCGACCGTCACCTATCTCGGCGCGGCCTCGCGCGGCTGGCGCTGCTGATTTGTCCGCTTTTGGCCGGGCAGATCGCGCCCGCCATCGCCGCCGATGCATCGGCCTGGAGCGAGGATTTGAAATCGGCGGTCCGGCTGATCGCCGGCGCCAACAAGGCCGGAGAAGCGGTGCTGCGCGCCGGGGTCGAGGTGAAGCTGCAACCGGGCTGGCACACTTATTGGCGCTACCCGGGCGATGCCGGCGTGCCGCCGCGCTTCGACTTTGCCGGTTCGGACAATGTGCGCAGCGCCAAGGTGCGCTATCCGGCGCCGGTTCTGTTCAGCGACGGCGGCGGCCAGTCGATCGGCTACAGCGACAACGTTATTTTCCCGATCCAGGTCGCGCCGCGCGACGCCGGCAAGCCCGTCATTTTGCGGCTGAAGCTCGATTACGCCGTCTGCGAGAAATTGTGCATTCCGGCGGAAGCCCGCGCCGAATTGCCGCTCACGGCCGGGCCGAGTGCAAACGATGTCTCATTGGTCGCTGCCGAAGCAAAAGTGCCGACCCCGGTTGCCGCCGCAGAACTGGACTTGACCGCAAAGCGCGTCAACGACGCGGCCAAGCCGCTGGTCGCCGTCGATCTGAAGTCGCCCAGCGACAAGCCGTTGACGATTTTTGTCGAAGGCCCGAGCGCGGAATGGGCGCTGCCCATTCCCAAGCCGGCGCAAGGCGCCCCGGCCGGACGTCAGCATTTCGGCTTCGAACTCGACGGCCTGCCGCCCGGCGTCAACCCAAAAGCCGCATTCGAACTGACTTTCACCGTGGTCGAAGGCGGCCGCGCCGTCGAGATCAAAACTCGTCTCGACTAATCGGCGCAAACGGGGCTATTTTGCCGCCCGGAAACTGAAATCCATAAACGCTCAGAGGAAATCCCATGCCCATTAAAGTCGGCGACAAGCTGCCCAGCACGACATTCCGCGTCATGACCGCGGAAGGCCCGAAGCCGAAAACCACCGACGAGATTTTCAAGGGCAAGAAGGTCGCGCTGTTCGCCGTGCCCGGCGCTTTCACGCCGACCTGCTCGAACCTGCACATGCCGAGCTTCCTCAGCAACCTCGACGCCTTCAAGGCCAAGGGCGTCGACACCATCGCCGTGACCGCGGTCAACGATCCCTTCGTCATGAAAGCCTGGGCCGAAAAGACCGGCGGCGACGGCAAGATCGAGTTTCTCGCCGACGGCAGCGCCGAATTCGTCAAGGGCATCGACATGGTGCTTGACGCGACGGCAGGCGGCCTCGGCATCCGCTCCAAGCGCTATTCGATGCTGGTCGATGACGGTGTCGTCAAGCAGTTGAACATCGAAGAAGCCCCCGGCAAGTGCGACGTCACCGGCGGCCAGGCGCTGCTCGGACAAATTTAGATATTTCGATAATTACAGGCGATGCGGCCGGGCTTTATGCCCGGCCGTTTTTATTTGCTCATCGCGCCCTTGGCGCCGGCGCGTGCGGCAACAAGACCGTCGCGCGCCAGTTGATCGGCACGCTCGTTCTGCGCATGGCCGGCATGGCCCTTGACCCAGTGCCAGTGAATCTTGTGCTGGCCGAGCGCGTCGTCGAGCCGCTTCCACAGATCGACATTCTTGACCGGTTTCTTGTCGGCGGTACGCCAGCCGTTCTTCTTCCAGCCGTGAATCCAGCTCATGATGCCGTTGCGCAGATACTGACTGTCGGTGTGCAAATCGACGGTGCACGGCCGCTTCAAGGCCTCCAGCGCCGCGATCGCCGCCATCAACTCCATGCGGTTGTTGGTGGTGTGCTCCTCGCCGCCCATCAATTCCTTTTCGGTCTCACCGAAAGACAGGATCGCGCCCCAGCCGCCCGGACCCGGATTGCCCGAGCAAGCGCCGTCGGTGTGAATGGTGACGCGCTGTTCAGACATCAAGACAATCCGTAATCGCTTGCGCTCTTCACCGACTGATGAAAGCGCAGCTTGCCGCGATATTCCAGCGGGTCCTTCGGCTTGACCAGCGCACCTTCCGGCACCGCCAGCCAGTCGACCAATCGCGTCAGCAGGAAACGCATCGCCGCGCCACGCGCCAAAACCGGCAGCGCCGCGCGCTCAATGCCCGACAAAGGCCGCACCTTTTCGTAACCCTTGAGCAGCGCCCGGCCCTTGGTGACGTTGAAGGAATGATCCGGCTCAAAGCACCAGCAGTTCAGGCAAATGGCGACGTCGTAAGCGAACATGTCGTTGCAGGCGAAATAGAAATCGATCAGGCCGGAAAGTCTGTCGCCAAGAAAGAACACATTGTCGGGAAACAGATCGGCGTGAATGACGCCGGCCGGCAGATCGCGCGGCCAGTTCTTTTCCAGAACGTCGAGTTCGGTGACGATCTCGCTGCACAGACCGTCGCGCACGCTGTCGCCGCGCGGCCCCGCATGCTCGAATAGCGGCCGCCAGCTGTCGACCGAGAGCGCGTTCGGACGTTTGATCGGAAAATCCGCGCCCGCCAGATGCAGCCGCGCCATCGCCTCGCCGACGGCGGCGCAATGTCCGGCATTCGGCTTGCGGATCCACAGGCCGTCGAGAAACGTCACGATCGCCGCCGGACGCCCGGCGACGACACCGAGCATGCCGCCCTCTCTGTTCTTCACCGGCTGCGGACAGTTAAGCCCGCGCGCCGCGAGATGCTCCATCAGCCCGAGAAAGAATGGCAGGTCGGCTTCGGCGACGCGCTTCTCGTACAAAGTCAGAATGAAATTGCCCGCCGACGTGTGCACGAGAAAATTCGAATTCTCGACGCCTTCGGCGATGCCTTTGTAAGACAGGAGTTCGCCGATGTCGTAGCGGGCGATAAAGCGCGCCAGATCGTCGGCGGAGACGTCGGTATAGACGGCCATAGAGGCTTTACTCCGCCGCCTGATTTTCGCGCAGCGGACGCGGCAGCGGAAAGAACACGCCCTCCTCGGCGGCGGAGACGGTCTCGACACTGACGGCGTAACGTTGCGCAAAGGCGTCGATGATTTCCTCGACCAGGATTTCCGGCGCCGACGCGCCCGCGGTGATGCCGAGCCGCGCAATGGCGCCGAATTCGTTCCAGTCGATATCGACGGCGCGCTGCACCAAGGCCGCACGCGGACAGCCGGCCCGCTCGGCGACTTCCTTCAGGCGCTGCGAATTCGACGAATTCGGCGCGCCAACGACGATCATCGCATCGACGATGGGCGCGACGCGCTTGACCGCTTCCTGGCGGTTGGTGGTCGCGTAGCAAATGTCTTCCTTGTGCGGCCCGACGATGGAAGGGAACCGCTGCTTGAGCAAGTCGACCATTTCCGCCGTGTCATGCACCGACAATGTCGTCTGCGTCACATAGGCTAGATTGGTTGCTTCGCGCGGCGTGAATCGCTGCGCATCGGCAAGATTCTCAAGAAGCGTGACGCTGCCGGGGGGAAGCTGGCCCATGGTGCCGATGACTTCCGGATGACCGGCGTGGCCGATCAGCACGATCTCGCGGCCGCGCTTGTGATGAATCTCGGCCTCACGGTGGACCTTGGTGACCAGCGGGCATGTGGCATCAAGCGCGAACAGGTTGCGCGCGCCGGCCTCCTTCGGCACCGAGCGCGGCACGCCATGCGCCGAGAAGATCACCGGCGCGCCGGTACCTTCGGGAACTTCGCTCAGCTCTTCGACGAAGATCGCGCCCTTGGCGCGCAGGCCCTCGACGACATAGCGGTTGTGCACGATTTCGTGCCGCACGTAGACCGGCGGGCCATAAATCTTGAGCGCCTGCTCAACCGAATCAATCGCGCGAACCACGCCGGCGCAGAAGCCGCGCGGCGAGCACAAAAGCACCTGCAACGCCGGTTTGCCGGAATCGGGCTTTTCAGGCAGTGGCGCCATTCCATCCTCGAAAACGCGCGAAAATCGCGCAAAATCCACCCCCGACATGGGATGGGCCGCCCCGCCCTGTCAAGCCGTAGCGGTTGCATGGGCCGGGCCATGACCCTATATTCCCGGCATTCCCGATCATCGCCGATGATCTGCTGCTTCGCCCCCGAAAAGGGCGGGCGAAGCCTAGAGGAGATATGCCATGTCCGCAGCGCCCCTGATGCCGAAAGCCACCGCCGTCTGGCTGTTGGACAACACCGCGCTGTCGTTCGACCAGATCGCCGAATTCTGCAAGCTGCACCCGCTCGAGATCAAGGCCATCGCCGACGGCGATTCGGCGCAAGGGATCAAGGGGCTCGATCCCGTCGCCACCGGCCAGCTGTCGCGCGAGCAGATCGCCGAGGCCGAAGCCAACCCGACCGTCGTCCTTAAGCTGACCGAGCCGAAAGTGGCGATGTCGAGCCAGGCGCATGGCGGCAAGAAGGGCCCGCGCTATACGCCCGTCTCCCGCCGCCAGGACCGGCCGAACGCCATTCTGTGGCTGGTGCGCAACCATCCGGAACTCAAGGATGCGGCGATCATGCGTCTCGTCGGCACCACCAAGTCGACCATTTCCGCGATCCGCGACCGCACCCACTGGAACGCCGCGGCGCTCGCGCCGATGGACCCGGTGACGCTCGGCCTGTGCTCGCAGATCGACCTCGATTTCGAAGTGTCGCGCGCCAACAAGGAAAAGCCGTTGCCCGCGTCGGCCGGTGCGACCTTGCTGCCGGCATCGGAAACCACTGCGCGCAAGGAAGCCGAAGTGGCCGCCGCCGCGGAAGAGAAAGAGAAGTCCGGCGGCGACCTCGATGTCAGCGCCGTGTTCGCCAGGCTCAAGCAGCTCGGCGGCAAGGGCGAGACGGAAGAAGAGTAACAATTTCCTGTCGTCCCCGCGCAGGCGGGGACCCATACGCCGTGCAGTTTCCATCTCGTGTAGCCGTAGTCACATATCGGCTATTTTGCGTTGAATCGCACATGCAGTGGTTATGGGTCCCCGCCTGCGCGGGGACGACAGTAGAGATTCAATACCCCCGCACGCCATTGATCGCGGCGATGTAGCGCGCGACCGAACGCTCGACGACATGCTTGGCATTGGCCGCGATATATCGGTCAAAGTAATGGCCGTAGATCCGCTCATAGACGAACGGCGCCAGCGCCGCGTCGATACGGCCGACCTCGCGCGCCGACAGCGGAATGAAATTCGGATAGCTGCGCATGAACGACACCCATTTGCGGTCGGCGGCGACCGAGAGAATATCGCCGGCGCCGATGACGCCTTCCGGCTTCTTGCTGTCCTGCCAGTGCAGCACGGTGCCGCCGGGGAAATGACCGCCGCAGCGCACCAGCGTGACGCCGTCCCACAATCTGAACGTATCGCCGTCCCAGTGCCGCACCGAAGGCTGCGGATTCATGATCCAGTCTTTATCCGCGGCATGCAGATGGACCTCGCAATCGAAGGCCTTCGCCCAGGCGCCCATCGTTGTGTAGAAATGCGGATGCGAAATGGCGATGGCCTGGATGCCGCCTTTCGCCTTGATCGCGGCGATGGTGGCGTCATTCAATGTCGCGACGCAATCCCACAGCACATTGCCGCCCGAGGTCTGCATCAGCACCGCGCGCTGGCCGATGGCAAAGCCAGCGCCGATGCCGGTAATGCCCGGCTCGTATTCGCGGAATTGATTGACGTGCGTTCGTGAAAGCTCGTCGAGCGTGGTCCAGCTCTGGCCTTGCTCCGGCACGTATTGCCGCTCTTCCTCGCAGATGATGCATTGCGCCGGCGCTTGCGCGCTGTCGGGATATTGCGTGCCGCAGGCGGTGCAGATGAAAGCGGGCATGGCTTAGACCTTCTTGAGAAACTCGGTGCGCAGCACCAGGCCTTTCACCTTGTCGGTGCGGCCTTCGATTTCGTCTTCGTTGTCGGTGAGGTGAATGTTGCGGATCATGGTGCCGCGCTTGAGCACAGTGGACGAGCCCTTGACCTTGAGATCCTTGATGACAGTGACGCTGTCGCCCTCGCTGAGCTTGGTGCCGTTTGAATCCTTGACGACGATATCCATGGGGTGGGTCCTTGAAGGGGTTGAGGGGCGCATGTCGGCGAGGTTCGGCGGCAATGTCAAATGTGGGGGGCTAACGCCGTCATGGCCGGGCTTGTCCCGGCACACCTTAGTCTGCCCCTACCCCCGTAATTGCGGCACCCATAAGCAGACACAACTGGCCTGCACCCGGTTCCGAAGACACCAAGTTAGGTGTTTTAATGGAACGGGAGGTGCGTCATGGAGCGTCGGAAGTTTACACGGGAGTTTAAGCTTGAAGCTGTGCGCCTGATCAGGGATCGGGGCGTATCGTATGCGCAGGCGTCG
>CAMBQQ010000085.1 GCA_945870035.1 Rhizobium sp. Q54 | reverse complement strand
GGACGGCACATGGCCTTCCAGCGAGAACTCATAGAACAAAGCAGCCTGTTCGACTTGCCGATGTCCCATCATGATCTTCAGTCCTGGCTATAGCCACGACTGAATCAGTGAACGTCATGCGTCGCAACTAAGACTTTTTCAACAAAATCTGCCATAAGCAGACATTTCGCCGGAAGGAAGATCACCGTCCTGGCCTCCAAAACATCAACTCCGCTTTTCCGCCTATTAAGCCCGGGCCATCGTCATGCGATGCGAGACATTCTTCACAGTCGTATAATGCGAAAGCCCTTCGGCGCCGCCCTCCCGGCCATTACCGCTTTCTTTAACACCACCAAATGGCGTTTCAGGAACCGAAGCCTCCAGAGTATTGATCGATAGATTTCCAGCCTCAACGCCGTCAATGAGCCGATCGGCATTGTACGCTGAGTGCGTGAAGGCGTAGGCGGCGAGGCCGAACGGCAAGCCGTTGGCCTTTTCGATCGCGTCATCGATTGTTGCAACCGGGTTGATGACCGCAATAGGGCCGAACGGCTCTTCGCGCATAACCCGCGCATCGTCCGGGACATCCGCCATCACGGTCACCGGAAAGAAATATCCTCTATTGCCGACGCGGTGCCCACCGGTCAGAATTTTCGCGCCTTTGGCCTTGGCATCGGCAACGAGCATTTCCATCGCATCGATGCGGCGATGATTTGCCAAGGGACCCATCTGCACCGACTGGTCGAACCCGTCCCCTATGGTGACCGCCGCAGCGCGTTCAGCGAACGCCTTGGTGAATGCGTTGTACAGCGGTTTCTGAACATAGAAACGGGTCGGCGACGTGCAAACCTGCCCGGCATTTCGCGCCTTGCGCACGGCGGACATGATCCCCGTAGCGTCCGGATCGACGTCATCGCAGACAATAACCGGCGCATGCCCACCGAGTTCCATGAGGACGGGCTTCATGTGGAGCGCCGCCATCTCCGTCAGTCGCTTCCCGACAACGGTCGAGCCGGTAAATGCGATCAGCCGGATTCGCTCCTGCGGGATCAAATAACCGGAGATTTCCGAAGGCACGCCAAACACAAGATTGAATACACCAGGTGGCAGGCCAGCATCGTGAAACGCGCGAGCCATATGAACGGCTCCAGCGGGTGTCTCTTCGGCAGCTTTCAGGATGATCGAGCAACCCGCGGCGAGCGCGCCGGCTATCTTTCTCGCTGGCTGGCTCATCGGAAAATTCCAGGGTGAAAATGCCGCGACAGGTCCAATTGGCTGGTGGACCACCAGGTATCTTATTCCTGGCTCGCTCGGAATAACGCGGCCATAAGTTCTCTGCCCCTCCGCCGCGTCCCATTCGAAGAATTCGCAGCCACGCACCACCTCAAGACGAGCCTGGGCAATCGTCTTGCCGTGCTCCAATGTAATTGAGTAGGCGATCTCTTCTATCCGCTCCCGCATCAGCGATGCGGCCTTGCGAATAATATCGGCGCGCCTCGCCGGCGATATTCTGCTCCAAATCCGAAAGCCGTCAGCAGCAGCGGATAACGCTGCCTCCAGATCCGAACGAGTGGCAACGGGAACAGTTCCGATAACGCTTTCGTCGGCCGGGTTGAGAATCTGCATTCCGTCCGTCGTCTTTCTCCATTCGCCGCCGATATACAGTTGGATGGAGGGATATTGCATAGTGGCCTCGACGACACTGAGAGAATGGTTGGACGAAGACGGAGGCGCCACGTTTGGCTAGAGCCAACGGGCCGAACATGTCTTCTTGGGATCAAGTTCTAGGGAATGTTTACACAGCGCGGCGCCACCAGGCGGTTGCGTGACGAGAGCGGCCGCCCCTTCGGCTTGCAATACCATCCATATTCAAGTGGTTTGGATAGACGGATTTTTCGTATTAATTTATTCTCTGAACTTATTAGTGAGTGGGCCGCCGCGTTTTCGGCATCCAGCCAAAGCATTGCAATCGCCATCTATATCGATATTATCTCATTTTTGGCTCGCTCATATGAAGTGCTTATGAATGTAACCCTGCGTCAGCTGGAGGCTTTTGTCGCCGTTGCCGAAGCGGGCAATTTCTCCCGCGCGGCCGAGCAACTTCACGTGGCACAGTCCGCGGTTTCGGTGCTGGTCCGCGAGCTTGAGCGCAAACTGGACATTCGGCTGTTCGACCGCACGACCCGGCGCGTGGAGCTCACCGACGCCGGCGTCGAGTTTCGCGCCACGGCCGAGAAACTCATTGCCGATCTCGATCATGCGGTTCAACACACGCGCGACCTCGTCGAGCGCAAACGTGGGAGAATCGTGGTCGCGGCGCCGCCATTGTTGGCAGCCGCATTGATACCGGAGGCCATTGCGGTCTTTCGGCGCCTTAACCCCGGCGTTTCCGTTTCCCTTGTCGACGCGCGGACCGACGAAATCGTCGATCGGGTAAAATCGGGACAGGCGGATATTGGCGTCGGCACATTTTCGCTCGAGGAGGAAGGCCTGTCGCGAACAAAGCTGACCAAAGACACGTTGATGCTTTTTTGCGAAGGCAGTCATCCCATGGCCTCTACAAAAAATCCGAAATGGCGCGACCTGAAGGGATTTCCGCTGATCACATTGACGCGAGACAGTGGGATTCGGGCCCTGGTGGAGTCCGGCTACAAATCGGCAAACCTCTCGGTCGATCGGCCAGCCTACGAAGTTTCCCAGATCGCGACCGCGTTGGCCCTTGTGGAAGCGGGCCTGGGCATGACCATCCTTCCGACCTATGCGTTGGTCTCCTGCAAAAACCGCAACATTTCCGCGCAACCTTTGTCTCACCCCGCAATATCGAGAGAGATACTCGCAATCACGCGGAGCGGAAGGTCGTTACCGCCCGCCGGCTCCGACTTCATTCAGCTCCTCCAGCGCAACGCCAAGCTTCGACGCGAAACGCAAATACCTAATAATTAGCCGCGCAGCGCCTTAGTCCAGCACAGCTACGCCTTGTATCTCAATCAGGATGCCCGGGTGGGCGAACTGCGACACGGTAATGAGCGCGCTGCAGGGAAATTTCCCGCCCGGGAAGTACTCCTTGCGGAGATCGACGAATGGCGTGCCGTAACGCGGATCGTTGATAAAAACCGTCATCGACACCAGATCTTGCAACGAGCCGCCGACGCGCTTTAGTGTCTCGTCGATCAAGTCAAAACAGGTCCGCGCCTGCTTTTCAAAATCATGAGCAATGGAATTTCCATCGCGATCCGCGGTCGTCGTCTGGCCAGCAAGCCAGACTGTGCGGCCGCCTTGCGTGACGATGGCTGGCGAGAAGGCCCGTGACTTCTGAAATGCGGTACCTTCGAGGTGCGTAACCGTGCGTGCGCTAGTTTTACCTGCCGTCACGATGCTCTTCCTTCTTTTGCTTGATCTTCGATTTGCTCAGACGGCCCCTGCGCGTTGGTCCGCCAGAATGATTTCGGAGGCGCGCCACGCGGCCGCCATAACCGGACCCATTGTATTGCCTGATACCAAGGTCGGAAAGATCGACGCATCGACAACGCGCAAACCGGAAACGCCGCGGACGCGGAGTTTCGGATCGACAACGTCGCCGCTCGCCGTTCCCATCTGGCACGTTCCAGTGGCATGCGCGCTTGGCCCGCTCATCTCGCAGGCCGCGAGGATGTCGTCGTCCGTGACCGCCTGGGGTCCGGGATCGAATTCGCCGGCGACGTGGGCCTGAAGCGCGGATTGCCCGAACAGCCGCCGCACATAGCGGACCGAATCCACTGTGACGCGACGATCATTCTCGGTGGCGTTGTAGTTTGCCTTGACGACAGGCGCAGCCGTCGGGTCGGCCGAGCTGATTCTTATGTTGCCCAGACTTTCCGGTCGCACCGGAAAAAGATGCACACTCGCACCAGGCTCACGCTCGAACGTTACAGGCTCCTTGCCCGGGACAACAGAATAAGCCGAGATGATCATCTGGAAATCCGGCCGGGGCACATCCGCACGGCTACGCGCCAAGGCACACAGGTCGTAGGTGGTGGCTAGCAGTCCGTCATGCGCGATCAGGTATTTGACGACGTTCTTCGCCAGGCGCCAGCCCGACAATTCGTTGTTGTAGGATAACCGTCGCTGTTTGAGCCGGTACTGCATTCGGACAGGCTTATGATCGCGCATATTTGCGCCGACCGCATCGCAACTGCGAATGACGGGAATGCCAAGGCCAGAGAGAAGATCTGCCGGACCGATGCCCGACTGTTGCAAAAGGCGCGGCGAGTCGAGCGCGCCGGCGCTAACGATAATTTCACCGCGCGCGCTATAGCGCACGGTTTGTCCTAAATGCTGGCACACAACGCCGGTGGCGCGCCGATCATCAAATATGATCCGCTCAACGCGCGTGTCGGTCACGATTGCCAGATTTTCCCGGCCCCGGGCTGGCATGAGAAATGCGTCGGCAGCGCTGACCCTTTTTCCGTTGCGGATGTTGCACGGGCTGTAAGCCGCGCCTTCCGGATCATGCCTGTTGAGATCCTCGAGCCGCAGCAGACCGATCGCTTCGCCGGCCGTGAAGACCGCTTCGGTGAATGCCGTCGGCCGTTTCTGGACTGAAACGGGCAAAGGCCCGCCGCGGCCGCGAACGCCATCGTCTCCAAGTTCGTGGTCCTCAATCAGGCGGAAACACCGTTCTACCTCCTGCCAGCCCCAGCCAATGCAGCCCGCAGCTTCCCAATCGTCATAATCCTGAGGATGGCCACGAATATAGATCATGCCGTTGACGGCGCTCGATCCGCCCAGCATCTTGCCGCGAACCCAAACGAATCTTCTTTGCTTCCTGCCTTCCGGCTCCGTCATGAACGTCGATGTGAGAGCGGGATCATGCAGCGTCTTGCGGAAGCCTTTCGGCATGTGAATGTATTGGCTGGTCAGGAACCCGTCGCCGCGCGGGCCCATTTCGATCAGCAGAACCTTGTTCTTGCCGCATTTGCTCAGACGCTCGGCCAGCACGCAGCCGGCCGCGCCGGCGCCAATGATGATGTAATCCCAGACCGACTCTGGCTCGGCAACGCGCCGCCTGCGCCCGAACATCATGCCCCCGCGCCCACATACGCGGCAGTCTCGACAGCCCCAACCGGCAAGCCGGTCGTGTCGGCAAAATGACAGGCCGCCTGTTGTCCCGGCGCGATCTCCCGCAGCAATGGCTCGGTCGAACAGACATCGCGCGCCATCCAGCACCGCGTGCGAAACCGGCAGCCTTTGGGTGGGTTCATCGGGCTCGGTATTTCGCCCTTGAGGATTATCCGTTTCTTTTTACGGAACGCCACCGGCATGGCGCAGGGCTCCGCCGAAAGCAACGCCTGCGTATAGGGGTGGCGAGGATCGCGCATCAATTGCTCGGCCGGACCGCACTCGATCAACTTGCCGAGATACATGACGCCGATCTGGTCGCTGACGTGCGACACCACACCGAGATCATGCGAGATGAAAACATAGGTCAGGTTGAACGCGCGCTGCAGGTCCAGAAACAAATTGAGGATGTCCGCCTGAATGGAAACGTCGAGCGCTGCAACGACTTCGTCGCAGACGATCAGTTTAGGATTGGAGGCTAGCGCACGCGCAATGTTGACGCGCTGCTTCTGCCCACCGGAAACCTCGTGCGGGTAACGGCTGGCATAGTCCCGGTTGAGACCAACCCTTTCAAGCAATTCGAGCGCGCGCTCGTCGCGTTGGGATCGCGGCAGCAGTCCGGCGATATCGAGCGGCTCGCGAATGCTTGCCCCGATCGTCATGCGGGGGTTGAGCGCCGAATTCGGGTCCTGAAACACAGTCACGTAGTCGCGGCGATGTGATGCAAATTCACCACGCCGCATGGCGAAAGGATCGACGCCCTGATGCAGCACATGACCGCTGGTCGGGCGAACGAGACCAACCAAAGCGCGGCCCAGGGTCGATTTACCCGATCCTGATTCGCCGATGATCCCGAGTGTCTGCCCTGGCTTCACCCTCAGCGTCACTCCATCGACGGCCTTTACGATACCACGGTGTGCCGCTGGAAAATGGACGTGGAGGTTCTGCACGTCTATCAAGGGCTGGGTTTCATGAACATCCGTCATGACATGGCGCCCGACAGGTGGAGATCATGGATGCGACAGCACCGCGCCTTCTGGTCATCGATGGCGCGGATCGGCTGCGGGCGGGCGCATTCGTCGATGCGGAACGTGCAGCGCTCTTCAAAGCGGCAGCCAGTCTGGTCAAAAACGCGTGGCACGCGGCCGGGAATCGCGGGCAATTTCGACTTCGGCTGGCTCAAGCGCGGCAGCGATCGCAACAGACCGGACGTGTAAGGATGCCGCGGCCGGGCGAGAACAGTGTCGACCTTGCCTTCTTCGACAAGCTGGCCGGCATACATCGTCAGAACGCGCGTACAGGCCTCGGCGACGACGCCGAGATCGTGCGTGATGAACATGAGGGCCATCGACCGCTTGCTGGCGATATCGAGGAGCAGATCGATGATCTGCGCCTGAACCGTGACGTCCAGCGCTGTAGTCGGCTCATCGGCAATGAGAAGCTTGGGTTCGCACGACAGCGCAATCGCGATCAGCACACGCTGCCGCATGCCCCCCGAAAGCTGGGTCGAATACTCGTCGTAACGCTGCCGAGGCGCGGCGATGCCGACAGCCTCCAACGCCTCGATCGCGCGCTCCCGGGCTTCCTTCCGCGACACATTGAAATGAGCCCGGATCGTTTCGCTGATCTGGTGGCCGACGGTGAAGACCGGATCGAGCGCGCTCATCGGCTCCTGGAAAATCATCGCGATGTGGCGACCACGCAGCTTCTGCATCTCGCTCTCGGACAGAGCTGCAAGATCAATACCATCGAGAATGATTTTCCCGGTCGTCCGGCTCGAGCCCTCCGGCAACAGCCGCAACAGCGAAAGCGCGGTCGCCGACTTGCCGCAACCGCTCTCGCCGACAATGCCGACCAATTCGCCAGGCTGGATCGAAAAGGACAGGTCCGAAGCGGCACAAACTTCGCCGGGACCGTGACCGAAGTAGATGCTGAGACCCCGAACATCGAGGAGCAGTCTTTCGGCCGGCTCTGCGCTCGCGTTCAAGAGGCCGGCCATTCTCCAGCCCTCACGACTTCACGGGACCGAAATTCGGCTTTCCCAACGCCGGACTGCTCAGCAAGTAGATGCCGGAATTCGCGAAGCCCCAGACCAACTTGCGATCCCACTCGACCACCATGCACTCCAGCGGATTCTTCGAGTATTTCGTGCCCTTTTCCTCGTCGGTCATGCGGGGAACGAAGTAGGCCTTGATCGATGCCTTGGCCGGATCGGCAATATCAAAAATCTGGATGCCCGCGGTATTGAAAGGAAACACAACGACATTCGGATCGGCCTCGCCCGGATGCCAGTAGTAGCTGGAGCGCTTCGGCCCAAACTTGCCACGGCGAAGCACGAAATCGGAATACGGCGCATCCTTCGGCGGCACCGGACGGGGCAAGGTACCGACGATCGTTGGCTTCGCCGGATCCTTGACGTCGATGATGTAAACATCCTTGTACGGCTCGTACCCGTCCTCGTTCATTGGATAGCCGTTGACCAGCACCAGCCCGCGGCTGGCCGCGCGCGAGGCATCGACGCTGTCGCCTTCGACGCCACCGACACTGAGTGGCAAGTCGACGCTGCCGGCGACCTTTATATTCTTCGGATCGGCCAGATCGAGAACGTGGAAGCCAAGTCCGCCCATTGCCGTGTAGCCGTAGCGCCCGCCCTGCTCCAGTGGCTTGTCGAGCACCATCGGCATGCGCGCGCCGGTCCACGAGGTCCGATTGTCATGCTGCCGCCACGCCTTGTAGCTGTATTCCTCGCCGAGCCGCTGGCCGGGCACCCACCATGTCGAAATGAGGCGCGGGTTCGCCGGATCTTCAACGTCAAACACCATCTGGGCCGGCGAATACAGATAGTTCGGGTATTCCTGGCGAACGAACGTGTTGTCCGGTGCGGCGGCGATCATCGCATACTTGCCGCCGTAGTAGGTCGGCGAGTCCAACGCGCCGGATCCTGCCTGCGGCCGCGCACCCGGATTGAGCGCATCGGTGCCGACTTGCGACAGCAGCTTCCACTCTGTCGGCGATGTCAGTTCGAAAATCTTGATGCCGCGAAAGCCCTTGAATGTGAGAATCTTGTTGACGCTCGACGGGTCGGTGTATTTGGCGCCGTTCAAGCCGTTCGGTCCGCCGCGCGGGACCTCAAACGACTGGATCATAATCCATTTACCGAGCGACTTGTTAAAGGCGATCGACGTCGCGCCGAAAAACGAACCCGGATCCTCGAAGGTCTTCTCCGTCAGGATCGTCAGGTTTTTCGGATCGGTGATGTCGTAAACATTCACGCGGTTCCGATAGTAGTGAAACATATACCGCCGGCCATCCATGTCGACGATGTTCTGGAAGCTGACGCCGGGAATGACCAGCTTAGGCCACCGGCCCTCAACGGTCATGTTGTGAATGTATTCGCGGTCTTCCGGATAAGTGAGGCTACCCTTGACCGGCCGCTCGCCGACAAAATAAGGCGCAGCGGCCGGATGGTGGAACACGCCCATCGAGTCGATGCCATAGTTGGATTCATCGACGTGTTCCGGCTCGTTAGTTCCTCTTGGCATTTCCAACTTCAACCTCACTCAGAACGTATTGCCGTTCAGCTGTCGATCTTGACGCCGTCGAAGCGCAGGCGCCCGAACAGGTTCGGCTGGTAGCCCTTGATCTTCTTCGAGTAGACCGTGAACTGGGAGTCGAACACCAGCGGCGCCATCAGCGCGTTCTCGGCAACGATCCTCTGGACCTTGGCGAGCGCCTCTTTGCGGACCGCAAGGTCCTCGCTGGCCTCGGACAAAGCCAGCGCTTCGCTCAGGCCGGCAGGCTCGGTGCGCGCCGGATTAAGGAATGCACGCGCGCTGAAAAGATCGCGCAACGCAATACTCGGATCGGGGCGGCCTCCGAAAAGGATCAGCAAGGCATCGGCCTGCTTGTCGACAAAGAACGCCTTGATCGAGTCGTTGACCGACAGACCTTTGATCGTGGCGCGAATGCCGACCTTCTTGAGTTGCTCCACGACGATTTCCTGGCGTTGCCGCGAACGGTCGTCAGTCGGGCCCATCAGGACCATGTCAAAGCCCGAAGCAAGACCGGCTTCGCTCAGCAGCGCTTTGGCCTTCTCCGGATTGTACAGATAGTCCTTCTGGCTGGCCGGATCATAGGCCCAGTGCGCCTTCGGGAAAATGCCCCGCGCGACTTCAGAATGGCTGAGCGTTGTCGCCTTGTTGAATCTGTCCCGATCCAGCGCGTAGTTGATCGCCTGTCGCACGCGGACATCGTTCAGTGGCGGACGCGCCGTGTTGAACCAGATCGGATAGAAAGCCTGTGAAGTCGAGAAACTGCCGGTGACCCGGTTCGACTTGTCGACGACGGGCTTCTGGGTCGGCGCAATTTCATAGATGATATCGTTCTCGCCGGCGAGCACCGAGCGCAGGCCCGTGCTGGTGTCGGCGATGATCTTGAACGTGATTCCGTCAACATGCGGCAATCCCGCCTGCCAATACTTTTCATTGCGCACGAGGCTGAGCACGTCGTTGTCGCGCCATGTTTCGAACTTCCACGCTCCGGTACCGACCGGATTGCGCGTGAAGTCCGCGCCATATTTCTGAATTGCTGCCGGAGAGGCCATCAGGCCGGCGCGCTCCGACAGAACCGACGGAAGCGCAGTGTTCGGCCGATTGAGCTTGATCGTGATCTGGTGGGGGCCCGAGATTTCGATACTATCAACCGAATTCATATCGTTCTTGAAATTCGATTTCGCATCCGTCTTGATACGGTCCAGATTGAACTTGACCGCTTCCGCGTTGAACGGCGTGCCATCGTGGAACGTCACGTTGGTGCGCAGGTCCATGACGAAGGTCTTGGGATCCGTGAAGCGCCAAGCCGAAGCCAGTTTCGGCTTGGGCTTCAGCGTAGCGAAATCCCAATCCACGAGTGTGTCATAGATAGGATACAGAAAGCGGAAGTCGCCGCCATTCGTGCCCGTGATCGGGTCGAGGCTGGAGGGCTGCGTCTCCATCGAGGCACGAACAATCCTGCCGGCCTTGGCCTGTCCCCAAGCAGGACCGGCCATCGGCGCCACAAGGGCCGTCGCCGCCAGACCACCTAAAACCGTGCGGCGGCCGAGCTTGTTTGAGAAATCGTCTTGATGAGCCATGGAATCCCCTCTGCCAAATAAACGTTGCCCCGGGCTTCAGTCTCGCTAAAGAAAGGTGTCCTTGTTCTCGGCTTCATCGCCGCCGAGCATAACGCGCCCCAAGTTGCGGCCGGCCGGCTCGTACTGATTGTTGACGTGCTGCCGGCCTGCGTTGATGTCGTTAAGCAGACGGCCGAAGGCGCTGTGATCGGTGTAGATGCCGCTCGCACCCGACGCCTTGAAGATGCGGGTCGCGAGCAGGCTCGCTCGCTCGACCGCGAAGGAAACCTGAAATTTCATCGCCATCCGCTCCTTGAGCGGCGGGGTTTCGCCGCGTTCGGCGTAGCCGGTCAGCAGCTTTGCGTTCTTGTGGAATGTCGTTTTCAGTTCGTCGATCACGATTGCCGTTTCGCTGCAAAGAAGCTGCGCGACCGGGTCCATCGCCGTCGGCCCGATGCCGCGCGCAACGCGGCGGGCGCCATAGGCCAGGAATGCATCGAGCATCGCCTGCAGGCCGCCAATGACCGGCGTCGACACGCTCATCGCAAAAACCTGGCCGAACGGCACGCGATAGAGCGGACCTGTGTTGATGGCTTGTCCCGGACCGCGACAGTTATACAATTCAACCTGCTTGATGCCGCGATACGCCGGCACAAAGGCATCCTCGACGACGATGTCGTAGCTTCCTGTCGCCCTGAGGCCGGTCACGTTCCAGGTGTCGATAATCTTGTAGTCCGCCCGCGGCAGCAAAAGACGCCAGCTGTCCGGCGGCCCCTTTTCATTCGCAACAAAGCAGTTACCGAGGAAGGTCCAGGAAGCATGGCCGCTGCCGCTCGCGAAGCGCCAGCGGCCGGTGACGCGGAAACCGTCCTCGACTTGCGTCACCTTGTTGTCCGGCCCGCCGGCCGATGTTCCCGACACCAGTGTCGATGTATCGGCACCATAGACGTCCTGGCCCATGCGGTCGTCGCAGATTGCAACGAGGAATGGCTCGACGGCGAGAACGGCAAAGATCCATGCCGTCGACATGCAGCCTTCGCCCAAGGTCATCTGAATTTCGTTGACGACGCCAAGGTCCATTTCGTGGCCGCCCCAGCGACGCGGCTGCAGCACCTGGAAAAGACCGGCGGCTTGCAAGTCGGCAATCGTCTCCTTGGGCACAGCGCGATCACGTTCGGCTTGCGCAGCGCGCGAAGCAAGAACGGGAACGAGAGCGCGAGCGCGCGCGATCAGTTCTTCGGCGGTGACGGATTTCTCTCGGCTTTCCAACACTGAGTGCATGAATATAGCCTCGGTTCGGAGTGACTAATCTTCGCCTGCCGAAGTTAGCGCCGCGGAGAGCGACGTTACAAAGCGAAACTCACCTAATTCCGCTTAAGTAAAACGCATGTGTAGTAAGCCCCTCGGTCGTCCATAAGACAATTGGCATTTTTCGTATCTATTCATACAGTGAGTATATAGTTTTAGGCAGTGCGGTTTTTTCGCGGTGAAGATAAAAACGCCTATGAAGATGGACCAACATGTGGGCGCATCGCAGTGACGGGTAGCTGGCTCAAATGGGCGCGGCGGCGCGCTCTGCTCGTGGCTCCCGTTATCCTATTGGCGACATTCATCGTATTTGGGCTGCTGGAATTGGTGCCGGGCGACCTCGCCGTCACACTCGCCGGTGAAGCGCCCTCGCCCGAACGAATTGCCGAAATTCGCGCAACCTATGGGTTTGATAAACCATTTCTCGTGCAATATTTGAATTGGCTCGGCAACGTCGTACAGGGAGATCTGTCGCGATCGCTCCTGTCCGGCGAGCCTGTCGTCAACTCCATTCTCAACCGGTTACCGAATACGCTGATCGTCATATTCGGCGCACTCACCCTGTCTCTCGCGATGGGCATACCGTTGGGAGTCGCAGCGGCGGTTCGCCCGGGTTCCCGCATTGACCAGGCATTGGCAACGGCCGTTTCACTGGGCGTCGCGCTGCCGAGCTTCTGGCTCGCAATGATCCTCGTCTCGATTTTTGCCCTGGGACTTAACTGGTTTCCTGCGACCGGCATGGTCCGCCTGAGCACCAGCATCCCGGAAGCGATCTCGCACGCGGTGCTTCCATCTGTTGCGCTCAGCGTTGCCGGAGCGGCAACGATTGCCCGCCAACTGCGAAGCGCGCTTGTCGAGATTCTTTCATCTCAATATGTCCGCACCCTACGCGCCAAGGGGCTGTCTCCAGGAGCCATCCTGTGGCAGCACGGTCTCAAGAACGCCAGCGTAACGCTGTTGACGGTCATCGGACTGCAGGTCAATCGGCTATTCAGTGCGACCGTGGTTGTCGAGGTCGTTTTCGCCATACCGGGCATGGGAGGTCTGGTTGTGCCCGCGGCACTGGCCAAGGATTTCCCCGTTGTCCAGGGCGTGGTTCTCACAATGGCAATTCTCAACGTGACGATCAATTTCATTATTGACGGTCTGATTGCCTATCTCGATCCGCGCGTGGCCTTGTCGTGATTGACCGCCCGCATCCCGGAAAATTCGGCAATGCCTTGCGCTGGCTGATCCCTTGGTTGCGCAGCGACGCACGTGCGGCTGTGGCGTTGTTTTATCTCCTTGCTCTTGCGTCCCTTGGCGTTCTCGCCTCCGTGGTTGCGCCTCACAGTCCGACCGACCAGAACCTGGACACGATTCTTGTTGATCCCAGCTGGTCGCATTTGATGGGCACCGACGATCTCGGCCGCGATGTATTTAGCCGCCTGCTCTACGGAGCGCCAATTTCCCTGTTTGCCAGTCTTCTTGCGGTGACGATCGGCTTTACCATTGGCGTTCCAATCGGCGTTCTTGCCGGTTTCTTCGGCGGCCATATCGACAATATCATCGGCAGAATTATCGAGACGCTGTCCTCATTCCCAGGAATGGTGCTGGCGATCGCGGTCACTGGCGCGCTTGGCATCGGTCTGGTGAACTCAATGATCGCCGTTGGAATTGTCTTTTCGCCCGAAATTGCCCGCCTCGCGCGCGCGCAAACCCAAGTGGTCAAGAACGAGCTTTATGTCGATGCCGCCCGCACGATGGGCGCCGGCACACTGCGCATTCTCTGGCGTCACGTGTTGCCAAACGCGATGCAGCCGGTGATCGTCCAGGTGACGCTTCTGTTGGCGGTTGCCTTGCTGGTTGAGTCGAGCTTGAGCTTCCTCGGATTGGGCGTTCAGCCTCCGGCGCCGAGCTGGGGCGCCATGCTGGCCCGCGCCTATGCCAATATGGAAGTATCGCCAGCGCAGATGTACGCCCCAGGCATCGCCATCCTTCTAACCGCGCTGGCCTTCAATACGCTCGGCGAATCAATGCGTAAGGCGCTCGATCCGAAACTCCGGATACGATCTCCGCGATAGATGCGCGAACCGCGGCCGGAATTCATAACTGCAGGCGATAAAATAATATGATCTTGGCGGTTGCCTTATAGTTTGGTTCAGATGAGCTTTATCGTCGGCGAACTTCTCATGTCGTCGCAACCAAGCAATTTCCGGTGCCCACGCAACAGCAAAGAACCTACGACTACATAATCGTTGGCGCAGGTTCGGCCGGCTGCACGCTGGCTGCCCGGCTAAGCGAAGACAAAGACGTCAGAATCCTCTTGCTCGAAGCCGGCGGCTGGGACACCGACCCGCTCAACGAAATTCCGATCCTGTGGGCGCGCAATGCGTTCAGGCGGCGCCATGATTGGGGCTATTCTTGCGAACCGGAACGCGGACTTGCCGGTCAGACACTGCCGATGTTCCGGGGCAAGATTGTTGGCGGATGCTCGTCGATCAATGCGATGACCTATGTGCGCGGCCATCGCGCCGATTATGACCGGTGGGCCGCCTCCGGGCTTCCGTCCTGGTCATATCGGCACGTTCTGCCCTATTTCAAAAAGCAGGAAACCTGGGAAGGCGGCGCCGACGATTATCGTGGTGGCAGCGGGCCCATCGCGACGACGACCTCGCACTATGACGATCCTTTAGGCGACGCAATTTTGGCGGCAGGCGAGGCGGCAGGCCTCCCCGCCACTGCCGATTATAACGGCGCGCAGCAGGAAGGCTTCGCCGTGTCGCAACTCACCGTCAGCCAGGGCCGCCGCTTCAGCGTGTCAAAGGCCTATTTGCATCCGGCCAAGAGCCGCCAAAACCTCACCGTCGAGGTCGGCGCGCACGCGACTAAAGTGATCGTCGAGAATGGCCGAGCGGTCGGCGTCGTCTACCGCCAGGATGATCAGCTGATCACCGCGCGAGCCGAACGCGAGGTCATTCTCTCCGGCGGCTCCATCAACTCGCCCCAGTTGCTTATGCTTTCAGGCATCGGCGACCCGCAGCACTTGCGCGATCATGGAATCGGCGTCGTCGCCGCGCTGCCCGGTGTCGGCAACAATCTCCACGAACACATCACGGCCGATGTCGGCCACGTGCGAAAGACCCCGGGACCGTTGCACCGGACCATGCGCATCGACCGTACCGTGCTGTCGCTAGCCAAGGCCCATTTGTCGGGCACCGGCATATTCACAAGCGTGCCGAACCACATTATGGCGTTCCTAAAAGCCAACTCCGACTCGACGATTCCGGACGTGCAGTTGCAGTTTCGCATGGGTCCTTCCGTGGCCGCTCCCTATCTGCGCCCGTTCACGACGCCGTATACAGACGGCTTCGGCTGCCGTCCCGTCGTGCTGCGGCCTGAGAGCATTGGGCGCCTGCAGTTACGTTCGACCGATCCGTTCGCCCACATCCGCATCGATCTCAATCTCTGCGCGGCGGAAAAAGACCGGCGCACGCTGCGCGCCGGGATTAGGCTCGCGCGCGACATCTTGCGACAGCGTCCGCTCGAAGGATTTGCCGGAACCGAGATGACGCCCGGCCTGAAGACCAACACTGACAGCGAGATCGACGACTACATTCGTGACAACGTCATGGCGTTTATTCACCCAATCGGGACCTGCAAAATGGGCAAGGCATCCGACGGCACCGCTGTCGTCGATGAAGAATTACGCGTTCGCGGCATAGACGGGTTACGCGTGGTCGACGCTTCGATCATGCCGGACCATATCGGCGCGAACTTGAACGCTCCTGTCGTTATGATTGCTGAAAAGGCCGCTGACATGATCCGTGGCCGAGTATCCACTTTATCGCCTGTTCAGTAACCAGGGATTCCCGATGCCCGAAGTTTACGTTTACGCCATCGAAGGCCGCTCGCTGGACGAGAAAAAGGCGCTCGTTCGTGACATCACCGATGCCGTGGTCAAACACTTTAAGGCCAAGCCGGACCGTGTCACGGTGCAGATCATGGAGTCGCCGCGGCACAACAAGGCAAGCGGCGGTGTTCTGTTGAGCGAGTTGCTCCCACCGGCGAAGCCATGACGACTCCGGCGACGAGCAATGCGTGCGCAGGCGCCTTTCCCGGCGTATCCAGCGAGGCATTCATGCAGCCCGTGACCAGAGACGATTTTCGCAACGCCATGGCCAGCCTCGGCGCCGCCGTGAATATCGTTACGACCGACGGTCCGTTTGGCCGCGCCGGCTTTACCGCCTCCGCTGTCTGCAGCGTGACCGATACGCCGCCAACCCTGCTGGTCTGTGTCAACCGGTCGACATCGGTCCACGGCGCCGTCTCTAAGAACGGCGTGTTATGCGTCAATACGTTGAGCGCCAGGGACAAGCACCTCTCGCAAATGTTCGGCGCCAAGGTTCCGATGATCGAGCGCTTCGCGGCAACATCGTGGACCACACTTCGAACAGGCGCACCCGTTCTCAAGGGAGCCGTTGTATCGTTCGACTGTCACGTTGTTCGTGTCCAGGAAGTCGGCACGCACGACGTTTTGTTCTGCGAGATTGCCGCCATTGCGCGCGACGAAAACGCCGAAGCCGCCCTGCTCTACTACAACCGGCAATACCACGAGGTAGGAAGAGTCGTGGCGGTGCCCGGCCTCGATATCGAGTTCATTGACTGGCAGTAGGAGATTACGACGTGGATCAGGACGCATTGCAACGGTATCTCGACAAACAGGAGATCACCGAGGCGTCGCATAAGTATGTAATCGGTCTCGACACGCTCGATCGCGACATGCTGCTATCTGTCGGACATCCGGCCGGCACCGTCGACTTTGACGGCATGTTCGCTGGTACCTGGCCGGCATTCGTCGACTGGGTGATCCCGGCGCACCAGGCACTTCTGTTCCACAATCACCGCGTGACCAATCTGCTCATCGACCTCGACGGCGACATGGCCAGCAGCCGAGCGAACGTTACCGCGACACTGTTGATCAAACAGCCTTCCGGTGACGTCGATGAGCGGCGTATCCAGGCCAGATACCTCGACAAGTGGGCCCGCGATAGCCGCCGCTGGGTCATTACCGAGCGCAAGCTCATGCGCGATCTTCGGCGCACCACGAGAATTCCCGCGGCGGATTTCCAGAGCCGCTTCATTATAGAAAGACACTAAAAACGCATGCCGAAGGCCTAGGCGTAAGGCCGCACCGCGGTGAGTTGAATCTCGATCCAAACCCGCGGATCGAACAGTTGGTTGATCGCCACGGTGGCGCTGGCGGTCAGGCTATCGCCGATCACTTCGCGCCGGACCTTCGAAAACACCGGATGCAGCCGGGCGTCGGTCAGAAACACCGTCATCATGACAATGTCCTTGAACTCAAGTTTGGCTGCCTTCAGGGCGTGTCCGATATTCTTGAATGTCTGGCGCACCTGCTGTTCAAAATCGGTGGAAATGGTGTCGTTCGACCAGCCGGTTTGTCCGGAGATAAAGACGAGAGGACCGACCGCCACGCATTCGGCGTAGCTTCGTGGCCCGCGGCTATCGAGCGCCAGCTCCGGAACGTTGATGATCTCTTTCGTCCACATGAAATCCTCCGCGATTTTCGACAGGTCAACAGAATGAGCTTGATGCGGCCAGAATAAATCAGCAAATTTGGTATTTGTTGATCGAAGCGCTTTATAAATGACGCCGACGGCGCCGCGCGCATTTATACGGGAGTCTCATAAAAACATAAGAAAACAGCAGCTTGTATTGCCGGTGGGCCGGCCGTCTAATCAACTCATACGCGCCTGGAGTGCGCACCGTCTGGCGAAAACGGCCAGGCAGGCTTTGCACCGGAACCCTCGGTAGTCTTTAATGCCGAAGGTGCGAAATCGAGCAGCGGAGAGTGACGTGGCAACCACCGGACGCCTTCAGGCTTTCAACTTCCAGAAATGGATCGACGAGCACCAGCACCTGCTCAAGCCGCCAGTCGGCAACCAGCAGGTTTGGGAAAACGCCGATCTCATGGTCACGGTTGTCGGCGGCCCGAACGCGCGTACCGATTATCATGACGATCCGGTCGAGGAGTTCTTCTATCAGTTGAAAGGCGACATGATGCTGAAGGTCGGCGACAACGGTAATTTCTACGATGTGCCGATCCGCCAGGGTGACATCTTCATGCTGCCGCCGCATGTGCGGCACTCGCCGCAACGGCCGCAGGAAGGCTCGGTCGGACTGGTCGTCGAACCCAAGCGTCCCGCCGGCGCCAACGACGCATTCGAGTGGTACTGCTTCAACTGCCAGGGGCTGGTGAAGCGCGTCGAAGTTAGCCTAAAAAGCATCGTCGCCGATCTGCCGCCGCTGTTCAAGGCGTTCTACGAGGACGAAAAAGCGCGGACGTGCCCGAAGTGCGGAACGATCCATCCTGGAAAACAGGCGCCCGCAGGCTGGGTCGTCCTCTGATCGCGACTCGCAATTCGTTGTCTTGATGCCAAAGCCACCAGCAGGTCATGAACGTCATAGACAACCGTTTGCGCGAACTTGGCATCGAGCTCCCGACACCGCCCGCGCCGCGTGCCGCCCGAATTCAAATGGCGAAGATCGCCGGCGGGTTTCTGTTTGTCTCCGGTCAGCTCCCGTCCTGGAACGGCGAACTGCGCTATGTCGGGAAGGTCGGCCGTGAGTTCGACCTCGCTGCCGGTCAGGCGGCGGCACGCCTATCGGCTCTCAACGTTTTAGCTCAAGCCCGTGCCCTGCTCGGCAATGACCTTGACCGTATTGCCGAGGTTGTTTGCCTGCGAGGTTATGTCAACGTCGTGCCGGATTTCTTCGATATCGCACAGACCGTCAACGGCGCCTCCGACCTCATCGCCGACGTTTTCAGCGTCAGAGGCGCACACACACGCACGGCGATTGGCGTTGCGATGATGCCGTATAATGCCGCGGTCGAAATCGAAGCGCAGTTCTTGCTTGCTTGAGCGTTAAGGCCGGGAGATTGGAATGCTTTACATCATCTACCAGGAAGACCGTGCCGATGGCGCTGCAATCCGCGCTGCCACGCGCGACTCGCATTTCGCTTATCTGGACAAAAACAACGACATCCTGGTACTCGGCGGCGCGCTCCTTGCCGACGACGATGCGACGCGCACCGGCAGCGTGCTGATCGTCAATGTCCCCAATCGTGCCGCGGCGGAATCTTTCTCGGAAAACGAGCCATTTCGTAAAGCAGGATTGTTCAGCGCGGTGAAAATTTCGCGTATGCGCAGAGGTCAGTGGAACCCGGATGCGGCGCCCAAATCCGCCGAGGGAAATTAGCCTACGATCGCACACCGTGCAGCATTGAGAAACTGCCGCTATCCCCCAGGGCTGCGGCAAAGGCCACGAAAAATTCGATCAAAGACGCAGAATGTCCGCTTAGGGTCGATTTTGTTGAAAAAGTCTTAGTTGCGACGCATGACGTTCACTGATTCAGTCGTGGCTATAGCCAGGACTGAAGATCATGATGGGACATCGGCAAGTCGAACAGGCTGCTTTGTTCTATGAGTTCTCGCTGGAAGGCCATGTGCCGTCC
>CAMBQQ010000084.1 GCA_945870035.1 Rhizobium sp. Q54 | reverse complement strand
TGATCCTGGGCCGAGGCCGCGGTCATGCCGAGCGCGAGCGGAACGACAAGACCGAGCATGCCGGCGAATGTTTTGAACGATTTCATATTTTGTTTCTCCCTTCCCTATTTATTGCATTTTTGTACGTCACTTCCGCCGTGCGGCGGATTTTTTCTTCGATGGCGCGACTGGTTTTTTCTTTGTCTTTGTCGATTTGGATTCGGCGGGAACCGCGCTGCCCGATTTGACCACCCGCATCGACCAGTATTCCCACGACCGGGTCAACCCCGTTGTTTGTACATTGATGCTGCCGGCCATTTCAGTTTCGCCGGGTGAAAGCGAAGCAATGCGATCGCCGATGGTCAGCGCACGCACCTGATAGTCGGCATTGCGCGCCGAATAGACGCAACGGAACACGCAATCCTTGACGCTGGTGCCGGCGACGGTGACGCCGTGCCTGTTCATCAACACCATCCAGTGCGATCCCAGCGCACGGGCCAGCGAGGCGCCCTCTTCCGGTTTGCAAACCAGCATATTGGTGTCGCCGAATTCGTCGTGCTGGTCCCAGAACGGCGGCTTGATGCCGCCGACCGCGCCGAGATGGAACACCGGCACATAGTCGGTGCCGGTAGCGAGCAGCGGCATGAAGGCCGGGCAATGATGGTGGCACACCGAATTGACATCCGGCCGCGCCTTGTAGATTTCGCCATGAATGACCCGTTCGGAATATTGCGACGCCGAAGGCTCGCGGACCGGCCGGGAATCCAGATCGTATTCGATGAAGTCGTCTGGCGTGACGAGTTCCGGGGCGCGCGAGCGTGACAACAGATAGCGATCAGGATTGTCCGGATGGCGCATGCTGACATGGCCGAAAGCGTCGATGATGCCCTCATTGGCGACGATACGGTTGGCGAGCGACAGCTCGCGGCGGACTTCGACAAGATTGGAGGCCAAGATGCTGTTTCCTCTAGATTTGTGCCGGCTGAGGCACTTTTCATTGTGTCCCGGCAAAGGGACATTCGTTTCAATTGGTACCATAATGGCCCAACGCCGGCTGCGTCGAATTGCCACTCGAAAGCCCAGTTAAGCCCAATGAGCGCCATCGAGGACCGCAACGCCCCTATTCAGAGCATTTTTGACCCGGCAAGGCCGCGTTCCGCCGCCTGTTTGTTGCCCCGGGCCTGCCTTGCTCCGGCCCGTTAAAAAACCCTTTACAAACATGGTTAATGTTAAAAAAATATGTGGCGGCATCACTTATATGGTTAACGGGGCGTTTACGATGAAAACACTGTACAGAGTCCTTTGCGGTGCCCTGCTGGCGATCGGCGTTGCTAACATCGTTCCGACGCCGGCTTCTGCCGGTACCTATTACGATTCGGTCTGTAACTGCCGCAGGCCGGATTCCGAGTACAACACGCGGCGGGTCGTCCGCCAGGCGCCGCAGGTGAACACCCGCACGCGCTATGTGGATCACACCAAAGTCGTGAAGCGGACTAACCTGGTTCAGGAAAACCGGCTGGTCGTCCACGTCAAGCCTGTGATCAACCGCGAAATCGTTGTGCATCGCCAGAACACGGTGATCCGCAACATTACGCTGCACAAGGTCAACACCACGAACAAAGAGCGCCTTGAACACCGCAACGAAACCGTGAACCGTTACGTTCAGGGTGGAACGCGGGTCGTCCACGAACGGCGCGAAGTTCGCGGCGTGGATTGTAACTGCGGCCCTGATGGCGGCGCACGTTACAGCGACGGATACGCGGGCGGCTCGCGGGTTTCCTACCGCAACTAGCCTCACCTTACCGGACCGACAGCGAAACCGCCCCGCAGGGTATCCAGCGGGGCGGTTTTGTATTTGCACTCTACCAGACGCGGGTGGAGCCTTTTCGCGTCAAAGAATGGTAATCGGAAAGTCGCCGAGAAAATCGCGCTTGCCGATATCGGCGCCGAAGGCGCGAACGATTCCATAAGCGGCGCTTATGTGGAAATAGAAGTTCGGTAGCACGAAGTGGTTGAGGTAATCGGCGCCCTTCATCTGGCCCTTCTTCGGCCCGAGCGGAAAAATAATGTCGCGCTCGGCCGAAGCGTCGATCGCCGTGGGATCGAGCGTCTTGATGTAGATAACGGTTTTGGCGAGCCGCTCCTTGAGCGCCTCGATCGTGGTTTCGTTATCCTCGTATTTCGGTGGCTCGACGGCGGCCAAACGTGACAACCCGTTCTTGGCCTGGTCGGTGGCGATCTGCACCTGGCGGGTCAATGCGAACATATCCGGAGCCAGTCGCCAGTTCAGCATCACGGCCGGATCTATTTTCTTGGCGGCGACATGCGCCGCACCCTTGTCCAGGACGCCGGCCAGCGCATTGAGACCGGTCTCGCAGACCGGCAACGCGGCCCGTGACATCGAAAAAGCCATGGTATTTCCTTGATCACGATTCCACCGCCGGCGGGTGCCGGCGCGGCGGGACGTTGCCACGCCCGCGCCCGGCGGAGAAATCAACTTGCGGTCCATCACTCTTGCTTCGCGAGACGCGGCATTTACTGCTGCCGCTCTGAATTGATGGCTTTCACTTAAGAATAACGGAAATTACTACTCAAGATTATTCAAACGAAGTTCTGTATTCCAACGCGAAAGTTCGGCAATACCGCTATTACTTTTGAATTGGAACGCTTCCAATCAGAATTCCTGTTTCGAATACTTTAAAGAAAAGGAACCGGCGTCGAATTCTATTTCACGTTTCGCCTTGGCTGCTATACGAATTGCAAGGTCGATCCCAGGAAGCGGGCGTTACGGCATGAGACAGTCTGCACAGATGAATTATGCGACGCGACCGCGCGGCGCGTTGGCGCTGGTGCTGGCGCTCAGCCTGATGTCGCCCGCTGTCGGCACAGCACAGACCGCACCCGCAACGCCGCCCGCGACGACAGCACCGGCGCCGGCACCCACGGTTGCTGCCGAGCCGCCAGCCGCCACCGCACCGGCACCGCAAGCCACCCCAGCCGCTCCCACCGCCGCGGTGACGCTGCCGCGCGATCTCACGCCGTGGGGCATGTTCCAGGCCGCCGACATCGTCGTCAAAGCGGTGATGATCGGACTGGCCTTCGCCTCGGTATTGAGCTGGACCGTCTGGTTCGGCAAGGCGATCGAACTGATGGTCGCGCGCCGCAAGATGCGCCGCGCTATCGCCGCCTTGGGCCAGGTGAGTAGCTGGGACGAAGCCGCCAGCGTCATGCGGCAGCACGACGGCAGCGCCGCCGTGATGGTGCAGGCCGCCGATGCCGAATTGCACCTGTCGGCCGATGCGCTGTCACCGGAAGGCGTCAAGGAACGCATCGCCTCGCGGCTGGAGCGCGCCGAGGCCGCCGCCGGCCGCGCCATGATCCGCGGCACCGGCATTCTCGCCACCATCGGCGCCACCGCGCCCTTCGTCGGCCTGTTCGGCACCGTCTGGGGCATCATGAACAGCTTCATCGGCATCTCGAAAGCGCACACCACCAACCTCGCCGTGGTCGCGCCCGGCATCGCCGAAGCGCTGCTGGCCACCGCGCTGGGCCTGGTGGCCGCCATTCCCGCCGTGGTGATGTATAACTTCTTCTCGCGCTGGATCGCCGGCTACCGCGCACTGCATGCCGACGCCTCCGCCGAGATCCTGCGCATCGTCAGCCGCGATTTCGATCGCGGCACCTTCGACCGGCGCTGGGCGGAACGCCGCCGCAGCGTCGAGGCAGCCGAGTAGAACAGGATGGGCGTTAAACTCAACCACGGCGGCGACGACGGCCTGAGTGAGATGCACGAGATCAACGTGACGCCTTTCATCGACGTCATTTTGGTCCTGCTGATCATCTTCATGATCGCCGCGCCTTTGGCGACTGTCGATATAACGGTCGATCTGCCGTCGGCCACGGCCGAGCCGACGCCGCGTCCGGACAAGCCGCTGTTCCTGACGCTCAAGTCCGATCTCAGCCTGGCGCTCGACAACGACACGATCGCGCGCCCGGCGCTGACCGCGTCGCTCGACCGCGCTACGTCCGGCGACAGGCAGCAGCGCGTGTTCCTGCGCGCCGACAAAACCGTACCCTATGGCGAACTGATGCAACTGATGAACGAGCTGCGCGGCGCCGGCTATTTGCATGTCGCGCTGGTCGGGCTGGAAGCCGAAAAGGCTACGCCATAATGAGCCGCCTGTCGCAGACACTGCGCTGGGGCGTCTATTTCTCGCTGGCGATCGGCCTGCACGGTGCCACAGCCGCCGTTCTGCTGTCGCGCTGGAACGACAGCGCCGATCTGGTGGCCAGCGCGCCGCTGGTCATGATCGACCTCGCGCCGGTCGCAGTCGCGCCGACTGTCGTGCCGAACGACATGCCGCCCGACGTGGTGGAAAGCAAACCGGTCGAGCCGGCACCGGAGCCCGAAGTGGTGGAAAGCAAACTCGTCGAGCCGGCACCGGAGCCCGAGCCAGAACCGGAAAAACCGGTCGAGAAGATCGAATTGCCGCCCGATCCGGCGCCACTGCCGGAAATGACAGCGGCGCTGCCGCCGCCCAAGCCGCCGGAAAAGAAGGTCGAGAAGAAAAAGCCGCAACAGCGCACCGCGAGTATCGCCCGCGCCGCCAGTTCGGCAGACAAGAGAGCCGAGCGCGCGGCGGCGCCGACCCCCGGCGCCAACGCCCGCGACTCCAACGCCATCCCGAACTGGCGCTCGCAGCTCGTCGCCAGACTCGAGCGCAACAAGCGCTATCCCGCCGAAGCGCGGGCGCGCGGCGAGACCGGCACCGTGCAACTGGCTTTCACCATCGACCGCAAGGGCGGAGCGCACAGCGTGCGCCTGGTCCGCAGTTCCGGGTCAAGCACGCTCGACCGCGAAACGCTGACTTTGATCGACCGTGCCGCGCCGTTTCCGCCGCCGCCGCCGGAACTGGGCGGCGGCCAAATCGCCATTGTGGTGCCGATCCGCTATCTGCCGCCGCGATAACCGCCGCAATTTGATTCAAATTTTAAATATCTGAATCGGAACTTTGCGTGTTGAATCAACGCAATTGCTAACGCGCGTTAACCATAAACAAAAGCGTCACGGAACGACTCCTTAAGCAACCTTGCGAACACATTCGCCTGCCGTAAGGATGCCCCGCAGGTAGTTATGTTTGCGTTCGCCGCGTGTCCGGTTCGCGCAGATGCATCGGCAGAAGCAATCTGGACACCCCGGCGGAAAGTTGGGATTTGAAGGCCATGAAACAGTCGATCGCAATTTTGATCATGTGCGCCATCGCGGCGGGCCTTGCGGCGCCTTCGCACGCCGCCGGCATAAAGCGCAACGAGCGCTTCGCCAATAACGAGCCGCAGGAAACAATCGCGCGCAGCCGCACTGACGCTGCCGAAATCGCCGCCCAGGTGCCGGGCGCCGCCGGCGTGCTGCTCGAAGCGCTGCGCTGGCGCGGCCGCACCGCCAAGCAGATCGGCTTGCCGACCCAACTGTGGTGCGCCGATTTCATGAACTTCGTCATCAAGAAGGCCGGCGCCAAGGGCACGCAGTCGCGCGCCGCCCGCTCCTTCCTCGACTTCGGCAAGAAGCTCGATGGCCCGCGCGTCGGCGCGATCGCCATCCTGTCCCGCGCCGGCCCGCAAAACGGCCATGTCGGCGTCGTGCGCGGCACGGACGGCCTTGGCAATCCAATTTTGGTGTCGGGCAACAGCGCCAACATGGTGCGGGAGTCGATGTATCCGAAAAACCGAGTGCTCGCTTATGTGATGCCGCCCGCTTACGTGCTTGAAGAAATGGCGGCCGCGGCACGCGCCCAGGCACTGAGCAACAACAGCCACTGACCATTTTTCACTTTCTATTTTTATTAACGGCGCCGCGCCTCAACGCGGCGCCGTTTTAGTTTTCACCCCCAGGAGAAAATACGCGCGTTAATCCGAAAACGTTAATGCAATATCGCCGATGCCGCTCGGCGAATTAATGTTAACTGGCGCTAATTATCGCACAGTGCGACTCCTGCCGCTCAACCCGGTCTAAATTGCGACCACCAGCACGCGGGGTTTTGCATCGCGCATGCGCGTTACCGGAACTGATGAGCCATTATGATCAGGCCAGTACACACATCGATCGTTTGCGCTGCTGCCGCGGCATTCTCATTGCTTGCCGTGTCGCCGGCGTCGGCCGCGACGCGCGAACAAATCAAACAGTGCGATGGGACAACGTCGGTTTCCGCCGAGCAGCGCATCGCCAGCTGTGACGCCGTCATTGCCAGCGGCACGAAGGCGCAAAGGAGCGCCGCGGCCAGGTACAAGGCGTTGGCGCAAAAGTCCAAGGCCGCCGAGCAAAAAGGCAGGGCTTCGACTTTGATCGAACGCGGCATCGCCAGCCGCGCCAACGGCGACGCCGAAAGCGCCATCCGCGATTTCGACGAAGCCATCCGGCTCGATTCCAGACAGGCCGACGCCTGGTACAACCGTGGCCTCGCTTTACGCGACCGTGGCGACAGCGAGCGGGCCTTACAGGACTTCGAGCAGACAATAAAGCTCGACCCGAAGAATTCGACGGCAATCAAGTCGCTGAGCCATCTCTATTACGAGAAGCGGAATTACGAGCGCGCCATTGGCGTGCTTGACGCCGCCATCAAGATCAACGCCAACGACGCGCTCGCCTACTACAACCGCGGCATGGCCTATCGCGCCAAAGGCGAGCCCGACCGAGCCATCCCCGACTACGACCGCGCCATCAAGCTCAACGGCAACGACGCCGTTGCCTATGCCAGCCGCGGCCTCGCCTACCGCGACATCCGCGACTATGAGCGCGCCATCCAGGACTTCGACCAAGCGCTCAAGCTCAAACCCGATTACATTCTGGCACTGAACGACCGCGGCATTGCCTATGCCGCGAAAGGTCAGGTCGATCGGGCCATTCAGGATTTCGACCAGGCCATCCTGCTCGATCCACGCGACGCTTTCGCTTACAACAACCGCGGCCTCGCCTACCGCAACCGCGGCGAAGTCGAACGCGCCATCAAAGATTACGATCAGGCACTGCTGCTCAACGCCAATTACGTTCTGGCTTATTACAATCGCGGCAATGCCTATTACGACAAGCAGGACTACGACCGCGCCATTCGCAATTACGACCAGGCCGTCAGCCTCGATAACGGCTACGCGTTGGCCTATTACGACCGCGGCGTCTCATATTTCCAGAAGCGGGAATACGACAAGGCGCTCGCCGACCTGACCCAGGCGATCAAACTCGATCCGAAGGACGCCCTGTCCTATTACAACCGCGGCATCACCCACGCCGCGCGCGGCGATGCCGAACGCGCCATTGCCGACTTCGACCAGTCGCTGCGCATCGACCCGAAGAATACGCTCGCTCTATATAACCGCGGCCTGGCGCTGCGTAGCAAAGGCGACGAAGAGCGCGCCATCGCCGATTTCAGCCAAGCGATCAAGTCCGACGCCAAGAACGCGCTCGCCTACTACAACCGCGGCGTGGCCTATCGCAACCGTGGCGACATCGAGCGCGCCGTCGCCGATTTCGATCAGGCTATCCTTATCGATCCGAAAATCGCGCTCGCCTACTACGAACGCGGCAATGCCCGCTACGACAAGCGCGACTACGACCGGGCCATTACCGACCTCAACCTCGCCATCAACATCAAGCCGGACTACACCGCAGCCTTCAACCTGCGCGGCATGGCTTATAACGCCAAAGGCGACGGCAGCCGCGCCATTGCCGAATTCGACCAAGCGCTGCGCATCGATCCGGCTTTTGCGCCGGCCTATAGCAACCGCGGCGACGCCTATCAGAAGAAACGCGATTTCGATCGCGCCATCGCCGATTTCGACCAGGCGATCAAAGCCAATCCGAACTATCCCGGCGCCTATTTCAATCGCGGCCTGGCGCACCAGGACAAGCGCGAGTTCGAGGCGGCCATTGCCGATTTCACCCGCGCCATCAAGCTCGACCCGAAAAACGCCGCCGCCTATAATGCGCGCGGTTTCGGCTATATGAGCCGTCAGGAAGACGAACTGGCTTTCGCCGACTACAACCAGGCGATCAAGCTCAACCCGAATTTCGCCGCCGCGTTCTACAACCGGGGCCTGGCCAATTACGAGCGCCGCAACTTCGAGCGCGCCGTCGCCGACCTGTCGCAAGCCATTCGCCTCGATCCGCGCGACATGCTGGCGGTGCATGCGCGCGGTCTCGCCTACCGCGAACGCCGCGACTTCGACCGCGCCATCGCCGATTTCGACGCCGCGCTGAAGCTCGATCCGAAATTCACCACCGGCTATGTCGACCGCGGCAACGCGCTTCAGGGCAAAGGCGATTACGACCGCGCCATCCAGAATTACGATGCGGCAATCAAGCTCGAGCCGAAATTCGCCACTGCCTTTACCGAACGCGGCAATACCTATGCGGCGCGCGGCATGATCGACCGCGCCTTGCAGGATTTCGAGCAGGCCATCAGGTTCAATCCGAATTTCGCCGGCGTCTTCAACAGCCGCGCTTTGCTGCACCAGCGCAAAGGCGATCAAGGCAAGGCCCTGGCCGACCTCGACCAGGCGATCAAGCTCGACCCGAATTTTACCGTCGCGCTCAACAATCGCGGCCAGATCTACCTCGCCAAAGGCGAGACCGACCGCGCCATCGCCGACTTCGACCGCGCCATCAAAGCCAATCCGCACTACGACGCCGCCTATAACAATCGCGGCATGGCCTACAAGGCCAAGGGTGATCTGGAAAAGGCGCTGAAAGATTTCGACCAGGCGATGGCGATCAATGGCAGCTTCACAGTCGCTTTGCTCAATCGCGGCGAGACGCTGGAGCGGCTGGGCTATCACGATCGCGCCATCAAGGACCTCGATCAGGTGATCCGCCAGAACGCCGGCAACGTGCAGGCCTTCAATGCGCGCGGCATGGCGCTGAGCAGCAACGCCGAATTCGACCGCGCCATCGCCGATTTCAGCCAGGCCATCCGGATCGACGGCAAATTCGCCACCGCTTACAACAATCGCGGCCTGGCCTACCGCGCCAAAGGCGACGCCGAACAGGCCGTCAACGATTTCAGTCAAGCGGCCCGGATCGACCCGAATTTCGCGCTCGCATTCTCCAACCGCGGCAACGCCTATTTCGACAGGCGCGACTATGACCGCGCCATTGCCGACCTCAATCAGGCGATCAAGCTCAGTCCGAACTATGTGCGCGCCTATTATGACCGCGGCATCGCTTATGGCGCCAAGGGCGACACCGAAAAGGCGATCGCCGACTTCGATTACGCCCTCAAGCTGGACCCGAAAAATGCCGTTGCGCTGAACAATCGAGGCCTCGCTTATCGCAAGAAGGGCGACGCCGAACGCGCCATTGCCGATTTCGCCGAAGCGTTGAAGATCAACCCGAACTATGCCGCCGCTCTGTACAATCGCGGCAATGCCTCCTTCGACAAAGGCGATATCGACCGCGCCATCGCCGACTTCACCCAGGCGATCAAGATCGACGCCAAGGACGCCTATTCGATCCACGACCGCGGCATCGCCTATTACGAGAAGAAGGATTATGAGCGGGCCATCGCCGATTTCGAGGCGGCGACCAAGCTCAGCCCCAACTTCACAGTGGGGCTGAGCCCGCGCGCGAGCGATATTCGCGGCCAGCGCGGCTATGACCGCGACGCGATGGAATTGGCGCAGCCGATCAAGGTCAGCCCGATCTTCGCACTCGCCTTCAACGAACGCGGCATCGCCGCCGCGGCCAAGAAGGAGACGGACCGGGCTATCGGAGACTTCGACCGCGCCATCCGAATCAACCAGAACTTTTCGACCGCCTATTACAACCGCGGCACCGCATTCTTCCAGAAGCGCGACATCGAACGCGCCATCGCCAATTATAACAGCGCGATCCGGCTCAATCCGAAGGACGCGATGGCTCACTTCGACCGCGGCGTCGCTCACTACGAGCGCGAAGATTTCGACCGCGCCACAGCTGACTTCGAACAGGCCATCAAGCTCGATGGCAAGAACGCGACGGCCTATTACAATCTCGGTATCACGCTGCATGAGAAGCACGACTACGACCGCGCCATCGAGGCGTTCAACCAGGCGGCGCGCATCGATGCCAATCTCGCCGCGGCCTTCAATGCGCGCGGCTACGCGCAGGCCAACAAAGGCGAATACGACAAGGCCATTGTCGACCTGACCCAGGCTGTCCGGCTCAGTTCAGGCGACGCGGCGGCCTATAACGATCGCGGCATCGTCTTTGGCCTGAAGGGCGAGCCCGACCGCGCCATTGCCGACTTCGAACAGGCAGCGGCGCTCAATGCGAATTTCGCGCCGGTCTTCAACAACCGCGCCATCGCCTATGCCTCGAAGAACCAGCCGCAGCGCGCCATCCAAGATTATGACCAGGCGATCAAGCTCAACAGCGGTTACGCGGTTGCCTTCTATAACCGCGGCAATGCCCGCTACGACATGGGCGATTACGCCCAGGCGGCCAACGACTATGCGAACGCGATCAAGCTCAATCCCGCCGATACTTTGGCCCTGAACAACCGTGGCAATGCTTACGCCAACCGGCGCGACTTCGATCGCGCCATCGTCGACCTGACGCTGGCGCTCAAATACAACCCGAACTACGCGCAAGGCTATAACGATCGCGGCGTCGCTTATGGCGCCAAGGGCGACATCGACCGCGCACTGCTCGACTTCGAGCAGGCGATCAAATTCGATCCGTCGAACAGCCTGGCCCATTACAACCGGGGCCTTGCGTTCCGCGACAAGAACGCCGTCGACCGCGCCATCGAGAGCTTCGACCAGGCGCTCAGGATCAATCCGGCCTACGCGGTCGCGTTCTACAACCGCGGCAATGCCTATCAGTTCAAGCGCGACTATGCCCGCGCCATCGCCGATTTCGACGCCGCGATCAAGCTGAAGCCGGGTTATGCAATCGCCTATTACGACCGCGCCCTGAGTTACGGCGCCAAAGGCGAGGCCGACCGCGCCATCGCCGACTTTTCGGAATCGATCAGGCTCGATCCCACCAACGCGCTGGCGTTCTACAATCGCGGCATCGCCTACCGGATCAAGGACGACAATGACCGCGCCATCGTGGATTTCGCTGAATCGGTCAAGCTCGACCCGAAACTCGCACTCGGCTTCTACCAGCGCGGCGTCGCGCAATTCGACAAGCAGGACATGGACCGCGCCATCGCCGATTTCAGCGCGGCGCTGCAATTGTCGCCGAACAACGAGAGCGCCTTCTACTATCGCGCGCTGGCGCATCGGCAGAAGCGAGACTTCGACCGCGCCATTGCCGATTTCAGCCAGTCGATCCGGTTGGACGGCAAGAACGCGCTCGCCTTCAACAATCGCGGCCGTGCCTATCGCATGAAAGGCGATCTCGATCGCGCCATTGCCGATTTCGACCAGGCGACGCGGCTCGACCCGAAACTGCCGGCGGCCTTTATCGATCGCGGCACGACATACGGCATGCGCGGGGACAACGAACGCGCCTTGCAGGACTTCGACGCCGCCATCAAGCTCGACAGCGCCAGCGCGATTGCGCGCAACAATCGCGGCTTCGCATGGCGCAACAAAGGCGACACCGAGCGCGCCATCGCCGACTACAGCGAGGCGATCAAGCTGGACGCGGGCTATACCCTCGCCTACCTCAACCGCGCCAACGCCTATTACGAGAAGAAGGACTATGATCGCGCCATCGCCGATTACGACGCGGCGATCAAGCTCGATGGCAACCTCGCCAGCGCCTTCAACGGGCGCGGCATCGCCTATGACGCCAAAGGCGATTTCGACGCCGCGATCGCCAATTTCAGCCAGGCCATCCAGCTCGATCCGAAGAATGCGCGGGCATTCAACAACCGCGGCTTCGCCTATCGCAACAAGCGCGACGCCGAGCGCGCCATTGCCGACTACACCCAGGCGCTGACACTCGATCCGAACTACGCGCTGGCCCTCTACAACCGCGGTTTCGCCTATTACGACAAACGCGACTTTGACCGTTCGACCCACGACATGAACCAGGCGATCAAGCTCAACCCGAACTTCTCGACCGCCTTCCTCGACCGCGGAATCGTCACCTATGACAAGCGCGATTTCGACCGCACCATGGTCGCAGCCGATCTGACCGCGGATACCAAGCCGGTCTACGCGGCCAGCTTCAGCGGGCGTGGCGTGGCTTATGAAAACCGGCGCGAAGGCGACCGCATCATCCGCGACCCGAACCAGCCGATCCGCAACAACCAGTACAGTTCCTATGTCTATTCGCCGGAAACCTTCATTGCGCCGCCGCCGATGGCAAGCAATGCCGCGGCGGTGACGCAGCCGCAGGCGACCGTCAAGACGCCGCTGCCGCTGCCGCCGCCGCGCGCCGAAGCGCCGACCGCAGCCAACGCGCACGCCCAGGCGGTGGACAGCGATGTCGTGCCGCTGCCGCAGGCGCGGCCGGCTATTGCGCGGCCGAAGCCATCAGTGCGGTTTGTTCGCCAGCGTCCGCCGCCGCGCCGGCGCTAGACCTCAAGGCGTCACGCAAGAGCGGCGCTCATTGCAGCTTGGCCGAAACAACCCCCGTTTGCCCGTAATAAAAGCGCAATAAAACCTGTGGACCGGCGCCAGCCCCGCCCCCCAGCCCCTGCGATCCGCATAGATTGACCGGGCATGACCACACTCGCCTACCGCAACCGACTGCGCGCACTGCTGACGCCTGCCGAGCATCGAGCTTTTGCGCGGCTCGACACGCCGCAGAAGATCCAGACCTTCCTCGACCGCGTTCCAGCCAATTTCTGCCTCGGCGGCGACACCGCGATGTCGCCTCGCACGATGCTGAAGGTGCGGCTGGCGCATTGCGCCGAAGGCGCGGTGTTTGCAGTCGCCGCTCTCATCTATCATGGCAAGCCGGCCTGGTTGGTCGACATGCGCGCGCGGCCGACCGACCAGGATCACATCATCACTTTGTTCAAGGTGCGCGGCCTGTGGGGCGCGATCAGCAAGACCAACCACGCCATTCTGCGCTGGCGCGATCCGATCTATCGGAGCCCGCGCGAACTCATGATGAGCTACGCCCACGAATACACTCTGGCCAGCGGTCAGAAGTCGCTGCTGGAGTACTCGCGGCCAATATCGCTGACGCGTTATGCGCCGCAGCGCTGGGTGACCCTGCCGGAAGACCTCGACTGGCTGCTGGTCGAACTCGACACCGCGCCGCACATTCCGCTGGCGCCGAAACATGCCATGCGCAAGCTTCGCCGGGTGTCGCCCGTCGAATTGAAGGCGCAGGCTATTGTCGAATGGCCGGACCCGCGTAAAAAGAAGAGTAAGGCCAGGCGCAAGAACTTACGTAACAAGACTGTGCGCAAAGAGAAACGCTGAAATTCGGGATAAAGATTATGCCGCCGATCATCCTGCGCCGCGAACTGACCATTGCCTGGGGCGATTGCGACCCGGCCGGCATCGTCTTCAATCCGCGATTCTTTGAGTTTTTCGATGCCAGCACATGGCAACTGTTCGACGCAGCGCTCGGCGTCAAGCCGCATGAGCTGAATGCAGCCTACGGCATCATCGGCATTCCATTGGTCGACGCCGGCGCCAATTTTCTCAAAGCCGTGAAGTTCGGCGACACAATCGAGATCGCGTCGCGAGCGGCGAAGTTCGGCCGCAGCAGTTTTCAGATCGAGCACCGGCTCTCGGTCGGCGGCGGCCTGCATGTCGAGGGCCACGAGACGCGCGTCTGGGCGGCCAAGGACCCCGCCGATCCAGAAAAGATCAAGGGAATTCCTATTCCCGCCGAGGTGATCGCGAAGTTCGGCTAGGCGATCTTCACGTACTCGAAATCGCCGGGCTTGTTGTCGATGCCGACCTTCGGCGGCGCGATCCAGCTGGCGAATTTGCCCGGCTCGCTTTCCGGCTGCATCAGGCTTTCGATGAAATCCTTGTCGCCGTCGGACGGCAGGAATTCGCCACGACGCTCATTCCATTGGGCGTCGGTCATCTGGTTGCCGTCGACATCCGCCTTGACGTTCTGAAACTCGCCGATATGGCGATGGAAGGCGACGCTCGGCAACTTGATCTGGAACGGAATGCCGAAACCTTCAATCACCTTGTTCCAGCGCGCGACGCCGACATTGCAATCGACCACATAGTCGTCGCGCAGCCGCATGTTCAGCGCCGACAAGGCCGGCGCGTCGACCTTGACGATCTTGCCGTCGACCAGGCGCAGCACCGGATAGGTATCGTTTTCCAGCATATGATCGTCCTTGAGACGGTCCTCGCGGAAGCGGCCCTTGATGCCGGAATGGAAAGCATTGGCGGCATTGGTCGAAATCTCGTTGCCGAACAGATCGAGCGTTAGCGAGAAATGCAGGTTCGCCTTCTTCTGGATGGTCGGCAGATCGATGACGCCGAGCTTGCGGACGGCGGCAATGTCGTAAGGGTCGGTGATGCCGGACGCTTTCATCGCCTCGCAGGTCTTCTGGATGACGCGGGTGACGCCGGTCTCGCCGACGAACATGTGGTGCGCCTCTTCCGTCAGCATGAAGCGGCAGGTGCGCGACAGCGGATCGAAGCCGGACTGCGCCAGCGCCTCAAGCTGCATCTTGCCGTCGCGGTCGGTGAAGTACGTGAACATGAAGAACGATAGCCAGTCCGGCGTCTTCTCGTTGAAGGCGCCCAGCATGCGCGGCGTATCGGCGTCGCCGGAGCGGCGTTGCAGCAGGGCTTCCGCCTCTTCGCGGCCATCGGCGCCGAAATATTTCTGCAGCAGATAGACCATCGCCCAGAGGTGGCGGCCCTCCTCGACATTGACCTGGAACAGGTTGCGCAGGTCGTAAAGCGACGGCGCGGTCTTGCCGAGATGGCGTTGCTGCTCGACCGAAGCCGGTTCGGTGTCGCCCTGGATGACGATCAGCCGGCGCAACAAAGCGCGATATTCGCCGGGCACTTCCTGCCACGCCGGTTCGCCCTTGTGGCGGCCGAATGGAATCTTGCGGCCCTCTACCTGCGGCGCCAGCAGCACGCCCCAGCGATATTCGGGCATGCGGACGTAATCGAACTTGGCCCAGCCTTTCGGATCGACGCTGATCGCGGTGCGCAGATAGACCAGCGATTCCTGGAAGCCTTCCGGCCCCATGTCGTTCCACCAGCTGATATAGCCGGGGTGCCATTTTTCCAGCGCGTGCTTGACGCGGACATCCTGTCCGAGTCCGACATTGTTCGGGATCAGGCCGTCGTAATCGACCGCGGCGATGTTCATGGCTACACCCTTTCCTTATTGTAGGTCGGCGAGACGCCCGAGCCGTACAGCTTGAGCGCGCCTTGTTCGCCGATGGCGTTCGGCCGCTGGAAGATCCAGTTCTGCCAGGCGGTCAAGCGTCCGAAAATTTTCGTTTCCATCGTTTCCGGCCCGGCGAAACGGAGGTTGGCTTCCATGCCGGTCATGGCGTCGGGCGAGAAGGAGGCGCGGCCTTCCAGCATCACGCGCAACTCGTCGTCCCAGTCGAAGGTCTCGTAAGCTTGCGTGATCAGGCCGAGTTCATCGGCCTGTTCAGCCTCGAGCGCAACGCCGGATTTGCTCTGCGCGATCTTGATCGAGTCCGGTTCGCCGAGAAAGCGCGTCTGCAGCCGGCTCAAGCCGTTGCCCATCGGGTACAGGCCGAAATTGACATGACCGAGCGTGATCGCTGCCGGCTTTCGGTTGTCGCCCTCTTGCGTTCCGATCAGCATATAGGAGCGGTCGGCGGCGAAGGCCAGTTCGGCGAGCGTACCTGCAAAGCACGAGCCCGGCTCGATCAGGGCAATGAAACTCTTCGGCGTGGTGTCGATGCGCTTGAGCGTGCGCTTGAGGTAGTGGCGGATTTCGCGCATCAGCCAGTCGCTGTCGTACTGGCTGAGGAAGGCGTCATAATCCAGCACGGCCAAGGCATTGCCTTCGGTGCGCAACAGGACGACGCCGATGGATGGCTCGTTGGCGCGCAGGTGGAGAATGGCGTCTTCCAGTTCACGCGCCACCGCGAGCGGCCAGAACGTATCGCCCAGTGCATGCGCGGCTGCGAGCGAGGCCGGTTCCGGCGCCGAGGGGCCGCGCACAGTGATCGAGACGAGTCCACGCGAGCGATCGATTTCGGCTTCGACATTCGAATAGAAAATCCGGTCGCCGTCGATCTTGCGCCCCAGCGGGCTGAAAACAATACCTTTGGCATCCTTCGGACGATCGGAGCGCGCCGCGATCTCATGCGCACGTTTCGATACCGTCTCGGTCCATTTGGAATTCGGCACGATCTCATCGACCAGCCGCCATTCCTTGGCCCTGGCGCCGCGAATGCCCTCTTCGATGGAACAGAACACGTCGGCGCGGTCGCGGCGCACTTTCCGCTTGTCGGTGACCCGCGTCAGCCCACCGGTGCCCGGCAGCACGGCGAGCAGCGGCGTTTCCGGCAATGCGACGGCGGAACGGCGGTCATCGACCAGCATGATGTGCTCGGCAGCCAGCGCCAGTTCATAGCCACCGCCCGCGGCATTGCCGTTGATGGCGCAGATATAGGTTTGCTTCGAATTCTCGGTCGCATCCTCAATGGCAAGGCGCGTCTCGTTGGTGAACTTGCAGAAGTTCACCTTATGGCCATGCGTAGCTTTGCCAAGCATGCGGATATTGGCACCAGCACAGAACACATTGTCCTTGCCGGATTTAATGACGACGGCGCCGACGCCCGGATGCTCAAAGCGCAGGCGCTGCACCGCGTCGTTCAATTCGATATCGACGCCAAGGTCATACGAATTCAGCTTGAGTTCGTAGCCCTCATCGAGGCCGCCGGCCTGATCGACGTCCATAATCAGATAGGCGACGTCGCCATCGCGTTCGATGCGCCAGTGACGGTAACGCGACGGTTCGGTCTGAAAATCGATGACCTGCATGTTTTGTCGAGCGCTTCCCGGCGGCCGCGCCGCCAATGCATTATTTTGCATGACAATAACACGCATCCGCGCAATCACAACGGCGTTTTATCAGCCTGTTTAACGACAGGCTCTTGTCCCGCATTATAATGCATGTTAGCGAGGGAACATGAGACTGGCGCCTCACAAAGCCCCGCCTGCTGTCGCCAAGCCCCTGGCTAGCCGGGATGCCGACGCCTATTTGCGTAGGCTCGGCGAACGCGTGCGCACCTTGCGCAACCAGCGCGGCATGTCGCGCAAGGTGCTGGCCAGGCAGGCCAAGGTTTCCGAACGCTACATCGCGCAAATGGAAGCCGGCTTGGGCAACTGCTCCATCGTGCTGTTGCGCCGCATCGCCCGCGCCATCGGCCTGCCGGTGACGCAACTCGTGCATGATGGCGCGGAACCGGCGCTCGACCTGGTGCTGCTGACGCAATTTCTCGAACGGTTGCCCGCCCCGGCGCTGGCGCAGGCGCGCGACCTGCTGATGCAGAATTTCAGCAGGCCCTCCGACGACACACGCCGTCATCGTATCGCGCTGATCGGCCTGCGCGGCGGCGGCAAATCGACGCTCGGCGCCCTGCTGGCCGAGCGCATGGCCGTGCCGTTTATCGAACTCGACCGCGAGATCGAACGCCGCTCCGGCGCCTCGCTGAGCGAGATTTTCGACATGTTCGGCCAAGAGACCTTCCGCCGCGCCGAGCGCGAGGCGCTCGACGACGTGTTGCGCCAGCACAAGCGTTTCGTCATCGCCACCTCAGGCTCCATCGTCACCGAGCCGGGCACCCTTGAAATTCTGCTGTCGTCCTGCTTCACCGTCTGGGTGCGCGCCGAGCCGCAAGACCACATGAAGCGGGTGATGGCGCAAGGCGACATGCGGCCGATGGCCAATAGCGGCCGGGCGATGGAGGATCTCGTTTCCATTCTCAAAAGCCGCGAGCCGCTTTATGCCCGCGCAGACGCCACGCTGAACACCACCGGCAAATCGCCGGAACAGAACCTCGACGAACTGTTGCAGGCGATTGCCCTGCCCGACAAAGAGACAAGACAATGAGCGAAACCATCAAGACCGACGTCCTGATCATCGGCGCGGGGCCGGTCGGGCTGTTCGCCGTTTTCGAGCTGGGCCTTTTGGACATCAAGACCCACCTCGTCGACATTCTCGACAAGGTCGGCGGTCAATGCGCCGAGCTTTATCCGGAAAAGCCGATCTACGATATTCCGGGCATCCCCCTCATCACCGGCCACGGCCTGTCGGAAGCCTTAATGGAGCAGATCAAGCCGTTTCATCCAACTATTCATCTCGGCGAGATGGTGACGACGATCAAGAACGTCGGCGATCCGCTTTATGAGGTCACCACCGATGCCGGCAAAACCTTCGAATGCAAATCGGTGGTGATCGCGGCCGGCGGCGGCTCGTTCCAGCCGAAGCGCCCGCCGATCAACGGCATCGAGGCCTATGAAGCGAAGTCGGTGCATTACGCCGTGCGCAAGATGGAAAACTTCCGCGGCAAGGACGTCGTCATTGTCGGCGGCGGCGACTCGGCGCTGGACTGGACGCTCAACCTGCAACCGATCGCCAAGCGACTCACTTTGGTGCACCGGCGCGACGATTTCCGCGGCGCGCCCGACAGCGTCAACAAGATGCGGGCGCTGGTCGCGGCCGCAGCAATGGATCTCAAGATCGGCCAGGTCTCCGACCTCGAAGGCGCCGACGGCCAGCTCGCCGCCGTGTCGATCAAGGACAAGGACGGCGCGGTGTCGCGCGTCGCCTGCGACGCCATGCTGCCGTTCTTCGGCCTGACCATGAAGCTCGGCCCGGTGTCGGACTGGGGCCTGGAGATGGAGGACGACCTGATCAAGGTCGATGTCTCGACCTTCGAAACCAACCGGCTCGGCATCTTCGCAATCGGCGACATCAACACCTATCCGGGCAAGCTCAAGCTGATCCTGTCCGGATTTCATGAAGGCGCGCTGATGGCGCAGCGTGTTCATCACTACGTTCATCCGGAGAAGCGGCTGGTGTTCCAGTACACGACGTCCTCGACCAGCCTGCAGAAGAAGCTCGGAGTCTCTTAAAGATCATGCCGAAAGTCACCTACATCGAACACGACGGCACCGTTCACGCGGTCGAGGCCGAACTCGGCTCAACCGTCATGGAAACCGCGCTGCGGAACAACGTTGCCAGCATCGTTGCCGAATGCGGCGGCGGCTGCACCTGCGCGACCTGCCATGTCTATGTCGATGAGGCCTGGCTGGAAAAAACCGGCGCGCCCTCGGAACAGGAAGAAACCGAACTCGACGCCGCCTTCGACGTACGGCCGAATTCGCGCCTGTCTTGCCAGATCAAGGTGACGGAGGACCTCGACGGCCTCGTCGTGCGTACGCCGTCCTATCAAGGCCGCTAGAGCCTTTCCGTCTTTGGTAGAATCAAAGACGGGGCTCTAGCTTTTTGTTTTGACGCGTTTTCTTCACGCGAACCGGTTTCCACTTCGCTCGAAAACGCTATAGAGCGGCCTCCACGACCCCGGGCAGCCACATCCACGCCATATACGGAAGCCAGTCTGTTCGCATGCAGAAGAACTTGCGCCCGATCG
>CAMBQQ010000083.1 GCA_945870035.1 Rhizobium sp. Q54 | reverse complement strand
GCATCGTTACGTGCTGCTTTACAACCAGCAGCTTCCGCAATCAGCCTTGGGCAGCAAGACACCCTTGCAGGCCATGAAGGACTGGCATAGCCTGAAACCGGAGTTGTTCAGAAAACAGCCATATCACCTACCGGGATGTGACACGTAGGCATCGCAGACCGGACAATAGCGAATGCTTGTCCGCGCGACGGCCTGCTGCAAACCCGGCATGTCCGGGCTGATGTCGGTGAGGCCGGTCGCCAGCAGAACGCGTGGCGCCGTGATGGTCCGCCCGTCAATGGTCGCGGCGAACCCGTTATCGGCGTGGACGAGATTCGTGGCCGTGCCGTGCAGAATGTCCGCGCCATATTGCCGGGCTTGCCGGGTGAGTTCGCGCAATAGCTCCGGCCCCGAAATGCCTTCGGCGAAGCCGGGGTAATTATGACTTTCGGGAATTTGCTGGGCGCGGCTTTGCCCGGCATCGACCAGCAGGACTCTGCGGTGAAAGCGGCCGAGATAGGTCGCCGCCGTCAGCCCGGCCGGACCGCCGCCGATAATCAAACAATCGAAGTTCTTTGCGAAATCCATCGCCCGCTTTTCCCATGTCAGGAAATCAACGGGGTGAACCGTCACTGCGGTCGCAAGGTTCCACCGGCGATGAGGGACGATCAGTCGCGGGCGAAATTCACCGAGACTTCGCCGATCGGATCGAGCGCATGGCCGATTTCCGTCTCATCGGCCTCGATCATGATCGGCGGCGTGATCGAGCCGGTGATGATGACATCGCCGGCCGACAGCTTCTCGCCGAACGCCGAGAGCGTGTTGGCGACATGGGCGACAATGTCGGCGAGCTTGCCGGTCAGCGCCTCAGGGTCGGTGGTGGTGTTGAACACCTCGCCGCGCCGGAACACGCGCGAGGTCAGGCCGCTGACGCTGCCGCCGAACCTCGTATTGCCGCACAGCACGACGTGACGCTGATAGACATTGCCTTCCAACACGGCGTCGATGTTGTCCGGCGACGGTGGCGGATCGAGATCAGCCAGTTCGATCGCCGGCAGGATTTCCTTGACTGCCGCCAGTGCCGTCTCCGGGGTCGCGCCGCCGCGCAGGTCGCTCGCCATGCGCACGCAGATTTCCGCTTCCGCCACCGGCTTGACCCAGCCGTCGAGCGACACCGTCGAGCCGGACAAGAGCAACGCGCGCTGCATCAGGAAGCCGACGACCGGCGCCTGCAGGCCGAGCTTCTCCATCGAGGCCGGCGCACCCAATCCCACCTTCCAGCCGAGAGGTCGCTCGCCGACGGCGATACGCGCGCGCCGCTTCTCGAGCTGCGCCGGCATGCCTTTCTGGATGAGCGGATGGTCCCAGGCTTTCATGGATGTCGCTTTCTATTGTCGGTACGCGAGAGACGGCGGATCGTTATTTATTATGCTCAGGGTGCACGTCGTAACCTGAATCTTCAATCGTGCCGGCGCCCATCCAGCCCCAGACCAGCACGACATCGTCGGGCGACGTATTGTTGAAGCCATGCCAGCAGCCGCGCGGCGAATAGACCACGTCGCCTTCGACCGAAGGCGTGTCGCCGCGATCGGTAATGATCATGCCCGAGCCCTTGAGCACGATGAAGAACTCGTCGCAATTGCGATGCCGGTGGTTTTCGTGGCGGGCGCCGGGCTTGAGCACAGTCCAGCCGACGACATGATCGGCGTCGGCGGTTTTCTTGTCGATCAGGAATTGCACCTGCATGTCGACCCAGCCATCGTCGCGCTTGAGGCCTTCGACTTTCGGCACGTCCTTGATGTTGGTGCGGTACATGGCGGGCGCTGGCTTTTCCTCATTGAGAATGTCCTTGGCACCCTTCACGGCTTTTCCCAGTGCGCGTCCGAATTTTTCGGCCGATGATGTCACGTCAATTCTCCCGGGGCTGCGATTGATGGGTCGGTTCCAGCCTACAATCTTCTAAACCGTCCATCGATGTCTTTTACCGTCTGGTCCCACGGCAGCACCAGACCGTTCATGGCGACATAAACGCCGGGCGGCGCGCTGAGTGCTGCGCCGATGGCCAGGCCGAGGTTGAAGTCGGTGTCCGAGTCGCGCAGCACCGCCGGCTGCGCCGCGCCGGTCAACACGATTGTCTTCTTTTGAGTCTTATCAAGCTGGCGCGCGGCAATGGCCTGCGCCGTACTCGGGCCGGCCGACAATTGGCCGGTGGCCGGGTCAATGCGCTGCGTCATCGTGTCGGTGCCGTGCGTGACGACGATGCGGTTCTGTTCCGCGGAAGCGCAACGCGCCGCGATGATCTCGCGCTGCGCGTCGGTGATTTTGGTCGAATCCTCGGCGAACAGCCATTCGCAAGCGAACGCAGCATGATCCATGCGCGCGCGCTTGAGAATGTCGGTGACCGCCGATTCCTGTCCCGGCGGGAAAGTGAACTCGGTCACCCATTGGCCTTCGGGATAGCGCTTGTCGAAGGTGCCGCCGGTGGTGAGGATCAAGAGGTCTTTTGCCATGGCGAGGACTTTTGCGGCCGTTCGCCTAAGGCAGCTTGTCGTAGCCCTCGCCGAAGCCGGCCAGGCTCATCGGGAAGCCGATGCCTTCTTCCGGCGTCTGAAAGATGATGAAGGTCGAGGTCTTGCCGGTGCGCAATTTCTTAATGAGTTCGTCGTCCATGACCACTTCGGCGATACAGCCGTTCGGCAGGCAGCGCACGAAGCCGGCTCGGCCGACGTCGGCGTTGTCAATTTTCAGACCCAATCCTGACGGTAGCAGCACACCGAGCGGAGCAACCACACGCATCAACTTGCTCTTCTGATCGGCGGTTTTCAGCACGATCACGGTCAGGCCGATATTGGCGCGGTCTTCCGCAGTGACGCTTTGAATGAGCGCGCATTGCTCGGCCTTGGCGCCCGGCGGCGTGTCGCAGCGGATCTGCCAGTCCTTATGAACCGACTTCACCGCGCCCTGGGCCATCGCCTGGCCGCCTCCAGCTGCCAAAATCACTGCGAAGGCCAGTACGAGTGCCTGCCATCCGTGCCGGAAAATGCCCATAGTTCAATCCCTTAGTGCAAGCCGCGGGGTGTGTGGCAATGCCGCCGGAGGCCGAATCACCGTCTTCGTCGCCATTTTAAGCGAGACCGGCAGGTCATGCCCCGGCTGTTCATAGCAAACAAGGGCAAAGCCGGATACCGCCTGGGTCTCACCAGAACGCTGCCGGCATGGCGTAAATGCGGCGTCAAAGCCGCACCGCAGCGGCTTAAAAGGCGGCCAAAAGCCGTCACTGAGGATAAGCCTTTCGTCAGATAAGAGTTATGACAAGGTGCATTGCGGCAGGTCCGGAATTGTGGTTTGAGAGGCCGGGATTTCCCCCGTCCCGCTGCACCGCAAAAGCTGCCACGCCCGTGGCAAAATGCCGTGCGGTGTGGGGCCACGCCGTCCAACCAATAACTGGTCGGACGGCGAAAAGGGGCGCAAAAGGGGCCTTGTCCGAGGCCGTTTTTCTCGTCGAGGAGCGCATAAGAAATGCTGGTGCTCAAGCGGTTGATCGCTTTCGTGGCCACGAATTTGGCCGCAGGTCTGATGATTGTCGGTGGCGGCGGGCTCGCGCTCGCGCAGGTTACCGGTCCTGGCACCGGCCAGCCGCACCCCTGGCAGCTCGGGCTGCAAGCGGCCGCGTCGCCGGTGATGGCCGACGTCATCTGGTTTCATGACTTCCTGCTTTACATCATCACCGCCATCACGCTTTTCGTTCTGGCGCTGCTGGTCATCGTCATGGTGAAGTTCAACGCCAAAAGTAACCCGGTGCCGTCCCGCACCACGCACAACACCATGATCGAAGTCGTCTGGACGGTCGTCCCGGTGCTCATCCTGGTGGCGATCGCGGTGCCGTCGTTCCGGCTGCTATTCACCCAGCTTAAAGTGCCGCCCGCCGACGTGACCATCAAGGCAACCGGCAAGCAGTGGTTCTGGAGCTACCAGTACCCGGACGCCAAGTTCGAATTCGATTCGCTGATGCTCCAGGCCAAGGACCTCAAGCCCGGCCAGCCGCGGTTGCTGGCGGTCGACAATGAAATGGTCGTCCCGGTCAACAAGGTCGTCCACGTCCTGACCGCTGCCTCCGACGTGATCCATTCGTTCGCGGTGCCGGCCTTCGGCATCAAGATCGACGCTATTCCGGGCCGGATCAATGAAACCTGGTTCAAGGCCGAGCGCGTCGGCACCTATTACGGTCAATGCTCGCAGCTCTGCGGCAAGGACCACGCCTTTATGCCGATCGCGGTGCGCGTCGTCACCGAGCAGGACTATGCGGCCTGGCTCGACGGCGCCAAGAAGCGATTTGCTCTCGAAAATGTTCCGAACCCGAACATGATCGCGGCGGCCGGCGAAACGACCAAGTAACCAAAAGACTGCGGATACGGTTTAAGACAACGTCGAAGGAAATGACCCATGGCTAGCAACGCGGCAGCACACGGCGCCCATGAAGCCCACGAAGTTCACGCCAACCCGACCGGGTGGCGTCGTTTCGTGTATTCGACGAACCACAAGGACATCGGCACGATGTACCTCGTGTTCGCGATGATGGCCGGCATCATCGGCGCGACGATGTCGATCCTGATCCGCATGGAGTTGCAGAATCCAGGCCTGCAGATTTTCCCGACGCCCCACGAATATAACGTGTTTGCCACCGGCCACGGCCTGATCATGATCTTCTTCATGGTGATGCCGGCAATGATCGGCGGCTTCGGCAACTGGTTCGTGCCGCTGATGATCGGCGCGCCGGATATGGCGTTCCCGCGCATGAACAACATCTCGTTCTGGCTGTTGCCGGCCTCGTTCGGCCTGTTGATTTGCTCTCTCTTCGTCGAGGGCGCACCCGGCTCGCTCGGCGCCGGCACCGGTTGGACCATCTATGCGCCGCTGTCGACCTCAGGCCATCCCGGCCCGGCGATGGACTTCGTCATTCTGTCGCTGCATCTGGCCGGCGCTTCGTCGATCTTAGGGGCCATCAACTTCATCACCACCATCTTCAACATGCGTGCGCCCGGCATGACGCTGCACAAGATGCCGCTGTTCGTCTGGTCGATCCTGGTGACCGTGTTCCTGCTGCTGCTGTCGCTGCCGGTCCTCGCCGGCGGCATCACCATGCTGCTGACCGACCGCAATTTCGGCACGACGTTTTTCGCCCCCGAAGGCGGCGGCGACCCGCTGCTGTTCCAGCATCTGTTCTGGTTCTTCGGCCATCCGGAAGTGTACATCCTCATTCTTCCCGGCTTCGGCATGATCTCGCAGATCGTCTCGACTTTCTCGCGCAAGCCGGTGTTCGGCTATCTCGGCATGGCCTACGCCATGGTTTCGATCGGCGCGATCGGCTTCGTCGTCTGGGCGCATCACATGTACACGGTCGGCCTGTCGACCGGCGCGCAGGCCTACTTCATCGCCGCCACCATGGTGATCGCGGTGCCGACCGGCGTGAAGATCTTCTCGTGGATCGCCACGATGTGGGGCGGCTCGATTGAGTTCCGCACGCCGATGCTGTGGGCGATCGGCTTCATCTTCTTGTTCACCGTCGGCGGCGTTACCGGCGTCGTGCTGTCGAACGCCGGCGTCGACCGCGTGCTGCACGACACCTACTATGTGATCGCGCACTTCCATTATGTGCTGTCGCTCGGCGCTGTGTTCGCTATCTTCGCCGGCTGGTACTACTGGTTCCCGAAGATTTCCGGCTACATGTACAACGAGACCATCGGCAAGCTGCACTTCTGGGTCACCTTCGTCGGCGTCAACATCATCTTCTTCCCGCAGCATTTCCTCGGTCTGGCCGGCATGCCGCGCCGCACCGTCGATTATCCGGATGCGTTCCACGGCTGGAACGAAGTGTCGTCCTACGGCTCCTACATCGCCGGCGTCGGCATGCTGATCTTCTTCTTCGGCGTCGCCGAAGCCTTCATGAAGAAGCGCGCCGTCGGCAACAATCCGTGGGGCGAAGGTGCAACGACGCTGGAGTGGACGCTGACGTCGCCGCCGCCGTTCCATCAGTTCGAAACCCTGCCGCGGATCAAGTAAAGAGGCGAAACCGGTACGATGTCGCTTATCAGCGAAGGCGCGGAGTACAACGGGACGCTTGCCGAACCGAGCATGGCAAGCGTCGGCGATTATATCGCGCTGCTCAAGCCGCGGGTGATGTCGCTTGTCGTTTTCACCGCGCTGGTCGGCCTGGCGGTCGCGCCGGGCTCGATCCATCCGGTGACGGCGTTCACCGCGCTGTTGTGCATCACCGTCGGCGCCGGCGCTTCCGGCGCGCTCAACATGTGGTTCGACGCCGACATTGACGCCCTGATGACGCGCACGGCGAAACGGCCGGTGCCGGCCGGCAACGTCAAGCCGGGCGAGGCCTTGGCCTTCGGACTGACCTTGTCGGTATTTTCGGTCGTTGTGCTCGGCCTGCTGGTGAATATTCTGTCGGCAGCGATCCTCGCCTTCACCATTTTCTTCTATGCCGTCATTTATACGATGTGGCTGAAGCGTTCGACGTCGCAGAACATCGTCATCGGCGGCGCCGCCGGCGCTTTCCCGCCGATGATCGGCTGGGCCGCGGTGACCGGCTCGCTGTCGTTCGAGCCGATCCTTCTCTTCCTCATCATCTTCTTCTGGACGCCGCCGCACTTCTGGGCGCTGGCGATCTACCGCATGGACGACTTCAGGCGCGCCGGCGTGCCGATGCTGCCGGTGGTGAAGGGCGAGGGGACGACCCGCCTGCAGATCCTGCTTTACACCCTGGTTCTGGTGCCGCTCGGCGTTCTGCCGTGGCCGCTCGGCTATGCGAGCGCGCTGTACGGCGCCGTCTCCGCGGTCATGGGCCTTGGCATGCTGCTCCTGGCCATGCGGGTCTATCGCGAGCGCCTGCCCTCCGATCAGGCCTGCCGCCATTTGTTTGCCTTCTCGATCCTGTACCTGTTCCTGCTGTTCGCCGTTCTGATGATCGATCGCGGTTGGGGCGGGCTGATGGCCCGGTTCACCGCGTGAGCGTGGAAACCACAATGAGCGATGAAGGTAACGATAAGGGCATTGTCCTGACCGAGGAGCAGAAACGCGCCCGGCGGTCGCGCTCGATCGCTATCGCCGTGTCGCTGGTCGTGCTCGTCGTGCTGTTTTACGCGATGACCCTGGTCAAAGGCCCGGCAGTCCTGTTGCGTCCCCTGTAACCCGAACCGTTTGAGCCCGAACCGTTAAGCCAATGGCCGCCACCGAACCGCACAGCCAAAAAAAGCTCCGCCGCGATATCGTGATCGCCGGCAGCTGCGGCGCGTTCGTCGCGTTGATGGTCGGCGCGGCCTACGCCTCGGTTCCTCTGTACGATTGGTTCTGCCGCACCACCGGCTTTGCCGGCACGCCTTTGGTCTCGGCCAAAGCGCCCGGCCAGATCCTCGACCGCACCATCACCGTTCGCTTCGATTCGAATGTGACCGGTGGCCTGCCGTGGAAATTCGTGCCGGAGCAGAACACGATCGACGTGCGCCTCGGCGAAGTCGTGACCGTCAATTACAAGGTCATCAATCAAGCCGCGCGCGCCATCACCGCGCAGGCGTCCTACAATGTCGCGCCGCCGCAGGTCGGCGGCTACTTCAACAAGATCAACTGCTTCTGTTTCACCGAGCAGACCTTGAAAGCCGGCGAGACGCGCGAGATGGCGGTGGTGTTCTACGTCGATCCCAAGATCGCCGAAGACCGCGACATGACCACGCTCAATACCATCACTCTATCCTATACTTTCTTCGCGATGAAGGAAGTGAACAAGCCCGTCGCCGCGGCGGCGGACAAGAATTCGAATAGGCTCTAAACCGCGCAACTTCGCGCGGCAGTAAAAATGAGATGGGGGGCGCCATACGCGCCCGGACGAACGAGACCTGAACGGAGACGACGATGGCCGACGCACACGCCAAGCACCACGACTACCACCTGGTCGATCCGAGCCCGTGGCCGGCGGTCGGTTCCGTCGCCGCCTTCGTCATGGCGGTCGGTGCGGTGACCTGGATGCACCACATGTTCGCGGCAGCGCCTCTGGTGTTCGGCGCCGGTCTGCTCGGCGTGCTCTATACCTTCATCGCCTGGTGGCGCGACGTGATCAACGAAGCGCAGCACAAAGGCGACCACACCCGCGTGGTGCAGATCTCGCACCGCTATGGCATGATCCTGTTCATCGCCTCGGAAGTGATGTTCTTCGTCGCCTGGTTCTGGGCTTATTTCAACATCGCGCTGTTTCCCGGTGACGTGAACGAAATCGGCAAGCTCGCCTTTACCAAGGGCATCTGGCCGCCGGCCAGCATCGAGACTTTCGATCCGTGGCACCTGCCGCTCTTGAACACCTTGATCCTGCTGACCTCGGGCACGACCGTCACCTGGGCGCACCATGCGCTGCTGGAAGGCGACCGCCAGGGCGTCAAATGGGGCCTGTGGCTCACCGTTCTGCTCGGCGGTCTGTTCACCTGCGTGCAGGCTTACGAATACATGCACGCTTCGTTCGCCTTTAGCGGCAACATGTACGGCGCCGCCTTCTTCATGGCGACCGGCTTCCATGGCGCGCATGTCTTGATCGGCACGATCTTCCTGATCGTCTGTCTTGGCCGCGTCTATCAGGGCCATTTCACGCCGACCCAGCACCTCGGCTTCGAATTCGCCGCCTGGTACTGGCACTTCGTCGACGTGGTCTGGCTGTTCCTGTTCGCCTGCATATATGTGTGGGGCGCCGGGACCACCGCGGCGCACTAACCGCCCGTGTTGATTCCTTGAAAAGGGCGGCGGCAACGCCGCCCTTTTGCTTTAGAGGCCAACCGTCATGACCGACCAACTGCCGCCGACCACAGCGCCTACGCCGCTACCGGCCGCGCGCGGCCTGATGGGCCGCTGTCCGCGCTGCGGCGAGGGCAAGATGTTCGACGGTTTTCTGACGCTGCGGCCTTCTTGCTCAACTTGCGGCCTCGATTACAGCTTCGCCGATGCCGGTGACGGGCCGGCGGTGTTTGTCATCCTGATCGGCGGCGCGATTGTCGTGTTCGCAGCACTGATGACCGAAGTGGTTTACCAGCCGCCGTTCTGGCTGCACGCGGCCTTGTGGCTGCCGCTGATCCTGGTCGTGACCTTGCTGCCGCTGCGCATGGTCAAGGGCCTGCTGATCGCGCTGCAATACCATCACAAGGCGGCGCCGGGCCAACTCGTGATGTATAAAGATTCGCCGAAGGGCGAGGCCTGATGCTGCCGCACGAGAAGCGCCGTGGCGGCGTATTTGGCGCGACTTTGTTCGCCATCGCCGGCATCGCCATTCTTGTCGGCCTCGGCAAATGGCAGCTCGACCGCAAAGTCTGGAAGGAAGATCTGATCGCGACGGTGTCGATGCGCACCGACCGTCCGCCGCAAGCTCTGCCGCCGCGTTCCGACTGGGAGCGTCTCAAGCCCGAGTCCAGCGAATTCACCCGCGTCAGTTTCCCCGCCGAATTTCTCGACGGCGCGGAAGCCTACGCCTATACCGCCGGCTCGTCCTTGCGTGCCGACGTCGAAGGTCAAGGCTTCTGGGTGTTCGCGCCGGCGCGCTTGGCCGGCGGCAGCATTGTCCTGGTCAATCGCGGCTTTGTGCCGACCGACCGCAAGGATCCCGTCACGCGCGTTGACGGCAGACCGCGTGGCAGCGTCGACATTGTCGGTTATATGCGCTGGCCCGAGGCGCGCACGATGTTCACGCCGGCCGACGACCCTAAGAACAACGTCTGGTATGTGCGCGATCCGAAGGCGATGTCGGAAGCGCACAAATGGGCGGTGGCGGCACCCTTCTACATCGATCAGGAAGCGCCGGTGCCACCCGGCGGTTTGCCGAAGCCGGGCAAGATCGAAGTCAAAATGCCGAACCGGCATCTGGAATATGCGCTGACCTGGTTCGGCCTTGCGCTGGCGCTCGGTGGCGTCTATGCCGTCTGGCTCGTCGGCCGGTTGCGACGGCGGCTTTGAAGCCCGGCGGCCATTCTTGTACAAGGCCGGGCGCGGGGTTAGGGTGCGGTGAATTCGCCGCCATTCCTGAACAAAAGCCAAGTTATTTCAATGCGTTATATCTCAACGCGAGGTGAGGGCGCCCCGCTCGATTTTGTCGAGGTGATGCTCACGGGCCTTGCACGGGACGGTGGTCTCTATGTCCCCGAGGGCTGGCCGCAGCTTTCCGCTGAGACCATCGCCGGTTTTGGCGGCAAGCCTTACGCCGAGGTCGCGGTCGAGGTGCTCAAGCCCTTCGTCGGCGACAGCATTCCGGAGGCGGAACTCGCCCGCATGGCGCGCGAGGCCTATGGCACGTTCCGCCATCCGGCGACCGCGCCGCTCGTGCAGCTCGACAGCAACCTGTTCGTCCTCGAGCTGTTTCACGGCCCGACGCTCGCCTTCAAGGACCTCGCCATGCAATTGGTGGCGCGGCTGATGGATTACGTCCTGATCAAGCGCAACCAGCGCACCACCATTGTCGTCGCCACCTCGGGCGATACCGGCGGCGCCGCGGTCGAAGCCTTCCGCGGCCGCGCGCAAGTGGACGTCGTCGCGCTCTATCCGCATGGCCGCATCTCCGAAGTGCAGCGTCGCATGATGACGACCGCGCCTGACAACAATGTGCATGCGCTCGCCATCGAGGGCACCTTCGACGATTGCCAGGCTTTGGTGAAGGCGATGTTCAATCACCACGCCTTCCGCGACCGCGTGCGGCTGTCCGGCGTCAACTCGATCAATTGGGCGCGTATCGTCGCGCAGACGGTTTATTATTTCACCGCCGCCGTCGCAGTGGGCGCGCCGCACCGCAAGGTTGCGTTCACCGTGCCGACCGGCAATTTCGGCGACGTCTATGCAGGCTATGTCGCACAGCGCATGGGATTGCCGATCGACCGCCTCGTGGTGGCGACCAACGTCAACGATATTCTCGTCCGCACTTTCGCGACCGGCGATTACGAGACGCGCGGCGTGACGGCGACGAGTTCGCCGTCGATGGACATTCAGGTGTCGTCGAATTTCGAGCGGCTGTTGTTTGAGACGTGCGGGCGCGATGCGGCGCAGGTTAAAGCCTTGATGGGCTCGCTGACGCAGTCCGGCCGCTTCAGCGTACCGGGCGCGGCGCTCAAGCAGATGCGCGCGTTGCTCACCGCCGACCGCGCCGACGAACAGGAAACCGCAGCCACGATTCGCGCCTGGCTGAAGGAAGCCGGCTACTGCGCGGACCCGCATACCGCGGTGGCGCTCGCCGTCGCCGAAAAGGAAACGCGCGACCCGAAAATTCCGATGGTGGTGCTGTCCACCGCCCATCCGGCCAAGTTCCCCGATGCGGTCGAGGCGGCTTGCGGTGTGAACCCCGGCCTCCCAGATTGGTTGTCTGACCTGCCGAAGAAGGCCGAGCGCATCACGGTGCTGCCGGCCGATCAGGGCCAAGTCGAAAAGTTTGTATCAAATGCGTCGCGGGCGGCGCGTGAAGGAGCTGCGGTATGACCGTTGAAGTGACGCGCCTGGCCTCCGGCCTGTCGGTGGTAACCGACCGCATGCCGCATCTCGAATCGGCCTCGCTCGGCGTCTGGGTCGGCACCGGCAGCCGCGATGAATTGCCCGACGAGCACGGCATTTCGCATCTGCTCGAACATATGGCCTTCAAGGGCACCAAGAAGCGCACCGCGCGCCAGATTGCCGAGGCGATCGAGGCGGTCGGCGGCGATCTCAATGCCGCCACCAGCGTCGAATCGACCGGCTATTTCGCCCGCGTGCTCAAGGCTGACGTCAATCTGGCGCTCGACGTGCTCGCCGATATTCTGTCCGAGCCGGCTTTCGATCCGGAGGAATTGCGCCGCGAGCAGAACGTCATCACCCAAGAAATCGGCGCCACCGAAGACGCGCCCGACGATCTGGTGTTCGACCGCTTGCAGGAAACCGCGTTTCCCGATCAGCCGATGGGCCGCTCGATTCTCGGCACGCCGGAGACTGTACGCTCGTTCAGCGCCAAGAGCCTGCGCACATATCTCGGCCGTAATTATCGCGCGCCGAACATGCTGGTCGCCGCCGCCGGCAGCGTCGATCACGCGCAGATCGTCGCGGAAGCCGAGAAGCGCTTTGCCAGCTTCGTCGGTCCCGATGCGCCGACACCGGAGCCGGCGAAGTTCGGCGGCGGGACGCGGGTCGAGACCCGCGATCTTGAGCAGGTGCACATCGCGCTGGCGCTGCAAGGCGTGCCGGTGCGCGATCCGTCGCTGTACAGTCTTCAGGTTTTCACCAGCGTGCTCGGCGGCGGCATGTCATCGCGCCTGTTCCAGGAGGTGCGCGAGATACGCGGCCTCTGCTACACGATCCAGGCTTTCCATATGCCGTATTCCGACACCGGCATGTTCGGCCTTTACGCCGGCACCGACGAAACCGACGCGCCGGAACTGATGCGCGTTGTCATCGACCAGATCGAAAGCGCCACCGAGACCTTGAACGAGTCCGAGATCGCGCGTGCCAAGGCGCAGATGAAAGCCGGCCTGCTGATGGCGCTGGAGAGTTCCGAGGCTCGTCTCGGCCAGATCGCGCGCCAGATGCTGGCCTTCGGCCGGCCGATCCCGCTCGACGAGATCGTCGCCAAGGTCGAAGCCGTCACGGTAGAAAGTGCGCGCGCCGCCGGCCGGGCGCTGATCGCGCGCGGCCGCCCGGCGATCGCCGCCCTCGGACCCGGCAATGGGCTTGAAAGCACCGCCGCGATTGCCGAAAGTCTGGTTCGCCCGGCGGCTTAGCGGTCACGCCGCGCGGGTGGACAAGACGCCATGGCTTTCTTCCGCAATGTCAGTCTGAGCGAGCCGGCGCCGGCGATCGTGGGCGCGGGCGTGTCGCTGCGGCTGCCGCAGCCAAGTGATTATGCCGAATGGGCCGCCTTGCGGGAAACCAGCCGCGCGTTTCTCACGCCCTGGGAGCCGATCTGGCCGTCCGACGATCTGACGCGCGGCGCGTTTCGCCGCCGCATCAAGCGTTACGCCGAGGACCAGCGTAACGATCTGGCCTATGCCTTTCTCATCTTCCGCAGTCAGGACAACGCGCTGGTCGGCGGCTTGACCTTGGCCAATATCCGCCGCGGCGTCGCCCAGACCGGCAGCATCGGCTATTGGGTCGGCGCGCCGTTCGCCCGCCACGGCTACATGACCGCGGCGGTGCGGGCGGTGGTGCCCTATTGTTTTGGCGCGTTGCGGCTGCACCGCCTTGAGGCCGCCTGCATCCCGGACAATGCGGCTTCGGTTGGGCTGCTCGAAAAGACCGGCTTCCAGCGCGAGGGCTATGCGCGCGGCTATTTGTGCATCAATGGCATCTGGCACGATCATCTGCTCTATGCCCGCCTCGCAGACGACCCGAAATGACCGGTCCTTTGTTTTGACGCGTTTTCTTCACGCGAACCGGTGTCCACTTCGTTCGAAAACGCTCGAAACCCTGCCTTTAGCTTGCCACGCTTGGTTTGCTATAAGGGGTGGCGCCGGGAGCGGGGGCATCCTCCCTCCAATCAAGAATTTTGGTCAAGAAACGCGAGTGAAAAAGATGGGTGGGGGACAGGACGACCGGGCCGGTGAGGCCAAAGGCCAGCCTTTCAAGAGACATGCTTTCCTGGCCACGCTGGCGCTGCTGCTGGCCGGCTGCGGCTCCAGCAGCCTGACGTCGTCGCTGTCGTCATTGAACATTTTTGATTCAAACAAGGCGACCACCGGGGATGCTCCCATCGATGGCGCTGCTGCGCAAGCGACGGATATCGAATGCCCCGCCGTTACGGTGCGTACTGGCGCCTCGACGCTGATGATTGGCGCTGAGGTCAAGGGCGCCGAACCCGGCGCTATGAACCTGCGCTATCAGGGCACTATCGTTCGCACCGCGCGCGAATGCAATGTCACCGCCGGCGTGGTGACCATGAAGGTGGGCATCGAAGGCCGTATCATTACCGGCCCGGCCGGCGGCCCGGGTAATGTCGATGTGCCGCTGCGCGTCGCGGTGGTGCATGAGGGCGTCAATCCGAAGCCGGTGGCGTCGCGCTTTGTCAAAGTGCCAGTGACCATTGCCAGCGACAATGATCGCGTCGGCTTCGCCCATGTTGAATCCGACATCAGCTTCCCGATGCCGGTGCCGGCTAGCGACATCGACGCTTATGTCGTTTATGTCGGCTTCGATACGCTCGCCGCGCAAAAGCCGGCGCCCGCCACGAGGCGCAAACCGGCGGCAAAGCCGAAGCAGGGATAATCGATCACCAACCCCGGATATCGATAACCGTGCCTTTGAGCGCGCGCATGTCGGATATCACCGCACGGGCGCCAGCGGCACCGAGGCTTGTGGCGAGCTTGCCGCCGGCGTGACTGCCGCCGACAAAGCCGATTACTGTCATGCCGGCCGCGACACCGGCCGCGACACCGACGGCGGAATCCTCGACCACGAGGCAATCGGCCGGATTGACGCGCATCTTGGCGGCGGCGTGCAGAAACAAATCGGGCGAGGGCTTGCCGTTCGGCACATCGGCGGCCGAAAACAAATTGGGCTCGAAGTAGCGGATTAGATCTGTGGTCTCCAGGCTGACCCGCATGCGATCCAATGTCGCCGACGAGGCCACGCATTTCGGCCCGCGCAGCCAGGACAGTGCGTGGCTGACATGCGGCGTCGTTCGCAGTTCGGTGCGAAACCGGCGCAAGGTCGCGTTGGCGACGGTGGCGGCAAAGTTCGGCGGCAGCTTGCGGGCTGCGGCGATTTCCACTTCGGCGAACATGTCGGACTGCCGGCGGCCGGTGAAATAACGCGCGATCACATCTGGCGTCAGCGCGAAGCCGGCGCGCATGAATTCCTGCGATACGATCGCGGTGGCGAGCGGCTCGCTGTCGACGAGTACGCCATTGCAATCGAAAATAATCACGAGACCCTCGGTCGGTTTCCCGGCGTGCTTAAACGGTGGAAAATGTCAGGTACGCTGACGGGATACGCCTACAAAGGCCCGAATCAGTCCGGCAAAGAATAAACATGGGACGCAATTACGCAAAGCCCCCGTGCACAGCGGCGGCGTCTATTTTTGCGATTGTCGAATAAAGAGCGAGGAAAACACCCGGTTCTTGACCGTGGCGGTATAGCCGTCCGCAATGCAGCGGGCGGCGCTAAGCGCTAGTTCAGCTTCTTGCGGACATCCTCGATGCCCTTGGCGATCAGTTGACCGGCCAGCGCGCCCTTGGTTTCCGCGGTAAGTATGGTTTCGGCGGCAGCAATTGCAGCTTCGGCGGCAGCGGCGCGGACGTCGGCTGTGGCCTGGGCTTCGGCCTGGGCGATCTTGGTCTCGGCCATCTTGGTGCGGCGGGCGACGAATTCCTCGATCTTGGCCTTGGCTTCGACAGCCATGCGCTCGGCTTCGGCCTTGGCGCCGGCGACGATTTCCTGGGCTTCGACTTCGGCTTCCTGGCGCTTGCGCTGGTAGGAGGCGAGCACTTGCGCCGCCTCGTCCTTGAGCTTGCGCGCGTCGTCCAGCTCCGCCTGGATGCGGGCGGCGCGGTCGTCGAGCGATTTGCCGATGGTGCGGTGGATGCCGAGATAACCCAACAGGCCGATAAAAATCACGAAGGCAACGGCGACCCAGGTTTCCGGATTTTGCAGCGCTTCCATCGCGATCAGCCCTTCAACGCTTCGGACACGGCCGCATCGACCGCGGCATCCGCCGGAACCTTGCCGATCAGACGCTCGACAATGGCTTTGGTGGTATCGGCGGCGATACCACGCACGTTCAACATCGCCGCGGTCTTGCTGGCGGCGATGGTCTTTTCCGCTTCCGCCAGCTTGACGTTAAGCTCGGCTTCCAGCGCTTTGCGGCGGGTTTCGGTCGCCGCCGCCTGGGTATCGCGCGTTTGGTTGGCGATCGCCTGGGCGCCGGCGCGGGCGTCGGCCAGCGCCTTCTCGTAGTCTGCGATGGCGGCGTCGGACTGAGCCTTGAGCTTGCCGGCGTCCGCCAGATCGTCGGAAACACGCTTCAACCGCGTATCGATAATCCCGCCGATGCGCGGCAGCGCCACCTTCCACATCATGACGAGGAGGAAGGTGAAACAGATGGCGAGCCAGAACAGCTGCGAGGCGTAGGTCTCCGCGTTGAACGGAGGGAAGGGCGGCTTTTGCCCCGCCGGATGCTCGGTAGTTGCTGTCGTGGTCGCCATCGGGATTTCGTCCGCTTCGTTAAAGGCTTACAGCGCGAACAGCAGCAGCAGCGCGATCAGCAGCGAGAAGATGCCGAGCGCTTCGGTCACGGCGAAGCCGAAAATCAGGTTGCCGAACTGGCCCTGCGCCGCCGACGGATTGCGGATCGCCGCCGCCAGGTAGTTGCCGAAAATCACGCCGACGCCGACGCCCGCGCCGCCCATGCCGATGCACGCGATGCCTGCGCCGATGTATTTTGCTGCGATTGGATCCATAACCAAGCTCCTTTTGAGTGTTTTCGTCTTTTCCGGCCCGGCCTTAATGGCCCGGGTGAATAGCGTCGTTGAGGTAGATGCAGGTAAGAATGGCGAACACGTAGGCCTGCAGGAACGCGACCAGCAGCTCGAGCGCGGTCAGCGCAACCACCAGCGCCAGCGGCAGCACCGCGCCGGCCATGCCGGCAATGCCGAGGCCGCCGAGCAGCGTGATGAAGCTCGCGAACACCTTGAGCGTAATGTGGCCGGCCAGCATGTTGGCGAACAGACGCACGCTGTGTGAAATCGGGCGCGACAGGAACGACAGCACCTCGATGAACACGATCAGCGGCAGGATGTAGATCGGAATGCCTTTCGGCACGAACAGGTTGAAGAAGTGCAGCCCGTTCTTCCAGAAGCCGTAGACCAGCACGGTCAGGAACACCGACAGCGCCAGCGCCGCGGTGACGATGATGTGCGAGGTAACGGTGAAGGTGTAGGGGATCAGGCCGACCAGATTGGCCACCAGAATGAACATGAACAGCGAGAACACGAAGGGGAAGAACTTCATCCCTTCCTTGCCGGCCGTTGAATTGATGGTGTTGGCGACGAATTCGTAGGACAGCTCGGCGACCGACTGCATGCGGCCGGGCACGACCGCGCGCCGCGACGTCGCCGCCAGAAGGAAGGCCACAATGCCGCCGACGGCGATCAGCATGAACGCCGCGGAATTGGTGAAGGCAATCTCGGAATTGCCGATCTTGACGACCGGGAAGAGATTGACGATCTGGAATTGATGGATTGGATCGGCGGCCATTTGCATCTTCGGGCTCTATTTCGGCTTTAATCGGTCAGACGGGTTAGGAGCGACACCCGCCGCCCGCATCACATTAAGAACGCCGGCGACAAAGCCGAGCAGCAGAAAAACAATCAACCCCCATGGCGAGATGCCGAGCCAGCGATCAAGCAGCCAGCCGATACCCGCCCCCACGATCACACCGGCGACCAGTTCGGTCGACATGCGAAACCCGCGGGCGAGTGCCGACGGATCGGAGACCATGCGCTGGCTTTCGACGTTTGCGACTGGCCGGTTCGCGGTCGCGAGCCGGTTGCCGAGACGTTGGAGCCTCGCGGAGAGAGCAGCTTCGTCGTCCGGTGGTTCCTTGCCGTCGCCTTGCCCGCGCGTGCCGTTAGCCATGCTTTCGACTCGCGTAGTTTAAAGGCCCCGTTTTCAGTCCCGCCGCCCTAAAAGCCGCGCGGACCATACTGATCGGGTCACATGGAGTCAAGGAAGCGCCCTTCTGCCATAAGGCAATGATTTATCACGATAAATGCGGAATTTCCCGCCGCGCGGTCAGGGCCATAGCGTGCACTGCGGCATATCGTCAACAGGTCTGCGGCGCAGCCCTTGTTCTGCGCGCGCCGCCGGGTGTTAAGCTCATTGGTGGGGAAGGCGCGGAGGACCACATCAATGCGAATTCTCAACCTCGCCGCCGCCGGCGGCATTGCCGCCCTGGCCCTGCTGCTCAGCGGGCCGCTGGCCGCACAGACCCAGGAATCCGTTGCGGAAACCGCTCAGCAGCCGGCGCCGGAGCCCGGCAACGATGTCGCTGACCCCGCCGAACCGGGGCCAGGTCCGATGACGGACCTGCACGCCCGCTATGCCTTCAGCCGCGTCGATGGCGGGTTTCTCCGTTTCGACAGCGTCAGCGGGCAAGTTGCCATGTGCAGCCAGCTCAGCACCGGCTGGGCTTGCCAGGCCGTGCCTGACGACCGCGCCGCGTTCGACAACGAGATCGCCCGGCTGCAAGGCGAAGTCACGCAACTGAAATCCGAGGTCGCCGCGCTGCGGACGCCGCCGGAGCCGCCGCGGCCGCCGGCCGAACTCGCGCCGCGCAACGACAGCGCCAAATCCGGCGGGCTCAAATTGCCGACCGATGAGGACATCAAGTGGGCGCGCGCGGCGATCGAGAACATCTGGCGGCAATTCGTCGATATGGTCGCGGAGATTAAGAAGGACATCCAGCGCAAGGGCTGATGTTGAGGGGAGCAGGTTCGAGTTATTTCTCCGTGGTTAAACGTCTTCAAACCAATTGGGTACGATGTCCCGCAGGCTCTCCCCGATCACCACGGCTGCCGCGACCTCCATCGTCACCGCGACCTTGCGCGTCGAGACGCGCGGCGCCGGTTTCAACGAGATCACCGCCGATGCGCACGCCTTCATCGCCGAACGCGGGGCGCGCGACGGCGCGCTGCTGGTTTTTCTGCGCCATACCTCGGCGTCGCTGACCATTCAGGAAAATGCCGATCCCGACGTGCAGACCGACCTGATGACCGCGCTGGCAAATCTGGCGCCGGAGAAAGCACCGTGGGTTCACGACGCCGAGGGACCGGACGATATGCCGGCCCATGTGAAGGCGATGCTCAGCGGTATTTCGCTGCATGTGCCGGTCATCGCCGGCAAGCTTTCGCTCGGCACCTGGCAGGGCCTCTATCTGATCGAGCACCGGCGCCGTGCGCACGCGCGCGACGTGGTATTCCAGTTCGTCGGCAGCGTGAAATAGCCTCAGGCGACCGAGACGACCAGTGATGAGCCGAACAGGAAGCCGGAAATTCCGGCCGCCGTCTTGGCGAAGCGCAGCATCATGGTTTCGAGTTCGGCCCGTGCCCAGATCATCCCGTCGACGCCTTGCGGCTTCTCGTCCTCATCGAGGGCTCTCCAGGCCTCGCTGCGCTCGAAACGCTTTTCGGTGAGGAAGAAGACCCGAAGCAGCAGCAGCACCGCGAACAGCAGCATCATGACGCCGCCGGCGTCGAAAGCGACCGGCAGCGAGAAGCTGAAGGCCATCATCAGGAGAGCGGCGGCTAAAGCGAAGACGCTAACGTCGCGAAACAGGGTGAAATAGGCGAACCGTGCAAAGTGGATCATCGTGGGGTCCTCTGCAAAAGTCTCCTGTGGCTGTCCCGTCCCCCAAGCCTTGTTGTTACGCCTTGCTGTTATGCCTTGCAGTCTAACCTTGCCGATTATCAGCAAAAGGTATGCCAGCTTTTGTTCAAAAACCGTAAAGCGCCGTCCCTTGCTAGGGTCAGGACCCATTAAATATCTTGCGGATCAGATGATCGGTTGATTCAATGGCGGCGCGAGGAGGCGTCGCCATGACTGATTTATTCTTGTTGTCCGAGGCGCAGATGCGCCGGATCGAGCCGTTTTTCCCACTGTCTCATGGC
>CAMBQQ010000082.1 GCA_945870035.1 Rhizobium sp. Q54 | reverse complement strand
CCGCCCGCACCTTCGGCGTCGTCGTTGCTTGGCTGTGAAGTTGGATCAACATGCCCGAACCCCGCTTCGAATGTCCCTCAGGATCGATCTTGCCATGAAAAAAGCAGAGCGACGAGGGTCTATGTGATCATCCGGGATGGAACACGTAGCCTCGCCAGAAGTGTCGATCGCACGTGGTGGCTTGCTGGGATGCGGATATATCTGGAGAACTACGCGATGAGCCGGTAAACGAAGGCTCAGATCGTCTTCGAGCAATGGCGAAAGAACCACAGCTCGGGCTGGTCGCACTCGGCGCTCGGGTATCGCCCCCCCGGCGCCACAGATGTTCGCGCCAGCTACAAACTATCTGGATGAATTACTGACGATGCAGTAGTCTCGCACAACTGCCGTCCAAAAAAACCGTCAGGTCAAACATACCTTTGCAAGATATAATGCAAAAAAACCGGCCCTGCGATATGCATGGTTCACAAAGCTCGATGATGAATGGCGATACTATAATAGCGCCTCCGCGCAATGGCTATCCCGTGATTTTTTTTCGACACCCCGTACAGCTACGCAGGCCAGCATCCAATTTAAAGCCATTGAAGAAGTAACTTCATGTCCAAACAAGTATGCTATTATTATGACTGCTTTGGTGGTGGCGTAACGATTCCTATCGCGCTTCGCCCTGCAAAAGAGGACGATGGCGGCTCGCGCGACCTAATTTTAGCAGTCAAAGATCTTATTAGGAGAATCGGTTTCTGGCCTAACTTCAGCGCACAAGAAGGCCGGCGAAGAATTGTTCGGGGCCGGACACAAAGCGCGCTTGCGGCCACCGCGACGAGTCGATTGCACTAATGTCGATCCAGGTTGGGGCCGCCGCATTACCCATGGCGGCGTGTCGTCGTTAGCCGCTCGGAGAAAATACCTCAGCGCCGCGTCGAGTCTATCTCGGTAAAGAAGTGGGCTGGGTGAACCCGCCGGTTCCGCGCCGTTCGATCTCAGAGTCTGACTCATAATGCGGCCAGTAAAATCAAGGAGTTTGGAATCCGATCTTTGAAGGTATCAGATTCCTTCCACACGCGGTGCCCGTACTATCAGGCTCCTTGTAGCGGCGACCTGAAAGCTTACCTCGACAGCGGATTGCGCAACTCATCGATATGACTCAGTTTCATTTTCGGTCAGGCTCTCAGGACCGACGCACTTCCTCCTTGGTGGTCGCGGAATTTAGCCACCGTACGATGCCCCCAAGCGCCGCCTTTCTCTGCACCGGCGGCGGTATCGTCATCGCTCTGACGAACGGTTGCTTAGCGCCCGACAAAGAAGGTGCTTGCATTATAGTGGATTTTTGTATCCACTTTGGGCTTACATTAGGACAGCAAGAACATGTACGATCTCGCGATTCTCAACGGCGTGTTGGTCAGCAGCAGCGGAATGGGTCAGTGTCATGTCGCCATCCGCGATGGCCGCGTCGCGGCCCTGATCGATCCGAATGAGACGCCGGAAGCGCGCGAGACCATAGACGCGAACGGCCTGATGGTGCTGCCTGGCCTAGTAGATGCGCATGTGCATTTTCGCGACCCCGGCCTGACGCACAAAGAGGATTTTGCCAGCGGCAGCCGCGCCGCAGCACTCGGTGGCGTTACCACCGTCATGGTGCAGCCGACTGACTCGCCGATTACTACGACGGTCGAGCAGTTCGTCGCCAAGAAGCAATCGGCGCTCGGCCGCTGCGCTGTCGATTTCGCGCTGCAGGCAGCACTCGGTCCCGACACTAGCCATGTCACCGGTCTGGCGCGCGAAGGCGCGATCTCGTTCGAGGTTTTCCTCGGCCTGCTGCCGGACCCGATCCGGGTCGTGTCGAATCATGAGTTGGTTGCCGTAATGACGGCGGTGCGCAAAATCGACGGCTTGGTCGGTGCGACGCCGTTCGACGACGCACTCGCCGCCGCTGCCGCGGGCGGCGCAGCCGGTCTGTCGGACTGCTGGACCCGATTCACCGCTTCAATGCCGCCGGCCATTGAAGCCGCTGGCATTGCGCGGGCCGTCTTGAGCCACCGTCTGACCGGCGGCCGCCTGCATATTCGTCAGGTCAGCACGGCGCTTGGCCTGGCTGCGCTGGCAATGGCGGATCTCGGCGTTACCGCCGAGGTGACGCCGCACAATCTTGCGTTGACGGAAGAAACGCTGTTGCGGCTTGGCCCCGTCGCCAAGGTGGTGCCGCCGCTGCGCGAGCAGAGCGACGTCGATGCCATGCGGTCAGCCCTGCACATCGGCCAGATCGACATCGTCGCTACCGATCACGCGCCACATACGCGCGAGGAGAAAGCCGCCGGCGAAATTGATTTGACCAAAGCGCCTGGCGGATTTCCCGGCGTGCAGACCATGCTGCCGGTACTGCTCAAATTGGTCGGCGATGGCGTGATCGATTATCCGGATCTGGTGCGCGTGGCCTGCGAAGCGCCGGCCGATATCTTCCGCATCGCCGATCGCAAGGGATCGCTGCGGCCGGGAGCGGACGCCGATCTCGTGCTAGTCGATCCCGATGCGCCGATGAATATCCGCAACCAGGACCAGGCCAGCAAGGCCGGCCAAACGCCGTTCGATGGTATGGCGGTGCCAGCGACCATCGTGATGACGATATTGCGCGGCGAGGTTATCGCCGAACGCGGCCAGATCGTCGGTGAGCCACGTGGCCGCTTCCTCGCCCCGTCCTGACCGCGCCGTTCTGAGCTAGACCTTGCGGGCCAAAATATCGGCGGCACGCGCCATCACCACGCAGCCGGCGACGATGTCCTCGTCCTTGGTGTTCTCCGCGATATCGTGGCTGCGGCCGCCGATGCTCGGAACGAAGATCATCCCGGTCGGAATCTTCCGTGCCAGGAACATGGCGTCGTGGCCTGCTCCGCTGACCATTCGTTCATACCCGTAGCCGACAGCGCGCGCCGCCTGCTCGAACGTATCGGCAATACCGTTGTCCATCGGCGTCGGTGAAATTTTCGCAGTCAGTTCGGACGTGATGTGCGCGCCGGCCTTGTTGAGCGCCGCGATGGCGTCAATGACCGCCGCTTCGATGCGGTCGAGCACGGCGTCGTCGGAGTCACGAAACTCAAGCGTGAGACGTGCGCCGGACGGCACCACATTGGCGGCACCCGGCGTCGCTTCGATGCGGCCGATATTCCACATCGTCTCGGTGTTGCCGAGTGCGGGAAACCGGTCGGCGACGAATAGGCCAAAACGAAGCAGTGGGGTCAGCGCATCGCTGCGCATATCGACCGGTGTGGTGCCGGCATGATCGGCACGCCCCTCGCTCAAGACCTGCATGCGGCGAATGCCGGCAATGCTGGTGATGATGGCGACCTTGTTACCGGAGTGTTCGAGCCGCGGACCCTGTTCGATGTGGCTTTCGAGAAACGCGATATGGCGCGCCGGATCGAGCCGGCGCGGTTCGCCGGTCAAGCCCGCGCCAGCGATGGCGTCAATCAGTTTGCTGCCGTCGGTCGCCTTGGCAGCGGCGAGCGCCGCGTCGTCGATGGTGCCGATCATTGCGCGGCTGCCAAGACAGGGTAGATAAGTGCCTTCCTCGTCCTGAAAATTGATGGCGTCGATGCCGATCGGAAGGTCGCCCTGTTCCTGCGCCGCACGCGCAACTTCAAGGCCGTAAATGACGCCGAGCGCGCCATCGAGCCAGCCGCCGCGCGGCACGGTGTCGGAATGCGAGCCGATCAGGACCGCCTTGCTGACGCCGGGCGCTGCACCATAGACGGTACCGTAGCGGTCCATCGACGTGTCGAGGCCGGCCTCCTTATAACGCTGCGCGATCCACTTGCGGGCTTCGATGTCCAGCGCCGAGAAGGCGATGCGGTCGACGCCGGTCTTGTATTGGCCGAATTTTGCCAGCGCCCGCAGGTCGCTGAGCAGACGGTCGGGTTTGATTTCGATCATGTGCGCGCCGCCTCTTTGACTTTCGCATTGCTTCGCGCATCGAGGAACGCGCGCAAACGCCGCACACCCTCTGCAAGTCGTTCATCGTCGATCGTATAGGCAATTCGGATATAGCGATCCGACGCTGGGCCGAACGTACTGCCCGGCACCACAGCGACGGCAGCTTCCAGTAAAGCCGCCTTGGCAGTGTCAAACGAGTTGGCGCCGGCCGCTGAAATGTCGACCAACGCATAGAAAGCACCGGCGGGCACGATCGGCAGATAGGATGTGCCGGCAAAGGCGTTCACGACGATGTCGCGGCGGCGCTGGAATGTCTTGCGGAAATCGAGCACGACTTTCTGGTCGCAGATGAGCGCGCCTTCGCCGGCCATCTGCGACGGCGTCGATGCGCAGCTCGTGGTCGGCTCCTGCAGGCTCGCGGCGGTCGCGGCCAGGGCCGGCGGACAGATCAGCCAGCCAAGCCGCCAGCCGGTCATGGCGTAGGATTTCGAGAACCCTGAGACGATGAAAACATGATCGTCGGCGCCGAACTCCGCCGCCGATACATGCGACCCGTCGAACACTATATCTTCGTAGATCTCGTCGCTGATGAGATAGAGGCCGTTCTCGCGCACGAGTTCGACAATGGCTTCCATCAGCGCGCGCGGGAACACGGCGCCGGTCGGATTGCCTGGCGTATTGATAAGGATCGCCTTGGTGCGGTCGGTGATGAGCGAACGGAGTTCGGCGACGTCGGGCAGGAAGCCATGCTTGGCGGGCATTTGGTAGCGAACCGCCTTGGCGCTAGCGAGATGCGCGATGGCCTCGTAGTTCGGCCAGCCCGGATCGGGCACCAGCACTTCGTCGCCGGGATCGAGCACGGCGAACATGGATGAGAACAGCCCGCCAATGGCGCCTGTGGTAATCACCACCCGGTCGGCGCCGACCGGCTTGTCCCAGCGCGCGGCGCAGCGCTTGGCGACTAGTTCGCGAAGCCGTTTGAGGCCGGCGTTGGGCGCGTATTTGGTGGCGCCGCCGCGCACCGCGGCAAAGGCGTGATCGATGATCGGCAGCGGCGTCGCCGCATCCGGTTCGCCGACTTCGAGGTGAATGACGTCCGGAATGGTGGCAGCGAGCGCCATGATTTCGCGGATGGCCGATCGGGGCATTGAGCCGGCACGGCGCGACGGGGCGCGAAGTGAACCCATAGGATCCTCCATCATACGGTAAAGAGTTTGCCGAGCGGCTCGATGCGGTCCTTGAGACCGAGCGTGCGCATGGCGCTCCACAGCAGAGCTTGATTCGACGTGACGACCGGCAGGCCGGTGGTGCGCTCGATGTCCGCGATCAAACTGAACGTCGGCAGATCGGTGGCGAGCAGAACGATAGCTTCGGCCCGGCTGAGGTCGAGCGCGTCAATTATTGGCTGCAGGCGGGCTTTGCCGACGGTTGGCACTTCGCGCGTGGCAAGGATGTCGAGCGTGGCGTCGTCGACCAACTGATAGTCGCGCGTCTCGAAAAACGGCCGCGCGATGGCATGGATCGCTTTCGGATACGGCGTGCCTAACGCGAAGCGCTTAATGCCGAGTGCGGCAAGCGCATCGCGCAGCGACGTCCAGGCGGAGATCGCGGCGATCCCGGTGTCGCGGCTTATCTTGGCGACGGCGGCCTCGTTCCAGCCCTGCTCCATGATGAAGGTCGTCACCATGTCGCAATAGGCGATGACGTCGACACCGGTCGCCGCGATGGTTTCGACGGTGTGGCCAACCTGCCCCTCCATGGCGTGTACCAGAGCCGGCGTCAGGTCTCCCTTAACCAGCAGCCGCGTCGCATAAAGCGCCAAGTCCGGCGGCATGACCGACCAGAATTCCGGCTCGATTACGGAGTTATTGGCCGGCACCAGGAGCCCGATGCGGCCCCGGCGCCCGTAAACCGGCGCGTGTTGCGTCATGACATTCTCTATGCGTATTGGCAAATACTGGATACAAAGATACAATCCGGCAGCACCCGGGGTCAAGTAGAACAGTTTTCCCATATAAGTTGACACGGCTTGGAAGCTCGCCCTAATCGATAGCAGGGAGAACAGAATCGTGTTGCAGCCACCACCATCGGCCCAGCAACTGGCGTACATCCATCTTCAGGATCTGATTGTTTCGGGAGCCCTGCCTGGCGGCAGCCGGCTCAAGCCCGAGACTCTCGCCCAGCAGCTTGGAATCAGCCGTATGCCGGTCCGCGAGGCCATTCGGCAACTCAATGCCGAAGGCTACGTCACGATTCTGCCGAACCGCGGCGCCGTCGTCACGACGCGGACGCCGGAGGACGTCTTCGAGCTGTTCGAGATGCGCGCCGTCCTCGAGGGACTGGCGGCGAGGATCGCCGCCGAGAACGACGTCGCGGACCAGCTGGACGACCTGCAACTGTTTCTCGTCGGCCTGCGCCGGCTGCGCCACGATCAGGTTGCCTGGGTCGAGCGCCACGACGAATTCCACGATCTCCTGTGCCAGTTGAGCGGGCGCATGCGCCTGTGCAGCGAAGCGCGCCGCCTGCGCTTTGCCGTGCGGCCCTATCTGCGGCTGTATACGCGCTTCAACGCGGAGCCTGAGCTCAAGGGCCACGAGCACGAGCGCATCATCGAGGAGATCCGCAGCCGCAATGGCAAGCGGGCCGAGGCCGTGACACGCGCTCACGTCATGGCGAATGCGCATAGCATCGCCGAGACGTTGCGCACCGCGATGGCCGAGGCAGCCGCCGTGCCCGCGATTAAGACGGTGCGCAAGGCTGTTGCCAAGGCTGCGCCGGCCCCCCGCAAGAAATCAGCCGCGGCCTGAAGCCTCAGCGAGGCGGCGGTCAGTCGTGGTCGCCGCCGATATCGACCATCAGGCCAATGCCCTTTTCGCTGGCCCGACGCTCGATGTGCTGCGCCGTCACCAGATCCTGAATCGGCACGCCGATCGACTTGTAGAACGTGATCTCGTCTTTCGACTTGCGGCCCTCGGCACGCCCGCCGACCAGATCGGCGATCTCCGGGATCGAAGCCAGATCGATCAGGCCTTCCTGCGACGGAATGACGAAATCGCCGGCATGCGACAGGCAATCATTGCGGCTGTCGATGACGCGGCAGGTAGCGCGCTTGATCGTCTCGCTGTCGACTTCGCGCGAGGTCGGCTCATAGGCGCCGACCGACGCCACGAATGTACCGGGCTTGAGCCAGGCACCCTGAACCACAGGCTTCTCCGACGTCGTCGCAGCAACCACAACGTCGGCGGCGCCGACCGCTTCGGCGGCAGATTCGACATAACGAATGTCGGACGGCACGCGGCCACCGACGGCCAGCAACCGCTCGACCAAAGCATCGCCGCGTGAGCGCGTGCGGCTCGAAATCAGGACCGTCTTGATGTCGAGCACCGCGGCGAGCGCTTCCACCTGATTCGCTGCGACGCGGCCGGCGCCAACAATAGTGAGCACGCTGCTGTCACGGCGCGCCAGATAGCGCGCTGCCAAACCGGTGCCGGCGCCGGTGCGCAGGTCGGTCAGGTAGCCGCCTTCCATCACCGTCTGGGGCGCGCCGGTCTCGCCGCTGAACAGAGCGACCAACGCCGACATGCGCGGCACGCCGCGCTTGGCGTTGTCGTAGAAATCCGACACGACCTTGACGCCGTAGCCGCCACCATCGCGCAGGAAGCACGGATTGAAGATGGCGACGCCCGGCGGCGTATCGGATGTGGCAAAGCTGCGCAGGCCGTCGATCGACCGTCCTTGCGCCAGCAAGGTGAACGCCTCGCCCTGAATGTCGATGGCATCCGTCATATCGAGGACGGAACGGCAATCGGCTTCGGTTAGAATTCTGAGTTTCATCCCTGAAGTCCCGGCTTTGTGTCGTGAGAAGAGGAAGCAGCGGCGATCGCCGCGAGAACGCGTTCCGGTGTGATCGGCAGCGTACTGATGTGCGCGCCCATCGGCGCGAGCGCGTCATTGACCGCATTGAGTACGGCAGCGGCAGCGCCAGCCGTGCCGGCTTCACCGGCACCCTTGGCGCCGATGCTGGTGCCGGGATCGGGCGTAGCCAGATGCGCGACCTCGATATCGGGAATTTCGGTGGCGAGCGGCAGCAGGTAGTCCATCAGGCTGCCGGTGCCGAGCACGGCATCCTCGCTGTAATGGATTTCCTCGAACAAGGCCGCGCCGAGACCTTGCACGACGCCGCCGCGTATCTGTTCGTCGAGCAGCATCGGATTGATGACGGTGCCGGAATCATGCGCGACGCGGTGGCGCAGCAGGCGGACATCGCCGAGGCCGGGATCGACCGAGACAACGGAAAGCTGCACGCCGTTGGTGGTGATGAAGGACTGGCTCTGCGGCACGAAGCTGCGGGTCATCGACAGTTCGGGCTGCGTGCCGGGCGGCAGCAGATGCTGCCGGTAATGCGCAATGGTCGCGACTTCGCGCAAGGTTATGAGTTCGGCGCCGGAGGCCGCGTCGCACAGCAGGCCGCCAGCGAGCATCATCTGCTCCGGCTTGCGTTGCAGGATGAGACCGGCGAGGCGCAGGATTTCATCGCGCAGCGCGCGGCCGGCGCGCACCGCGGCTTCGATGCCGCTCGATGCGCCGCGCGAGGCCCAGGCGCCGCCGCCGACGGGGCCGGCGCTGTCGCCGCTGATCACCTCGACATCGTCGAACGAAACGCCGATCGCATCGGCGATGGCCTGGCCGACCGCAGTGTCGGTGCCCTGCCCCTGATCGGTCGTTCCGGTGAGGCAGCGCACATGACCACTTGGCTCCAGACGGGCGAGGCACGATTCCTGCGCCGTCACGGGCGCACCGCTTTCGCCATAATACGGCGCGCCGGTGCCGGTGAATTCGACGAAGTTGGCGATGCCCAAACCGAGCAGCAGGCCACGCTTGCGCGCATCTTGTTGTTCGCGGCGAAACGCTGCCATGTCGAAACCGGCCAGTAACTTTCCGAGGCAGGCCTCGACGGTAAGGCCGTTGAGCATGAAGCCGCTGTGTGACTTGTGCGACGCTGTGCCATCCGGCACCTGGTTGATACGGCGAACCGCGATCGGATCGAGCCCAAGCGCGCGGGCGCCGCGATCGAGCAATTGCTCGGCGACGGCGCAGGCAATCGGATGACCGACGGCGCGGTAATGCCCGACCGGCGGCTTGTTCTGGTAGATCATGCGCACGCGGGCGCGGTAGGCCGGGATGCGATACGGCCCGCCGGTGAGCGCGGCGACATGGCTGGCTTCGCCGATACTTGAGCGCGGATAATTCGAATAGGCGCCAACGGCGAACAGGTCGTCGACGGTCAGGCCGAGGATGCGGCCATCCGGCGCAAAGGCCATCTGGCCTTTGACGACATGCTCGCGGGCATGAATGTCGCTGGCAAAGGACTCGACGCGATCGGCGATGAAAATGGCCGGCCGGCCGGTCATCTTCGAGACGATGCAGGTCGCGAGTTCATCGCCGTAAAGCTGCTGCTTGATGCCGAAGGCGCCGCCGACATCCGGACAGACGACTCGGACGCGATGCTCCGGCAGCCCCATGAGATCGGCAAAGATCGCCTGCTGCTGCGCCGGACACTGATGCGACTCGTGGACGACAAGGCTGTCGTCCGAGGGATCGTAAGCGGCGAGGATCGAACGCGGCTCGAGGCAGACGCCGGTGTGACGGCCAAAGCGGAACGTGTCCTCGATCACCACCGCGGCGCCGGCAAGAGCGGCCTCGACATCGCCGCTGGCGGTCGTTCCGTCATAGCCGATATTGTCGCCGAGCGATTCATGCAGCACGGTGCCGCCGGCGATCGCCTTCTCAGGCGTGCCCAAGCCTTCCAGCGGCTCCCAGTCGACCTCGATGAGATCGAGCGCATCTTCAGCGATGGCGCGCGTCTCGGCGGCGACAGCAACGACCGGCTCGCCCTGCCAGCAGGCGCGGTCGAAGGCGAGCGGCCACTGCTCCGCGGCCTTCATGCCCTTGAACAGGCGATGGATGCCGGCGAACCCCTTGCAGTGCTTTGCGACGTCAGCACCGGTCGCGACCAGCACGACACCTTTCAGCGCACGCGCCGCGCTGACGTCGATCGACTTGATGCGCGCATGGGGATGCGGGCTGCGGAAAAACGCCACTTGCAAAGCGCGCTTGGCGGCAATGTCCCCGGTGTAGCGGCCACGGCCCGTGACCAGACGCTTGGCGCGCGGGCGCGCGAGCGACTGGCCGACCGCAGGTGCGGGTGCTGTCGTCATGACTTCACCGCCAGTTTTTCCGATGCAGCCATGATCGCGTCGACAATGGCGTGATATCCGGTGCAGCGGCAGTAGTTGGCCGAAATTGCGTCGCGCACTTCGTCGCGCGATGGCTTCGGCACGCTGCGCAACAGATCGGCGGCGGTGACCAGCATGCCCGGCGTGCAGAAGCCGCATTGCAGTGCGTTGCGCGCCAGGAAGGCCTGCTGCAGCGCCTCGATCTCGCCGCTGTCGGAGAGGCCCTCAACGGTTTCCACCGTGCTGCCGTCGGTCTGCGCGGCGAGGATCAGACAGGAGCGCGCGATCTCACCGTCATAGCGCACCGTGCAGGCGCCGCAGACGCCGTGCTCGCAGCCGATATGCGTGCCCGTGAGGCCGAGATCGTCACGCAGAAAATCCGACAGATGGCGCCGCGTCGATACGCGCCGGGTCACCGTGGCGCCATTCACCGTCAGCTCGATGGTCACTTCCGGTTCGTCGAACGATGGACCGCTCATGGCTTGAGCCTCCCCATCGCGCGTTCGGCCAATGTCATGACGATCGGCAGCTTGTAGGCTGCGCCTTCGTCATCGTCGATGATGGCGGTGACTTCCTGCTGCAACGCCGCCTTGGCCTCGGCCGACAATCCGTTCGTCATAGCGCCTTCGAGCGCCGCCGAGCGCCGGGCCGTGGAGCCGATGCCGAACACCACGGCGCGGTTCTCCGCCACACCGCCATGCGACGGCGCGAGGATGATGCCGGCCTGCGCGTAGTCACCTTTGCGGCGCGCGAACTCGAGGAAAGCGTGCGGCACCTTCGCCGGGCGCTTCGGAATGCGCACGGCGACCAGAATCTCGTCTTCGGCCAGAGCCGTCGACATCAGGCCTTCGAAGAACGCGTCGACTGAAATCTCGCGCTCACCCGCGCTGGAACGCGCAACGATGCGGGCGCACAGCGCCAGACAGGTTGCCGGCGTTTCCGCCGATGGATCGGCCAGCGCCAGCGAACCGCCAATGGTGCCGCGGTTGCGGATGGCGTGGTGCGCGACGTGACGGATCGCTTCCGATAGCAGCGGCAGGCTGTCCGCGATCAACGGCGCGCGCAGAATCTCGCTGTAGCGCGTCAGGGCGCCAATGGTCAGCGTGTCGCCGGTGTCGCGGATACCCTTGAGCTCATCGATCCGGTTGATATCGACGAGCTGCTCGGGCCTTGTCATCCGCATCGCCATCAGCGGCATGAGGCTCTGGCCGCCGGCGAGCACACGCGCGCCGCCGCGATGTTCCGCCATCAGCGCCAACGCATCCGGCAGAGTGCCGGGCCGATGATAGGTGAAGAGGGCGGGCTTCATGATTCGCAGGCCTCAGCTGCCTACGTATCGATGGGTGCCGACGTCTTCGGCCCAGGTCCGGCGATGTGCCTCGAGTAGGTACGGCAGCAGCTTTTCCATGCGGCCCTGCACACCCTCGAGATCCTTCATCAGGCCCTTGGCGAGTTCGGCGGCTTCGGCGAACAGCGCATCCTGATCGATCGAGACGACCTTGCGGTTGTCCACCACGACCTTGCCGTCGACCACGACGGTCTCGACGCTGCGCCCCGCTTCCGTGAACACCAGCTGGCGCACGACACTGTTAAGCGGCACGAAGGACGGATCGTTGAGATCGATGATGCTGAAGTCGGCGGCGAAGCCGACCTTGAGCTGCCCGAGCGTCTCACCCATCAGCGCGCCGCGCGCGCCGGCCTTGGTGGCGGCGGAGAACGCATCGGCCGCGGTCGGCGGGCCGGGCTCGGGATCGGTGACGGCCGCCAGCGACGCGAACATCTTCATCGACTGGAACATGTTCTGGCAATCGCTGCAGCTGCAGTTGTCGCAGCCGAGACCGACATGCACGCCGGCATCGACATATTCGCGGATCGGCGCGATGCCGCTCCGCGTCTTGAGATTGCCGACCGGATTGAGCACCACGTTGGCGCCGCGCTCCGCGATCAACTTGATCTCTTCGGGCACCATCCAGACGCTGTGCGCCAGGCTCATGCGCGGTCCGAGAAGGCCGCAGCGATCGAGGAACTTGATCAGCGAACCCTGGTCGTGGGTGTGGGTCTGACGCGCGATCAGCGTCATCGCCTTGGACTCGTAGACGTGCGTGTAGACCGGCAGATTGGCCTCGGCCGACAGATCGGCCAGTTCGCGCAACAGCCCTTCGGTGCAGCGCTCCGGGCTCGACGGCCCGAGGCCCCAGCTGATGCGGCGGTGCTTGCCGTGGCGCGTCTTGTAAAGGTCGCGCACGGTGTCGATCAGATTCTTGTCGCCCTTGAACGGCTCGACCGCGCCGGACAAGCCTTTGCGCATGTCTTCTGGAACGACGTCTTCCCAGAACGGGATCGACTTGGCGCCGGCAATGTCGGCGATCTGAAGCGCGAAGACGCAGCGAATGCCGACATCGTCATAAGCCTTGAGCACGACGTCGACCTGCTCCTCGTCGTAAGGATAGACGGTCGCCAGATCCTGCACCGTGGTGATGCCTGAGCGCAGGCATTCGACCGCACCAAGCAGCGTGCGGGCGCGGATTTCTTCCTTGCTGCGCTTGGGGAACGCCGGCGGCAATGCGCTCAACACCCACAGTTCGAGCGGTATGGTCTCGAAGCAGCCCTTCAGCAGCACGTCATGCGAATGATAGTGAGCATTGACGAAGCCCGGGATGACCAGCTTGCCTTTGGCGTCGATGGTGCGCGCAACCTTGCGGCCCTTGAGTTCCGGCACGGCTTCGCCACGCTTGACGGCGTCGGCAATGCCGGGCCGCAGCGCCACGATGCGGCCATCGACCGACAGCACATCGGATACGGGCGGACGATGCACATCGCCGTCGTGATCATAGACCTGGCCGCCAGCGACCAGAAGAACGTCAGTCACTGTGACTCTCCGTTATGGCTTCACTTCGAAAATCTTCTGCTCGACATCGGTGAGCACCTCATAGCCCGTCTCGGTGACGAGCACGGTCTCGCTCAGGCCGACGCCGTATTGCGCGTACTCGAACACCGCAGGCAGGAAGTGATAGACCATGCCCGGCTGAAGCGGCCGCTTCTCGCCGCCACGCAGCATCATGGTGCGCGCTTCGCTCCAGTCCGGCGGCAAAGCGATGCCGATCGAGTAACCCGCCTTGTGGCGGAATTTGTCGCCGTAGCCGCCGTCTTCGATCACCTTGCGCGCGGCCTTGTCGACGAGTTCGGCCGGATTGCCCGGCTTCATTTCCTTGAGGCCCGCTTCGATCGAACGGCGGCACAGATCATTGAGATCATGGAACAGCTTTGGCGCGGGGCCGACATAACCGATACGCAAGGTGGCGGCGTGGTAGCGCTTGATCGAGGCGCCGACCTCGAAATAGACCGCGTCGCCCTCGTTCACCGGATAACCTTCAGCCATGGCATGCGCCATGGTGTGGCGGATCCCGGCATTGATCAGCGGCGGCAGGCCTGGATACTCGCTGTGCATGCGGAACAGGCCGTTATAGGCCGCGGCCATCAAATCGTCTTCGGTGATGCCGGCGCGCAGCGCGCCGATGGCCGAGCGCATGCCTTCCGACGCGGCCTTGCCGGCCTGGCGGCTGAAGGCCTGCTCGGCCTTCGATTTGATCAGGCGCAGGTTCTCAACGATCATCGAACCGTCGACGAACTTGGCCTGCGGCAGCCGCGCCTGCATCTTCTCGTAGTCGTCGATGGTCAGGTACCACGCCGACTTGTCGATGCCGATGCGGGCATTGGCCCAGCCGCGCTCATTGATGACGCGAATGATGGCGTCGTTGTAATTCTCGGTGTCCGGATAAAGCTCGCGGTCGGGAATCCAGGAGGTGCCCTGCAGCGTCGTCTCCTCGATTAGACGGGTGAAGTGCACCGGCTCGCCTTCGGCCGGCACGAACAGCGCCATGAAGGAGTAGTAGCCGATGGTCCGGAAGCCTGAGAGGTAATAGATATTCTCGAGATGGTTGACCATCAGCACGTCGATGCCGCGCCTGACCATCTCCGCCTGCACACCCTTCACGCGCTGACGATACTCGTCGATTGTGAAATGCAGACCCATGTTCTCCTTGGAAATCTCCCTGGGCATTTTGTCTCCTGGTTTTTTCTAGTATCCAAAGTATCTCGGCAGCGCTAGCGGGATGGCCGGCACGTAGGTAATGACCATCAACACGCCGATCAGCACCAGCAACATCGGCCAGATGGCCACGATCAGACGGTCAAGCTTGACCCTGCCGATCTCGGACGCGAGGTAAAGCGCCACGCCGATCGGCGGAGTCGCCATGCCGATCACGAGATTGATGCACATGATGATTCCGAACAGCATCGGATCGACGCCGATCGTTGCCACGATCGGCAGCAGAACGGGCGTCAGAATGATGATGGCCGCGGTGGTATCCATCAAGGCGCCGACAATCAGCAGCAAGGCGTTCACCATCAGCAGCATCAGGAACGGGCTTGTGGTCAGGTTCACCATGGTGGCGACGATCTGCTGCGGCACCGCTTCGGAAGCCAGCAAGTCGGAGAAGATTCGCGCCACGCCGACGATGAGCATGATGAAGGCGGTGACGATGCCGGTATTCAGCAGGCTCTCGTAAACGTCCTTCCACTTGAGTTTGCGGAAAACCAGTGCGCCGGCGAGCAGCGCGTAAAGCACCGCGACGGCTGCCGACTCGGTCGGCGTCATGATGCCGGCAAAAATGCCGCCGAGGATGATCACCGGCATCAGCAGCGCCAGGATCGCATCCTTGCCGCGCGCCAGCACTTCGCGGCCTGAAAACTCGTGCGCCGGTTTCTCGTTGCGCAGGCGAGCGCGGATATAGACGTAGCCCATCAGCGACGTGGCGATGAGAATGCCCGGCACGATGCCGGCGAGAAACAGGCCGCCGATCGAGGCGCCGGCGGCCACCGCGTAGATCACCATCGTGATGCTGGGCGGGATGATGGGGCCGATCAACGACGCAGCGCAGGTCAGTGCGGTCGCATATTCGCGGTCATAGCCGCGCTTTTCCATCGCAGGCACCATGATTCGGCCGATGGCGGCCACCTGCGCCAGCGCCGAGCCGGTATCCATCGCCAGCATGGTGTTCGACAAGACCGTGGCGTGGCCGAGCCCGCCGCGGATATGGCCGACCAGCGAATCGGCAAAGCCGATCAGGCGCTCGGCGATGCCACCGCGGTTCATCAGTTCGCCGGCCAGGATAAAGAACGGGATTGCCAGCAACGGGAACGAGTCCATGCCGTTGATCATGCTGCTTGGAATGATGATCAAAGGCGCCGATGCCCCGATGACAAATGTACCCAATACCGCCGCGAGCCCGATCGCGAACACGACCGGCACACCCGTGAGCATGAGCAGGATCATTCCGCCAAACAGAATAATGCCGAGCATGGCGCCGCCTCTAGACCTGGAGTTCGCTGTCGCGCGTCACTGCACCGGGCACGCGCAGCATGACGATCATCATGTGATAGATCATGAGCGCGGAGCCGACCGGAACGGCCGCATAAGGGAGTTGCATAGTCACGCCGAGCGCCACGGTGCTCTGGAACGCCACGCGCTGGAACAGCCCGAAGCCGTACCAGACGCAGATGGCGAGGAAGAAGATCGCGCTGAGCTGACCGATAACAACGATAATCGCACGCAAAGAGGGCGGCAGGCGGTCGATCAGAAATTCTGCGGCAATGTGGGCGCCCTTGCGCACGGCGAGCCCACCGCCCAGCCATGACATCCAGAGCAAGGCGAAGCGCGCCGCCTCCTCCGTCCATGGTAGTGCATCGTTCAGGACATAGCGTGTGAACACGCCCATCAGTACGACGACGCACATGACGCCGGTCAACGACGCGACGATCCAGCTGGTGATGAGGACAATACCGTTGTCGATCGTGCGCAGCATCGGCAACCCCGAACAGGAATTTCAGGTGAGCGGGAAAGCGAAGTCCGGAGAGAGTTTCGTCTCTCCGGACTCCAGGGCTTAATCGATTAGTACGAGCGCAGGGACTTCTCGGCGTCCGACACGGCCTTCAGGGCGCTGTCGATCCACTCGTCGCCAACTTCCTTGCGCACGAGCGCGAGTGCCGGCGGCTGGCCCATCTTGCGGAACTGGTCGAATTCCGAAGGCGTCGGAGTATAGATCTCAACCCCAGCGGCCTTAAGCTTGTCCAGCGCAGCGCGCTCGAGAAGATAGGCCTGCGAACGGCCAACGGTCGTCGCCAGACCGGCGGCTTCAATGACGATGCCGCGCAAATCAGCCGGCAGGGCCTGGAAGAACGCTTCGTTGATCATCGCGGAGTGGACGCTGTAGAGGTGCTTGTTCAGCGTCAGGTACTTCTGCTGCTCGTAGAACTTCATGCTGTAGAAGAGGCCCGGCGGGTTTTCCATGCCGTCGACGACCTTCTGCTGCAGGGCCGTATAGACCTCGGTCCAGGAGACCGGAGTCGGGCTGGCGCCGAGCGCCTTGACCATCGCCATGTGCACGGCGTTCTCGCCGGTGCGGATCTTTAGGCCCGCCAGATCGGCCGGGGTCTTGATCGGCTTCTTGGAGTTGAAGAAGCTGCGGAAGCCGCTTTCGATATGACCGAGCACGCGCACGCCAGTCTGTTTCTGGAAGGCTTCGTTGTACTTCTTGCCCCACGGGCCGTCGAGAACCGCCCACGCGACTTCCGACGACGAGAACAGGAAGGGCGTGCCGAGCACCAGCGCCGGCTTGAAGAAGAACGGCTGGGTGATTTCGCTGACCAGCAGCATCTGGTTGATGCCGTTCTGGACGCGCTCGAGCTGCTGGCGCTCGTTACCTGCGGCATTGTTGCCGAGGATACGCACTTCCACCTTGCCGGCGGAACGCGCTTCAACGGCTTCCTTAAAAACGAGTGCCCAGGCATGCTGCCCGGAATCCAGAGCCTCGGGCATGCCGTGGCTGAGGCGGATGACGTAATCAGCGGCGAGCGCCGGCTGCGCCATGGCGACGGCAGCGAGGACGCCAGCGGCGAGGATATTCTTCATGAATGACATGGAACTAATCCTTGCGTCTGTTGGGTGGTGAAACACGGGCTTACGGGCTTTCAGGATGATCGGGCAGCCTTAGAGCGCCGCAGAAGAAGCGGCAATCCGTTGCGCCGGAATGCATCCAACATTGTCTCCCGATCGCCCTTCCGATGAACGGGCGCAAGCCCGCTGGTCGCCGGACGATCTGAAGACAAGAAGATAAAGTGCACTTGACCTGATCCCTGACTAAAGTGGATACAAACATCCAGATTGCACGTTCAGTAAGGCATATCGGAAACTGCATTGCAACACCCCCCTTGCGCGTGAATTTTAAGCAGGCGCCGCATTGTTCGACAGTGCAATAAAACATGCTGGAGACTTCACGCGATCGTTTAAACGCAACCATACTCACCCCCCGTGACAAGGATGACGACAATGATCAGAAACTTCGATCCCCCAGACATTCACGCGCCGCTCGGCTCGTACACGCACGCCGTAGAAGTCAGCGGCGGCGCGCGTCTGCTCACCATCTCCGGTCAGGTCGGACTTCGTCCGGATGGCACGCTCACCGACGGCATCGAAGCTCAATTGCGACAAACCTGGGCGAACATTGCCGCGATTTTGAGCGCCGCCTCCATGACGCTATCGGACATCATCAAGATAACGACGATTGTGGTCCGCACCGAAGACCTCAAGGTGCATGGCAAAATCCGCAGCGACGTGCTTGGCACTCATCGCGCGGCCGCGACCGGCTTTTGTGTCACCGCGCTCGCCACGTCCGAGATGCTTTGCGAGATTGAAGTGATGGCTGCCGCACCGATTTCGCGCGACTGACAAGCCGACAGTCAGCAATGGCATGGTCTGAAGATACCCGCCCGATCACTGGAACGGTGCTATCTTTTTCGGCCTCCGCCTGACCTGACCGCTCCTTTTATCCAGTTGGAAGCAAAGCCCGAACGGCATTTGAGCCGCTTTGGCTCGGTGATGCACCGGGACGGGCGCGGAGCCCCATGACAGCCCGAGCGACCCGTCCCGTTGCTTCGCGGTTCGCTGAGTTTGGCGTAGACGACAGGCGGCATGTTGCCGATGGCGCTGTGCGGCCGCTGGGTGTTGTAGTCGACTTTCCAGATTGCCAAGACTTCGCGAGCATGAACGAGCGGTATGAACAAGGTCTCGTTCAACAGCTCGTCACACAGTACGACTTGAAGCTCGTTAAGGCATTCTGCGTCGGCTTGCCTGGCGCGACGTAGTACCAGCCGATCTGGGTCTCTTGTGACCCTCTCAAGATTGCCATACCGGTCAACTCTGTGCCGTTGTCGCTGACGATCGGTGGCGGCTTTACGCCAGCTGCGTGCACGCGCAAGATCGCAATAGTCTGCTCTTTCGTGAACCGTGATCGCTTCATCGTCCGTCCCCTCTTGACGGACTCTACCCAAATTTGGAGGAAGTCCAGGGCTCAGGTCACATGACACCTTTGAGAGCGCAGCAGCGCATCTCACCAGACGAGGCGGCCTTGCCGCACAGCTATGCGGCCAGGAGTCTAGGCCGGCGGCATTAGGCTAAGCCATTTTTTTTGACGGAATTCATAGACCTTACCATTTTCAGTCAGATTCGGTAGGCACGCCTCAACCAACTTTTCGGCGACATCTTCTGGCGTTGCCACAGTCGTCATATCGGCGCCCGGAAATGCAGTAACGAAAAGATCAGTAAGTGTCGCGCCCGGACTGAACAGGTTGATTCGCAATTTAGTCGACTCGTTTTCGATCGCGTAAGCTTGCACCAATGCGTTGAGAGCGGCCTTACTCGCAGCATAGGCGGCGAGGCCCGGCAAGCCGCGCCAGGCGATGCCCGAGGTGACAAATACAGCGCGGCCGGCATCGGATTTCTTGAGCAGCGGATGCATGGCGCGAATAAAATGCAAATTGGAGGTTAGGTTGATAGCGATGGTGTCGTCCCAGACTGCAGGCTCGATTTGATCACTCGGCACCCCGGTGCCGAGGATTCCGGCGTTGGCGATCATAACATCCAGTCGCTTGAACCGCATATCGATCGTCTTGGCCAGATTCGCGATACCGCTAGCATTTTTGATGTCGAGCGGCATCAAGGTCGATGTACCACCGCCCAGGCTAATGGCGGAGTCCAATCTCGCAAGACCTTCGCCGGTGCGGGCAACCGCAATTACATGAGCGCCGGCTTTGGCGAGCGCTAGTGCAGCAGCTTCGCCGATACCGCGCGATGCGCCAGTGACGAGCGCGACGCGTCCATCTAGAAGTTTACTCATTTCCGTATACTCGCGAAAAGCAGGCGTATTCGCAACCCGGCGTCCGATGCGTCGCTGATGCCTAGCCAAGCTGAGCTGACGAGATCGTCACCGCACCGCCACCTGCACTCGGCCACAAAAAGCGGCCCCGTGCCGCCGCGCCGTCGCCGAAGCCGCTCGCGGCTGCGACAAGCTTTCCGCGACGATCCGCAGCTTCTCCTCGTCCGTCCAGCGCCGTCGACGCCCGGTATCGACGAGCTATGTGTCACATCCCGGTAGGTGATATGGCTGTTTTCTGAACAACTCCGGTTTCAGGCTATGCCAGTCCTTCATGGCCTGCAAGGGTGTCTTGCTGCCCAAGGCTGATTGCGGAAGCTGCTGGTTGTAAAGCAGCACGTAACGATGC
>CAMBQQ010000081.1 GCA_945870035.1 Rhizobium sp. Q54 | reverse complement strand
AAGCAACTGCCGACGCTGCGGGCTGCCCTGCTTGCCCATCAGGTCAAGCATTCCATCAACCCAGGTATTGAAAAGCAAGCCAAGGCCGCGTAGCCTGTTCAAACAGCGACGCCTGCTGAGCGAATTTCAACACAGCTCGGGACATTGCCCCAGTCCCGCCGTCCAGCGCGTCGGCGCCTTCGCCGCCCAACAACACATCGTTGCCATTGCCGCCGAAGAGCGCGTCGGCGCCGCCCATTCCGGCAAGCTGGTTGTCGAGATCGTTGCCGGTGATCGAGTCAGCGGCTGATCCACCGCTTGCGTTTTCTATCCATGTGTCATTGGCGATGCCGATGTTGTACGACATCGAACTCGTCGTACCGCCTGCCGACGAGTAAGTGCCTGGGGCAAGGTTGACGATCGCGCGCTGCGAGGATCCCGAAAGATCGAGCGTGTCGTTGCCGCCGGCATCATAGATGGTCAGAACCGGCGACTGGTTCTGAGAGAAATCGAAGAGGGAGCTGCCGGTGTTGGAATTGAAACCGTAAACGGTATCGCCGGTTCTGGTGGTGAAGTCGGCGCCATAGATCGACTGAATCGTCAGGACGTCGTGCACCATCGGCGTCTGGGCATATTGCCAGCCGCTGCCTCCGTTCCAATCGGCGTCTGTATTGGAGGCTTCGAAATAAGACATCACCGTCCACTGGTGCGTATCCTGGGCGTAGACGGCGTCGTTGGCGTATGTCGGCGATCCGCCGTTGTAGAGGCCCGGATGGCTCAGGCCGAGCGCATGCCCGACTTCGTGAAGGATCGTCATCCAATAATAGTCACCCACGTCGGGCGAGTAGAGATTGGTATATGTTTGAGCGTTCAGCCATACTTCTCCGGCCCAGGCGTTGGTTCCCGGATAATAGGCATGAGCGTAGTCGATCGACGTTGTCGTGTTGCCGAACTTTACGTTGGCGTATTGCTGGGAGGACGTGGCCTCAATGAACGAGGGCGTGATCAGGCCGTCCCATAACGCCACGATCGCCCGCGTTGCATTGGCCTGATAAGTGGTGAAAGCGGAAAAACCGTCGCCCTCATATCCCATGTCCCAGGAAGGCGCGCTCACCAGAAAGCCGTAGCTGATCTGGCTTCCCGACCATTTCGATCCGGAATCTATCTGGTCGATTACCTGAGCATTAGAATAAACCGGGGGCATTCAAGGCAACCTCTTGGGGGCGGATCGATCTCGCTCACGCGCCGGCTATCCGAACACAATAATCCTTACCTGATTGTTATGCCGCACACGAAATGTAGCAATGGCACGAACAACATCTCTGAACTCAGAAACGGCGTTTTTTACGGCTTCGGCAGACGAAGCGCCACGCGTTGCCGCGCTGTGTAACATAGCGCGACTCCGAGGACTAAGCACGCTAAAAATGACCTTATCTGATATACTCCTCATAGTTGCACGATTCCTTCAGAATCGGTTAGCTGATGTATCGACGCTGTCCCCGGCGTCATTACCAAACGGGGGACCGACACAATACGTTTTCTGACATGGAGTGCGATTCTATGCGGCAGCGTGCCTTTGATATCTTTAACGGCGACGCCCACTTATGCGCAGGCCACGCGAACCTGGGTGTCGGGCGTTGGCGACGACGCCAACCCTTGTAGCCGCACGGCGCCGTGCAAGACATTTGCCGGCGCGATATCGAAACCGCCGCCGGCGGTGAAATCAGCGTGCTCGATCCCGGCGGCTACGGCGCCGTCACCACCACCAAGTCGATCAGCATCATCAACGACTATTCCGGTGAAGCCGGCATTCTTGCTTCCGGCACCAACGGCGCCACTGTCAATGCGGGCGCATCGGATATCGTCATCCTGCGCGGGCTCGTCATCGACGGCGGCACGCCGGACACGCTGGGAATGAACTGCATCCGGTTCCTCGCCGGCGGCGCGCTGCACGTAGAAAAATGCCTGATCAAGAATTTCGTCGGCACCGATCCGAACGGTCATGCATCAACTTCGTGCCGTCAACGTCGGCCGAGCCCTTCGTGTCCTACACGACCTTCATCAATAACGGCTCGCCGGCCGCGGGCACCGGCGGGGGAATCCGCGTGCAGCCGACCGGCGCCGGCAGCGCCAGAGTCTCCTTCAACCGCGTCCAACTCCAGAACAACAGGTTTGGCCTCTTGGCCGACAGCACTATCGAAGCGGAGCCATTACGGTTGCGGTCAACGAATCGACGTCGGTCGGCAATTCGGGGTTCGCGTTCTCAGCGGATACGGCGGTGGCGGCCGGGCCGGCGGTAGGCATCTTTATCAAAAATACGGAGGTTATGCACAACAACAACGCGTTGATTGCCAATGACGGCACCGCGACATTGCGCATCGGTAGTTCGCTCATAACCGGCAACAGCGCCGTGGCGCTGACGCAGAACGGCGGAACGCTCACGTCGTACAAAGACAATCAGATCGACAGGAACTCAAACAATAGCACCGATTCCGCAGTCTGTGCTCAACTAGGACGCTCATAATCCGTCCCGTGTCCCGGCACGGGACGCCATTGTGGTAAATGTCAGCGATGCTCGATTCGCTGACAATTAGCTTGATGCTGACCGCGGCCGTGTCGCACGCATCATGGCACGCGCTGGTAAAATCCGCCGGCGATGGCATCGCGACGCTCGCGGGAATGGGCTTGGTGGCCGGCCTGCTCGCGGCCTGCTCCCTGCCTTTCCTGCCTGTCCCTCCGTTGGAAGTCTGGCCGGTGATCGCGGGCTCGGTATGCCTGCATTTCGGCTACAAGCTCGCGCTGGCGCGCTCCTACAAGCTCGGCGACCTCGGTCAGGCCTTTCCGCTGGCGCGCGGCTTCGTGCCGCTGTTCGCGGCGCTCTTCGCCTTCGCCCTTGTCGGCGAGGTTCCAAATGGCGGCCAAGTAGCCGGAATCATCTGTGTCTCGAGCGGGCTGCTATGGCTGGCGGCCGATTCCGTTCGCGGCGGCATCGACCGGCGCATCTTCATTGCCGCGCTGGCGGCCGGGCTGATGGTCGCCGGCTACACGGTGGTCGATGCCTATGGCACGCGCCTCACCGGCAACTGGCTGTCATTCACCGCCTGGCTGGTATTCGTCGACAGCGGCAGCTTTTTCCTGCTCATCTATCTGGCCCAGCGCCGGCGGCTTTTGACGACGCTGTGGGATAATCGTATCCGCACGCTCGCGACCGGCGTTCTGGGCATTGCCTCGTTCGGCGTGTTTCTGTGGGCCTTGAGTCGCACCGCGGTCGCCCCGGTCGCGGCCTTGCGCGAAAGCAGTGTATTGTTCGCTGCGATCATCGGCATGGTGTTTCACGGCGAACGCCGTTCCGCCCATCGTTTGGGCGCGGCGGCGCTTATTGTCGCCGGACTGATGGTGATTACGATCGTGCGTTAGTGCGGTCCAAACAGAGGGTTCTGTCTTATGGAAGCGGAAGAGCCGAGTTTGATCCGGTATCGTACCTTGCTGGCTTCCAACCCGGAGCTGTTTGAAAATCCACCCGGCTGCCTTACTAGGATTCTTTTCGACGCCGACGAAATTCGCGGAGCGAAGGCCGAAGTGCTGGCCGAGCGCACCGCCGCCGGCTGGCCGACCGACGACATGCGCGTCGGCGTTCTCGCCGAGGACCCCTACATCGGCTACGTCATTCGCGACGCGGTGCGGTTCTCCGACGGCAAGGCCGGGCTTTACAACCGCGTCGTAGCCAGCGGCGGCATCGCCGTGCTGCCGATCCTGCCGGACGGCAACATCGCGCTGATCCGCATCTTTCGCCATCCGGCGCGGCGCTGGTTTCTCGAAGCGCCGCAAGGCCTGGTGCTGCCCGGCCATGTGCCGGCGGAGGAGGCGCGCAAGGAGATGATGGAGGAAATGGGCGCGGTAGTGGACGAACTGACGCCGCTCGGCGTCGTCTATACCAGCACGGCGATGACGTCGGAAAACCTGAAAATGTTCGCCGCTCGGATCACGTCGTATGGCGCGCCACAGCGCAACGAGGGCATCGAAAGCATTGAGACGATTGCGAAAGAAGACATTGACCGGCTTGTGCTAGACGGCGCCATCATCGATGGCGCGACGATGGCGCTGGTTCTGCGCTCGCGGATACGCGGGTTGCTCTAAGCGCGTTTAAGGCCGGCTGACGATCCGCAGCACGCTGAAGGCTTCGGCGGCGGTAACGCCGACGGTGGCGCCGCGCGAGCGCGCCAGCATCTCCAGCGATTTAATCGAGCGTGCATGCGGCTCGTCGCGCATGTCGAAGGCATAGAGCGCCAGCGCTTCAAGCTTGCGCGAAAGCACAGCGCCGATATCGACGAAGCGGTTGGGGCAGAAAGTGTCGCCGAAGCCCGGCGGCGCCCAATCGGTGCTGGAGGCGATTTCGTAAGCGAAGAATTCCGCGACCGGGCTGCCGGGCACCGGCCGCAGAGCGGTCGCGGCGGCGCGGAAAGCGGTTTGGTGGTCGATATTGAGATTACCGCCGTGACTGACATAGACGGTAGACGGCCGCAATTCCTGCACTGTCTTTTCGATCACTGACACCACGTCGCCAAGCGCCAGTGTATCTGATTTGTTTTCCGGAAAGCCGGCAAAGCGCGGCGGCGCGGCGCCGAGCAGCGTCGCGGCCTGGCCCGCCGCGTCGCGCCGCTTGCCGTCGAGTCCGGTGCCGTCGCCGAACAGCACCAGGACATGCACCTGGCGGCCGGCCTTGGCCGCCAGCGCCACCACGCCGGCGCAGCCCAACACCTCGTCGAGCGCATGCGGAGCGATGACGAGAATCGGGGCGCCGCGCATTTTGCCTTAAGCCCCGTAAAACTCGTTGACGGCGGCGGCCGCGGTGGTGACCTGTTCCGGCGACAGGTTCTGGTGATGCGGCAGCGCCAGCACGCGGTCGGCCTGCTTCTCGGCGACCGGGAAGTCGCCGCGCTTGTAGCCGAGCCGCTTGGCGGCCGGGTGCAGATGCAGCGGCGTGCCGTAATAGACCAGCGACTGCACGCCACGCTTTTCCATATGCGCCTTGAGCGCGTCGCGGTCGTCGGCCTGGACGATGAACATCACATAGGAGTGCTTCTCGTGCGCCCGCACCGGCGGGATGTACACCTGCTTGGCTTTGATTTTATCCTGATAGATCGCGACGTTGCGGCGGCGGCGCGCAATTACGTCGTCGAGCCGGGTCAGGCGATATTTCAGAACCTCGGCATTGAGCACGTCGAGACGCGAGTTGACGCCGTACATGACGCAGGTGTCTCGGTCCTGCAGGCCGTGATTGCGGTAGAGACGGACCTTGGCGGCGATCTCGTCGTCATTGGTCAGCATCATGCCGCCGTCGCCGATGGCGTTGAGGTTCTTCAACGGATGCGTCGAGATGGTGCCGGCCTCGCCGAAAGTGCCGCCATGCTTGTCTTTGTAATAGGCGCCCATCGACTGCGCCGAGTCCTCGACGATCTTGAGCTTGTGCTTCTTGGCGATCGCCATGATCGCGTCCATGTCGGCGACGCGGCCGCCCCAATGCACCGGCATCAGCGCCTTGGTTTTAGGCGTGATTTTCTTTTCGATCTCGGCGGGGTCGATATTCTGGTCGTCGCGCACGTCGGCATAGACCGGCGTCGCGCCGACATGGGCGATGGAGCCGGTCGAGGCGACGAACGAGATCGGCGTGGTGATGACTTCGTCGCCTTTGCCGATGCCGAGCGCCCACAGCGCCAGCATCAGGCCGTCGGTGCCGTTGCCGCAGGAGACGCAATGCTTGGCGCCGGTGTATTCGACTACCTTGGCCTCGAACTCGAACACTTCGGGCGTCATCACAAGGTGACCCTTGGACAGAACGCGCTCGACGCAGGCCATCAGTTCCTCGCGCTCTTCGACGAAGCGCTGCTGGAGGTCGATGAAGGGAACCTTGATCTCACTCATTGTTCGCTATCCGTTGTAAAAGCTATTGACCGTTTCGATGACGTAATCCTGCTCAGCGCGGCTGAGATGCTGATCGACCGGGAAGCTGATGCCTTCCCGGCAATGCCGCTCCGACACCGGAAAATCGCCGACCTTGTAGTCGAGATGTTTCAGCGCGTCCTGCAAATGCAGAGGGATCGGATAATGGACCTTGGCCTCGATGCCCTTGTCGATGCAGTGCTTGAGCAGCGCGTCGCGGTCCTTCACGAACAGGATGTAAAGCAGAAAAACGTTCTTCGTGTAGTCGCGGCGCGGCGGCACGCGCACTTGCGGAATGCGGGCGAAACCCTGGTCGTAATAAGCGCCGGCAGCGGCGCGGCCGACGACGATGTCGGGCAGCTTGCGCACGATCCATTTGCCGATCACGGCTTGCGTCGAATCCAGGCGCGAATTGTAGCCGAGGATTTCCATTTCATCGCGGTTGCGCAGGCCGTGATTGCGTAGCAGCCGCACCTTGCGGTTCATCTCATCGTCGTTGGTGACGACGATGCCGGCGTCGCCCCAGACATTGATGATCTTGAGCGGATGCATCGAAAATGCCGTCGCCGCGCCCCAGGTGCCGACGCGCTTGCCTTTGTATTCGCCGAGCAGGCTCTGGCAGCCGTCTTCGACGACGGGCAGATTGTGACGCTGCGCGATTTCCATGATGCGCGGCATCTCGGCGACGTCGCCGGTCAGGTGTACCGGGATGATCGCCTTGGTCCTGAGCGTGATCGCTTTTTCAAGCTGATCGACATTCATGCAGAAGGTGTCGTCGCAATCGATGAAAACCGGCCGCGCGCCGACTTCGGCGATGGCGCCGACGGTGGCGTAGAAGGTGTTGGCGGCGGTGATGACTTCGTCGCCGGGTCCGAGCCCGAGCGCGCGCAAAGGAATTTTAAGCGCATCGGTGCCGGAACCCACGCCTATGGCGTGCTTGACGCCGACGGCGGCGGCGAACATTTCCTCGAATTCGCGGACCGGCTTGCCGAGGGTAAAGTCGCCACTGGCGACAAGGGCGCGCAAGTCATCGAATATGCTGTCGATATCCGCGAACTGTTGGGCGAGTGGAGAGTAGCGAACCCGCATGAAGACCGTCTGGCTGTGAGGGACAGGGCGGCGCTGAAAAAGGCCGCTTTGGGGGGCGGATGGCGCGAAAGAACCGTTTCAACTCTTGGGTGTCAAGCGGTATTTTGTTAAGGCTGGTCGCGCATACGTCGCGCCAGAGAGGTTTTCAGAATGCTTATACATCATCAGACGCCGCCGGTAACGCCAAAGCGCGTTGTCCTGCTCGGCGCCAGCGGATTTTTGGCGAAGGCCTTGATGGACCGGCTGGCGAAGGCTGCTGTGCCGGTGCGGGCGATCGGCCGGGAGGAGATCGATCTGACCGCCGACGGTGCAGGTACGCGCCTGGCCGGAGCGCTGACCCCGGGCGATACGCTGGTTTTTCTCTCGGCAGTGACGCCCGACAAAGGGCGCGGCATTGAGCACTTTCTCGCCAATGTGCGCATGGGGGAGGCGGTCTGTGCGGCGATTGCCGCGGTTATGCCCGCCCATATCGTTTATGCGAGTTCCGACGCGGTTTATCCGTTCAGTGCGGCGCCGACCACCGAGGCCAGCTGCGCCGAGCCGACCGACCTTTACGGCGCCGCGCATCTCGCGCGCGAATTGATGCTTAAAGGCGCGGCCAAGTGCCCGGTCGCCATTCTTCGCCCGACCATGATTTTCGGCGCCGGCGACACGCACAATTCGTACGGCGCCAACCGGTTCCGCCGCATGGCGCGCAAGGCCGGCAAGATCACATTGTTCGGCGGCGGCGAGGAAACCCGCGATCACATGTTTATCGACGACGTCGTCACCCTCTTCGAACTGGTGATCGGGCATCGCAGCGCCGGTACGCTCAACCTGGTGTCGGGACGGTCGGTATCGTTCGGCGATCTGGCGCGGATGGTGGCCGGCCGGTTTTCGTCGCCGGTCGAGATCGAAATGCTGCCGCGGCAATCGGCGATCACGCACCGGCAGTTCGATGCGTCGGGCTTGCGCGAGGCGTTTCCCGATTTCCGCCTCACGCCTCTGGAAGACGCCATCGCAGCCGCACATGCGGCCGGCGACTGACGCTTAGAGTCCCGGCTTTGATAGAATCAAAACTGGGGCTCTGCTTTTTATTTTGACGCGTTTTCTTAAAGCGAACCAGTTCCCACTTCGTTTGAAAACGCTCTAGGCAGTGCCGGCGAGAATCTTCGGCACCGAAAGCCCGTGGGCATCGAGCAGGTCTTCCCAGGTGCCGTTGTTGTCGACGAAGGCATCTTTCAGCGAGAAGGTGTCGAGGCGGCAATCCGCCTTGATGTCCCAGGCGATCTGCTTGGTCTGCGCGCCAAGCCCGCCGAGCGGCGCGGTCTCCTCGATGACGATGACCTGCTTGTGCCCTTTGAGCGCGGCGATGATGCCGGCGCGGTCGAGCGGCTTGAGCGTGTGCGTCGACACCAGCGACACCGATTTGCCCTGCTCTTGCAGCGCATCGGCGACTTCGACCGCCATCTTGGTGACGACGCCGTAGGTGAGAATGCAGACATCGCTGCCGCGGCGCAGATAGCGCAGCTTGCCGAATTGCCAGGGCTCGGCGCCCTTGGTCAAGGTCGGCTCGCCGGACTTACCGATGCGCAGGTAGACCGGGCCGATGCGCTGCTGCGCGCACCAGCGAGTGGCGTCGGTGCATTCCTGCGGGTCGCAGGGCGCGATGATCTGCATGTTCGGCAGCGCACCAGCGATGGTGATGTCTTCCTGCGAGTGATGGGTGCCGCCGAGAGAGGCGTAAATGACGCCGGCGCCCATGCCGACCACGGTGACCGGCAGATTTTGATAGCAAAGGTCGTCACGCACCATCTCGAACGGGCGATAGAGCGAGAAGGTCGCGATGGTGTAGGCGAAAGGCTGATGTCCCTTGAGCGCCAGGCCAGCGCAGATGCCGATCATGCTCTGCTCGGCGACGCCGACATTGACGAAGCGGTCGGGAAATTCCTTGCCGAACTTGGCCATGCTGCCGGCCGGCGAGATGTCAGCGACGACAATACAGACCTTGGGATTCTTGCAGGCCTCGTCGTAGAGCGCCTCGGAAAATGTATTGCGCACGGGCTCTACTCCAGTTCCTGCATCGCTTGCGCGAGCTCGGCCTTGTTCGGCGAACGGTAGTGCCACATCGGCACGTTTTCCATGTAGCTGACGCCCTTGCCCTTGACGGTGCGGGCGACGATCATCAGCGGTCTGTCTCCGCGGCGATTGCGGACTGTGTCGCAGATCGCCTGCGTATCGTGGCCGTCTATCTCGACACATTCCCAGCCGAAGGCGGCGAACTTCTCGACCAGCGGATAAAAATGCGGGTGCAGGTCGACAATCGGGCCGATGCTGACCATTTGGTTATAATCGATGAACGCGACGACGTTGCCGAGCCTGAGTGAGGTGGCCATCAAGGTTGCTTCCCAGGTCGAGCCTTCCTGCACTTCGCCGTCGCTAAGCACTGTGTAAACGATACCGTCATTATTGTTGATGCGGTTGGCCAGCGCCATGCCGACGACCATCGAAAGGCCGTGGCCGAGCGCGCCGGTCGATGCCTCGATGCCGGGATTGCCGAAATCGGGATGAACGCCGAGCTGGCCGCGCGCGGTCGAATAATCGTCGAGATCCTGTTTCTTGAGGATGCCGAGGCTTTCCAGCACGACGAACTGGATCATGCAGCCGTGGCCCTTCGACAACACGAAGGTGTCGGGCGAATTCTCACCCGGCCGGCGGCGCATCAACTCGTTGTAGATGCTGTCGACAAGCTCCACCGACGAGAAGGCTCCGCCGATGTGAAGTGCCGGCACTTGCTGCGACACTTCGAGGATGCGCCGACGGTAAGCTTTGCATCGCTTGCGGGCGGCATCGATGTCTGGGGTGGGGCAATTGTTATGCATTCCGGTTCTCGCGCGACCGCTCACTCGACGATCGTCCAGTTGTAATCACCCGTGTAGCCGGCTTCCGCAAAAGTCTTCTGCCATCCGTCGGGATACTCGTGATAATGCGCGGTCAACACCCAATCCAAAAAGAGCTTCCTCTCTTCGGGAGTGCGATAAGAGTCGACCTGCACAAAGGCGCGACCGCCTGACACACGCTGAATTTCCTTCAGGGCAATAATGCACTTGTCACGGTCGAGGTTGTGAATCGTGTTGAGTGATATGACGGCTTTGAAGCTATTGTCCGGGAACGGCAGGTCCATGGCGTTGCCAAGATGAAGTCGGCCAATGGCCTCGGGTTCGCAATTCATCAGAGCGTAGCGCGAAATATCAAGCCCGAATGCTTCCAGGCCGGGGCAGGTCTTCATGAAGTCCTTGACTAGGAAACCTTTAGCGCAACCGACGTCGAGCACGCGATCGCCGGGTTTCAGATCGAAGTGCTTGACCATGTCCTGCGCAACCGGAACCCAGCGTCCGTCGTAACGGTAGCCACCGTAGCCGTAATCGCGCGGGCCGTCGAAATAATGAAATCCATATTCGCGTGAAATACGAATTACTTCATCGCTCTTCGCGGTCGCGCGGGCGTTGACGTCCCGTTTCTTCGGACGGGGCAATTTTTCGAGCAGATTGATTTGTGGCATGGTTATCTTTCCTAAATCAAAAACCGCAGAAAAGGTCAATGGGCGTCCCGGGGGATACGCCACCGGGACACTCACGCAGCCCGGATTCGCTTCAAAAATCCGCTAGGGACGGAGGTAACTCCAAATCGTTCGAACTTCCGGTCCACCTCAAAGCTTTTGTCGGACGCCAAGAATCGCCGGATGGCGATCATTGGGTTGTCGGCTTTCCAGTCCGGATTGCCGCGCGGGATATCGGAAACCAAAGCCTGGGCACCATCCATAACGACCAGATAGCTGCCTTCGGTGACCAGACCCTTGTACGCTTCAATTTCGCCCGCCACGTGTTTGGCGGTGTGATTGCTGTCCAAAACAACGACGACTGTTTGCATGCCTGCGGCGGCTTTGTGAACCCGCTCGACGACGGCCGGATCGATGGAACTGCCCTCGATCATCGCAATACGAGGCCACAAGGGATGGCTTTCAATTATTACGCGATTGTGTTGGCGAATATCAACATCTACGCCGAGGACTGTTCCCTTGCCAATCAGCTCCAAGATAGAGGCTGTCAGAATGAGCGAACCGCCGTGTGCGATGCCGCATTCGATAACGAGGTCCGGCTTGATCTGCCAAAGCAACTCCTGCATGGCGACGATGTCTTCGGGAAGCTGAATAATTCTCACGCCAAGCCAGTACGGCTCGTACATCAGCTTGAACTCGGCGGCCTGCTTCAGCCGCAGAGCCGAGAGCAGCTCGAGCCCTTCGAGCGAATATAGACTAACAGTTGTCGATTGCCCGGCGCTGGATAGCGTCACCGTCGCGTCGGCACCGGCATGTATGTCCTCGTTCACGCCTTGCCTCCGATTTCGTGAACTTCTGGAATAGGCGCGACGATACGTCCACCGCCTTCCAGATAGGCCGACATCTGCTGTGCAATCTCGTCGGCAAAATTCCAGGCAAACAATACGACCAAGTTCGGATGGTCTGCGAAAATGCGCGCGGGAGAGACGACAGGAATATGACTGCCCGGTGTGAGCCGTCCCTGCTTTAGCAAATTACGGTCTGCGATGTAGTCAAGATCGTCGGGGCCCAAACCAAAGAAACTCAAAAGTGTGCTGCCTTTTGCCGGCGCGCCATAGCCCGCCACCCGGCCACCGCGGCCGCGCACCTCGCGGATCATCGCAATCAGATCCGATTTTATGTTTTGAATTTTGGCCGCCATTTGTAGATATGGCTCGGCGCTGTCAAGCCCGAGCGCCTCCTCGGCTGAAAGCGCTTCGGTTACGCGGTTGGATATCGGCCGCTTGCCTTTGCGGCAAACCCACGCGCGAATTTGGCCGTGGTGAATCGGCAGCCGCTCGATATCGAAGACATCGAAGCCGTGTTCCTTGAACAAGCGGACCATCGGTTTCAATGCCCAGTACGAGACATGTTCGTGGTAGATGGTGTCGAACGCGCACATCTCCATCAGGTCGACCAGATAGTGAGCCTCAAGAACAAGGGCACCGTCTTCCGCCAAAAGACGGTCTACCGCGCGCAAGAGCGACGGTAGGTCGGGAATGTGCGGAAACGTATTTGTCATCGTTAGCGCAGCCGCGGCGCCGTGCGCGTTGCGGATCGAGGCGGCAATATCGGGCGTGAAATAGGCAGTCATCACTTCCGCGCCTTTACTCCGTGCCGCCGCTGCAAGATTGGTCGCCGGATCCACGCCGATCCGCCGGCCGACGCCGGCAAGCTTGAAGCCTTCAAGCAAAGTCCCATCGTTACAGCCGATATCGACGACCAGATCGTCGGGCCCCAGGTTCAGATTTTTCGTGACGGTGCGTGCAAGGTCGCGCAGGTGTTCGGTTAGCGTTGACGAGGCCGACGACATATAGAGATAATGATCGAACATCACCTTGGGCGGAACGTGGTCGACGAGCTGAACGTGACCGCAGTTCCGACATAGGCCAAGCCTTAGAGGGAAAAAACGCTCGCTATTGCGAGCAAGTTCATCCGGCAGAATAAAATTATTCGCAGGCGCGGTCATTCCTAGGTCGAGCACCACAGCGACCGCACTGTCCCCACAGACTAGACACGGTGTCGTTGCGGTCTCTTTGCCGGTTGAGTGTTCAACGGGCGCGAAACCAGCGTTTAGCGATTCCATCGATACTGCCTCAATTCGCGTCTCCGCTCGTGCTCTGGACGCCGTGCTTGCGAAACCATGAAATAGTTTGGCGGAGTCCAGCCTCGAGAGACCACATCGGTTGCCAGCCTAAGAGCTCGTGGGCACGGCGATTATCACCCGATACGATCATTATCTCATCCGGGCGAGTATCCTCCGGCCGTTCGTCGATGGCAATCGGCGACGTCATCAGCTGCAATACCTCTTCAGCGATCTGGCGCACCGATAGTCCGACTCCGCTGCAGAGGTTAATGGCTGTGCCAGGCGCAAGTTTGGCTACCGCCATGCGGCACAATCCCTCAACCGCATCGTCGACATACAGCATGTCCCGTTGCACGGCGCCATTATGGATGCGCACGTTGCGGCCGTGCAGAACGGATAGAATGGCGGAGGGCACCAGGCGATGAGTGGCTTCCGCGGGCCCGTAAACGGTGAATAAGACCGCGCGAGAGGCATGCAGACCATAGATTCGCGCGTAGCTGTCGATCAGCAGCGAGGCGCACGCCTTCATCACTCCATAGACGTTCACTGGCCCAGGTTTCATACCTTCGGTCAAGTTATTGCCCGGCGGATACTCGGCCGCGGAGCTCGTGTAGATCAACCTGGAGCCCGGGATTTCCCTCATCGCTTCGAGCAGGCACAGCGTGCCCCCGACGTTGACGTTTAGATGGTCGGCGGCGGTGAGAATCGGCGGGTTGAAGATTGTGCCCGCAAGATGGAAGACGATTTCCGGTTGAACTTCTACTAAGAGCCGGCGCACACGGTCGAATTCCGCGAGGTTCAATTCGACGATCGACAGTTTGTCGGCAATGTCGGCAAGACGCTGGCGACCGCCGTCCGGCCGCGCAATGACGGTAACGGCATCGCAATCCCTCACCAGCCTGCGGCACAGCGCCGAACCGATCATGCCGGTTCCGCCGGTGACAAGCACGCGCCGCCCGGCCGGTTTATCGTCTATCTGGGCCAAGTCCGCCTCATCACTAGGTCCAGCTCGGCAGGATCACCCGTATGCCAAGCGGTTCGTATTGCACTCGCAGTTCGCGCAAATGCGGAAGCTCGCGGCGAATGGCCGCGTGCCGTTCCGGCGGCGCGACAAAGAGCAGGAACCCTCCGCCGCCGGCGCCGCAAAGCTTGCCTCCATAGGCCCCGGCCTTCATGCCGGCGTGATACCAGCGATCGATTTCGTCGGTGGAAATGGCGTCGGAAAGTTTCCGCTTGAGATCCCAGCCCTCCTTCAACACGTTCCCAAACGCGCCGATGTCGAACTTCTTCATGGTCATTTCACGAAGCTGTTGAGCCTGGCCTTTCATGCGGCGCAGCAGTTCAAGGTTGTTCTCGGTGTTCTCATTCTGGCTTCGCAACACCGTTCCGGCGTCACGTGTGATGCCAGTCCAGAACATCAGAGTGCTATCGAACAATTGCGAGATTGCGGAACTCGACAACGGCTGTGCCTCGACATTGACCCGACCGTCGGCCTCGAACGACATGTAATTTAAGCCGCCCCACGCGGCTATGTATTGGTCTTGCTTGCCGATCGGCCGATGAAGCAGTTCGATTTCGACCTTTACGGCCTCCGCCGCAAGCTGCGCCGGCGATACGCGCTCGCCCCGCAAGACGTGCAATGCCGCGAGCAAGCTGACGGCAAAGCTTGACGAGGCGCCGAGACCGGACGACGTGGGAACATCCGCGATGACGCCGATGTAGAGAGGCGGCGGAACGGGTAGGAGCGTCAGACAAGCGCGAATGATGCTGTTCTCAATCGCCTCAACACTGTTGACAATTTCGGTTTGGGAATAGTTCAGCCGATATTTGTCGTCGAAGAAGGGGCTGAGACGTTTCACCGTCACGTAGACGTGCTTATCGATGGCGCACGAAAAAACGGCGCCACCTTCCCGCTCATAGAAGGCGGGCAGGTCGGTTCCGCCGCCGGCAAAGCTGATCCGAAACGGCGCGGCAGCAACGATATAGCTTGGGCCGCCCGGAAACTCAGCCATGCTTGACGTCCCACTTGTACGGGATGTCGTTGTTCAAAGGGTCGATATAAATCAGCTCGTTACGATCGTGCGGCATGGTGGCGCAATTGGCGAGGATTGCCATCTTGTCGCCGAACGCCTTGTATCCGTTTGTGATGCCGGGCGGTATTTGAACCAGCAGCCGGTTCTGTTCGCCCATGAATATCTCGGTAACCGCGCCCTTGGTCGGCGAGCCTTCACGTCCGTCGTAGAGCACGAGCTTTATCATGCCGACGACGCAGAAATTATTGAGCGTCATTTCCTTGTGAATGTGCCAGGCCTTGATCACACCGGGGTAGCCACAGGAAAAATAAATCTCTCCGAACTGGAGAAATTCCGGATCGGTGCTCTTGAGCATATGAAAGATCGCGCCGCGCTCGTCGGCGATCGTGCGTTTCGGCACGATGCGGACGCCCGCTATCGCGCTGCCTTTTACTCCATCGATCGTCATATATATCCATCCGAGATTGGGGTCGTGCGCTCACCGCGGCGCATTCAATGGCGTCCTTCGGCAATCCGCGCCCGCCAATAACTCAGTGTGTCGGACAAGATCCTCTCATAGGGGATCTCAGCTTTCCAGCCCGTGAGATCACGGAAACGCGACATATCGCCGATGAGACGAGGGACTTGGGTTGGGCGCACGAACTCCGGGTCGATACGATAGGTGATGCCAGGCACCTTGGACATCTTGATCAATTGCTCCAACGCGGCTCGAAAGGTATGAATCGAGCGCTCGTCCTCTGAACCGACAAGAAACAGTTCCCCGGGCGGTAGCTTTTCCATCGCGATCCAATAGGCCCGAACCATGTCGGCGACATGGGTGAAGTTGCGCAAATCGTCAATGTGGCCCACGCGCAATTCCGGTTCCTGCAATCCCGCTTCCACGCGCGCGATCTGATACGCATACCACGGAATTCCGAAAACGTTCTCGCGCCGCGGCCCTTCGTGATTGAAGGCGCGGGTACGGATCACATTGAGGCCGTAGGAGCGAAAGTAGACATATCCAATCAGATCCTGCGCGATCTTGGTCACCGCGTAAGGATTGACGGGGCGCAACACGCTCGTCTCACGGATCGGCAGTTCGCCTTGTTCAATTTCGCCGTATTCTTCTCCGGAACCTGGAATGAGAAAGCGCGCGCGCGAGCCCGTTATCCGCATCGCCTCCAGGAGATTCACCGTGCCGTTGTAGTTGACCGCCATATAGCGGTGCGGATTATTCCACGATGGGCTGACGAAACTCTCAGCCGCGAAGTGGAATACACGGTCGGGTGCCGCTTTTTCGAACGCGATGCGCGTGGATACTGGGTCGGTAAGATCGCAGTCCAGCCATTGGATGCGGTTCTGGATGTGGCGCACATTGTCCATCTTCGACGAGTGCCACCGCCGGGTCGCGTAAATTTCAGCGTCGGGCTGGTTTTGAATGATGAAGTCGGCCATGTGAGAGCCGACGAATCCGGTCACGCCGGTGATTAAGATGCGCGGCATCACGTTTTGAAAGTCTCCAACTATCGTTCTCTTTTCGGCAATCGAATAAATTCGAGTACTGGGTCGATAGCTTCCGCGAGGCCGTTTTCCGGCTTGACTTGAAAAAACGGGCAACCCGCCGCATTCGCGGCTATTCCATCCCGGTCGTCATCGCCGACAAAGGGCGTGATACTCAAGTCCAATGCGTGCTCACGTTGGGCCTGGAATAGCATACCGGGCTTAGGTTTACGGCATTCGCACCCCTCATCCCAATCATGCGGACAATAATAGACCGCGGATATCTGGCCGCCGCGCGCTTCTGCTTCTTCGCACATCCGTCGATGAATCGCACCAAGATCGTTTTCAGCTAACGCACCGCGCGCGACACCGGCTTGATTTGTGATCACTATGATCTGGATACCCGCTTGCGTCAGACGCTTCAACCCATCGAGCGCGCGCGGCAACCACTTCCATTGTTCCTGGGTTGTCACCCAGGTGGCCTTCGGCTGTTTGACGTTCAAAACGCCGTCGCGATCGAGAATAACGCACGGTCCGCGGGAGAAAAAACTTTCGGTTTCCGCCAATCGTTCTGGAGTGCTTACGCTATAATAGCGATGGTCGGTTTCATAGGCACCGAGCATTCGCTGAGCGACCAAACGTGGATAGATATGCGCTTCGAACGACACGTTTTCGTTCTCGGGCAAGAGAGCAAGTGCGTCTCGTTTCAAAATCATAAATCCAATGTCAACTCCACGCAGATTTGCTGCCGTACGTGTCTTGTCATAGACCTCGACGAGGCCATCGAGCCCAATCCGAACGTTATCCTTCGTGTACGAATCTCGATTACGATACACGACAACCTGCGCCGCCATCCCGCTGGCGACAAACCGGGCCCACATCCGATCAAAAGCAAGCGGCCAATAATTGTCGCTGTACATCAGCAGAAAGATAGGATCAATTTTTGCCTCGGCCAACTTAACGCGCTGCCCGGTGTCGTCTTCGACTGCGCTTATGGAATAATCTATCTTTAATCCAAATCGCGCACCGTTCCCGCAGTAGTTGATAATCTGTTCGGCCTTGTAGCCGAGTAGCAGCAGCACGCGCTCGAATCCTTGCTCGCGTAATTTACGCAAGAGGTAGTCAAGAAAAGGCTTCCCGCCAAACGGCACCATGGCTTTAGGCATACGCTGGCCGATCTCGCCAAGACGTGTGCCGCGGCCGCCCGCAAGGATAACCGCCTGTCGCGGCCGAACTGCCGGCATAGTGTCTACTCCGCGTGCCCATTCTCGATGATGCAAATGTCGAGTATCGAATGAATCAAAGCAAGATGCGATAGCTCGACGAAGCCGTATCGATCGGAATCGATGTAAAAATTCACGTCACCAAGTGACCGCAAGGGGTTATCGGAATCAAACCCGCTGAAGGTCACGACGGACATGCTGCGTGCTCTTGCGACCTCAACCCCCTTTAAAATATTCATTGAGCGTCCCGAGCTGCTAATCGCGACAAGCATATCGCCCTTCCGACTCAGAAGTTGCAGCTGCTTGGAAAAGACTTCAGGATAACCATAATCGTTGCCAAGACAGGTCAATGCGGCGCTGTCGTTGAGCGCAAACGCGCGGATGCCACCGTTCTTCAGATAGTCGATAGCCTGGTGACTTGCGATGCTCGCGCTTCCGCCATTGCCGATAAAGATTATCGAATTCTCGGTTGTGTGGAGGGATTTTGCGCGCTGCGCAAACCAATCAAATCCCGCCTCCAAGGTCATCGGTTGACCGTTCAGGCCGTGCACGCTCGCCGCAGAGCAAAGTCTATTGAGCTCGGTGAAGTAGATCTCAATTTGATCGCGGGCAACTACCCGAGTCGGACTTTTGAGCAAGGTTACTATCCTCTCTTACCGCGCGCTCTGTACTCGTATCTTATTAATCTTGAGACCGCACCCACAGCGGCGCTCAAACCTGGCCGCTCAGCCGCTGCTCATGGGCAACAATTGAGACGAAGCTAAATCTGAAACGACAACTCGTCTCGGTTCGTTGCACAGTACCATGCAACCCGAGCAGATGTTTAGGTTGCAGCGTTTGCCGGCGGTATGAAGTTTTCGAATTTTATTGAAGCGAGCGGAGTTGAAGATGTCGATTGGATCGTCTTCGAACGCATTTCCAAACCGAAATTGGGCCTCAAGAATATCTTCGAAACACAAAGCAACGGCGCCATTGGCGAGGATGACTATTTTTTCAAAGATATGATGACATGGTGCCACTTCAATGATTGGATCGCGCCAATCAGCTCTGGTCGTGGTGTTGTCGATCTGATTCGACCAATTATGAACGTCGTAACGAATTAGCAGGTCCCGTTTGTCCAGCGAAATCACCCCTCGCCAAAATCGGTAATAATCATCCCATTCATGTTCATTGGACGGTTGGCGCACAAACCTCACGACGAACCGTGTCTCGTATCCTCTAGAATCGCGCAGCCGGATCATATTGACGCAATTCTTCACAACTCGCTCGTACTTTGTTCGCGCCCTCACAGCCTCGTGGACTTCTTTCGAAAATCCATCGATACTGAAAATGACTGTGTCAACTCCAGCTTTGAGTAAGTCTACGGCTCTTTCCTCGGACAGAAGGTGCGCGTTAGTCGAGATGGCTGTATTTCGAAATCCTGAAGCCTTTACATAACTGATGCGCTCGGCGAGGTGCGGATCAATCACCGGTTCGCCCAACCCGAACAGATCAAGCATCTCGACCGAGGCGCTGTACTTGGCGAGTCGGTCGATCAAGTGCTTAAATTTGTCCAAAGGCATTATGCCCTTTTTGCGTGACGTCGGATGATTGATCACACACATGCCGCATGCGGCATTGCAACCGAAGATCGTCTCGATAACAATTCGCCGTGGAATTATACGTTCGCCGTTCCACAAAGGATCATATACGGTCGCCGATTCGGCTGATCGTGGTGCGGGCGCGGTCAAGGTGTCCGTCATCGTTGTCGAGCTCAAAAACGCTTAAGCCGGGCCGGCAAAAGGCCTGGGCAAATGGTACGTAATGGGTTTCTCGCAAAAAAGCGAACTGATCATAGTCATAAACCGACAATTGAGAGAGTGGTTGAAGACTATTCTTTGCTGCGATTTTCCAGAATGGGTCCTAAACTGCTTTGAACATTGGCGTCTTTTGGGTCTTCCTGCAAGAGAAACGGGAGCTGTGGTCGGCCGGCCGCAGGCATCACGGCGCGCTCGTTCCGCGTCGACGACGGGCTCACAGCCCGCAATCAGCTGAATGCAGCTAGGCGCGTCATGCCACTCAGCGGAGCCACAGGTGTTCCTGGCGGGTGGCGCCGCATTCGCCCGCGGCGTCAGCCCGAATGCGTCGTCCGGGCCCAACTTGTAGCGTAGTTGCAGTCGGGGTTAAGGCGCCGAACTACGCGAGCAGCTGCGCGTTTCGTGCAGTCTATTTCGAGCTCCAGAGTCTTGGATCGGCCCGTTGGGTTAGTCCTCGCTACTTTGCTAGAATTAGCATAAGATACTGATATTTTTAGAGCTATCGCCTAAAGTTGGTGACGGCCTGATCTTTTAGGCGGCGTTTTCGTCCTGAAGGTCGCTCGCCTTGGCGATGACCTCCAACCCGTTAGTGAACTTTACCCCCAGGATAAGTTTTGGCAAGAGTGCGTGGCCATCAAGGC
>CAMBQQ010000080.1 GCA_945870035.1 Rhizobium sp. Q54 | reverse complement strand
TGCATCGTTACGTGCTGCTTTACAACCAGCAGCTTCCGCAATCAGCCTTGGGCAGCAAGACACCCTTGCAGGCCATGAAGGACTGGCATAGCCTGAAACCGGAGTTGTTCAGAAAACAGCCATATCACCTACCGGGATGTGACACGTAGCCTCTGGACCACATTCGGTCGCCACCTCGCCGCCTTCCGCCGCGCCAATACCGGCAATGTCGCCATCACATTTGCCATTGCCACGTTGCCGCTCGTCGGCACCGTCGGCTTCGCGGTCGACTACAGCCATGCCAATACCGTCAAGGCGGCGATGCAGGCGGCTCTCGATTCGACGGCATTGATGCTGTCGAAGGACGCCGCGACGCTGAGCAACGCGGATCTCCAGACCAAGGCCAAGAGCTATTTCGACGCCCTGTTCACCAAGCCAGAAGCCAAGAACGTTGTCGTCAGCGCCGCCTACACAACGACCGGCGGCTCGCAGATCAAAGTAGACGGCGCGGCGGATGTGCCGACCGCATTTCTCGGCGTCATCGGCTTTGAGAACATCAACGTCACCGGCTCGTCGACCGCGGCCTGGGGGTCGACGCGCCTGCGCGTCGCCCTCGTTCTCGACACCACCGGATCGATGGATTCCGACGGCAAGATGGACGCGCTCAAGACCTCGACGAAAAATCTGCTCACTCAGTTGAAATCCTCGGCAACGACCGACGGCGACGTGTATGTGTCGATCGTGCCGTTCAGCCGCGGCGTCAATGTCGGCAAAAGCAATTACAACGCGAGTTGGATCGACTGGACGGAATGGGAAGCCGAACCGCCTTATATGGCGACGTGGCTGACGAATTCATCGAACAAGAGCACATGGGACAAGGCCGGTCCCGGCGACTCCTGCCCATTCAGCAGTTCGAAGACCGGCTTCAGCTGCGTCAGCAATCCGGCCACCGGAGCATCGAGCACGAGTTCCATCCCTTCGAGCGGCACTTATTCGGGCTATATCTGCCCAGGCGTGGATAGCGGCGGCAAAGACGGCACCAAAGCCGGATTCTATTATAACGGCTGCTACACCAGCACGACCTACAGCAGCAGCGGCAGCTCCGCGACCTGCACCGGCCACAGCAACTGTTCCTGCTCCGGCAGCGGCAACAACAAAGTCTGCAAGACCAACAATGGCTATTTCGAACACACCTGGGTGAAGAACGCGCGCAGCACCTGGACCGGCTGCGTTGCCGACCGTGGTTCGACCACCGCGCCGGGCACGACCGCAGGCAACGACCAGACCGCGACCGCGCCGACGACCAGCGACGTCAAGACGCTTTATCCGGCGCGCCAGGACATTTATTGCCCGAAAGCGGTGATGGGCCTGAACTATGACTGGACGTCGATGAACTCGGCCGTCGATAATCTCGACCCGAACGGCGGCACCAACCAGCCGGTCGGGCTTGTGATGGGCTGGCATTCGCTCACCGGCATCGGCCCGTTCACCGCACCGGCCAAGGATCCCAATTACACCTATACGGACGTCATCCCGATCATCGAGCGACGGCATGCTGTCCTCGTATAGGTCGGGCGGAAGCTGGGGCTGCGGCTCGTCGGCAGACGGCAGGCCGCCCGTCACGGCGATCTTCCTCGTCTGCGTCTGTCCGATCATCATCGCGGCCAGGCGCGGGCTCTGGTACGGCGCGAGCTTGTCCGCCGCGTAGATCGCGAGCTCCGAGTATTTCAGGAAGCGCGCCTCGTCAGCTTTCGTGTTCCCCGCCCTCGGCTGGTAGTAGGCCGCCGCGCCGGCGAGCACGTTCGCGAAGTCCGAAAGTATTTCCTTGCCCAGCTTCGCGTTCGCGGCGATCGCCGTGTCGACCGACACCGCGGCCCCGACGATCCGCGCCTCCTCGATCATCGCGTCGTGCGCCTTCTTCCGCGCCTTGAGCAATTCGCGCTCGGTCGTCTTCTTGTTGCGGATGCCTTTTCGCCGTCCCTGCAACGGTTTCCCGTCCGGTCCGAGCCGCACGCCGCCCCGTTTTTTTTTCGGAGGGGAAGCCTTGACCGTCATCGCCGGCACTTCCCGTCCATGCCCGCGCGGGAGGTCGGGAGGAAGAGGTTCGGAGGGGGTATGTTCAAGCCTTGGAGCCCTCTCGTCATTTTGGTTCCTGTCGTCTTACGGGAGGGGGAGGATAGGGGGGTTTATGGCGTTTGAAAAACGGAGACGGGTTTGATTGTTGAAACCCTACAGGACGGTCCCGTTTTCGTCCCTGTATTCGACGGGGACGGTCTCTCCGGCCGGGAAATGATCCGGGCAGGCCATGAGCATCAAAGCGGCGTTCGGCGGGTCGTCAGGAGTGCGACGCGACTGCTGTTCTTTCCCGCAGGACGGGCAGCGCAGGGTGAGGAAAAGCTTCTTCCGGTTCGCCCGAAGCTGCTCGATCTTCTCCTCGATCTTCTCCGGGGTGAGACCGCAGGCCTCGTCGATCATCCGATCTATGGGCGATCTCATCAAGCATCGTCCTTCGTTTCCCCGAGGGGCGGCGGGACGCGATATCTCCCCGCCGGGCCTTCCTGCCGCCTGAGCCAGGCGACGGGGAGACCTATCCTTGTCCGCTACCGGAGGCCGTCGCCGCGCTCTATGGCGGCCTTTCGCTTCCGAACGCACTCGTTGACGCGCTCGACGTTCCGGAGGTCGAAGCAGGCGGTCGACGACGGGTCGCTCCGGAACTCGGCGCTGATGAGGCCGAGCAGGGTGAAAGCCTCCTCGGTGTTGGCGATCTCCTCGGCCAGGGCGGCGCCAGCGGTTTTTCCTGCGCGCCGGGGGCGCTCCACGAACGAGGCGCGGTTCGGGTTCAACTTGTCGTCGATGATGGACATCACGGGTTACTCCGTCGCCAGGGCGCGCCGCCGGGCGCGCGCGATGTTCCAAACCGTCGTCTCGAACTGCGTTCGCCCCTCTATGATCGCCACGTCTTCGACCGTCAGGTCGGCCCGCGTCACGTTGTTGCGCGGGGTTCGGTTGACGTGCGGGGTCGACGACGGGGCCGGCCATCCCATGAGCAGGGCGAGCTCAGAGAGCGTCCAGGCCATGTCGTCGGAAAGCCCGATCAGGGCGAAGCGCGAAGCGTACTCGGTGGGGTTTCCGCGCTTCGGCAGATAGGCGAGATAGTCCGACCAGCTTTCCAGCCCGAGGAAGAGCCGCTCCGGCAACCGGATGAAGTTCTCGAAGCTCAAGCCGTCCCGCACGACGTCGATCATCGAGATCATGTCGGTCGCGAGCGAGTAAGTTTCCGGGGTGCCAAAGGTGAAGGCCGGATCGTCCCGAACGCCCGTGATGCCTGAGAGCGTTTCGTCGTCCATCGTGGCGCAGAAGTTGTAGAGCGATATGACCCGCTCGACGGGGTCTCGAGCGATGGTGAAGAAGACGCCGTCGAACGCTTCGAACAACCGGCTCGGGTCGAAATGACCGTAGACGAAACGGCGCTCACCGCGCCTGATCTCGTCGAAATGGGACGGCACGAAGCCTTTCGACCAAATCCGCAGATATTGCCCGTCGTTCCATGACGGGTCGGCCCGGAACGACCTGATGATGAAGTCGTGGGCGGATGATCCGCCGGACTTCTGCATGTGGGCGAAGCAAAGGCGTCGTTTGGCGGCGGCTGGGTTCACGGGTATCTCCTGTTTAGGTTTTGGCTAGAACGTCGGACGGTTTCACCAAGATCCCGAGGATCTTGACGCCATTCGGCGCTTTCGAGGGTGAGACCGCGTAGGCGCGGCAGACCTTGTCGTAGAAGGGCCGGTCGATGTAGACCGCGTGAAGCGGCGCGCGCGGGCCGGCCTTCGCTACCGCCGAGGCGATGATCTGCCGGATCTTCGTCTGAGGGTCGATGGTCATCAAAAGCTCTCTATTCGCGTCATATACGCTGACCAAAGAACGCCATCAGCCCGCATGTGAACGGGCTTTCGTTGCAACGGGATTTAGCGGTGGTCCTAACCGGCTGACACACCGCAATATAATTATTCCCTTTGCCACTTTGCTGATGGACTAGATCGGCCTCGGTCCGGCATCTGGCCTCAGTTTCGTAAACCGCGACGGTCTTGGGCGGATGATCGAACGCCGGACCAAGCGATGCGAACATTGAAACGATCAAAGCGTAGGTTACTGTTTCAGTCATCCCATCCCCCTATATTAGGTGCCGCTCGAAGCGACGACCTTTAGCTTCTCGACCGCGAACATCTCCGCCACCGAATGCTCGTTCTCGACGCCGCTCGCGATCTCGAGCCAGCCGCCGGTTCCGGACAGCGCCGGCGGAACGAGAGTGAAGCCCTCCTTCGAGCCGTAGCGGATGATCGCGACGATCCCCGCCTCGCCGGCCTTCGCGAGATAGGCGCGGAGCGCCGGATCGCGGTGAGCGTCGCGATGGTTCGGGTCTACCCAAACTTGAAGCGCCTCGATCCGAATCGTCTCCGCGTCCGGCCCGTCCTGGGCGGTGATGTAGTCGGGCATCACGTCATCCTGATGTCGGACGGCTTGAACACCTGGGACCGCTGGTACGGCAACGGCTCGTCCACCAACACCGGCGTCGATTACCGCATGTACGACTCCAGCGGCAATGGCACCTGTGCCAATATCAAGACTTCCGGCGTCACGCTCTATACCATTCAAGTGAACACCGGCGGTGACCCGACGTCGACCCTGCTGACAAACTGTGCCGGCGGACCTGACAAATTCAGCGACCCGTCGAAATTCTATCTGGTGACATCGGCCAGCGGCCTGGGCGCGGTGTTCACCGCGATCGGCACCAACCTGACCAAGCTGCGGGTCGCCAAATAGCCGCCTGTCCGGCCGCCAGGTCAACAAAACCGGCGTCCGGGCCCCATTTGCAACAAAGCATTAACGACGTCGCATAAGAACTATCTGGCATTCGCCGCACTGCGCGCATTTTGCGTTAACCATTTAAGTCCCTGTGTAAACACGATGTTTCCAGAAGGCTGCCCGCCATTTATTACCGCGCCGTGCGGTTCTGCCCCCTATCGATAAACCGGTGATTTAACTGCCGTTGTTTATTCATGCAGACGGATTCAACCGTTACTCCGGTGAAACGTCATGCATGCTGTCTGGACAAGAATTGCCCGCCACGCTGCCCGCTTCCGCACTGCGAGCGGCGGCAATGTCGCCATCACCTTCGCTCTCGCCACCTTGCCTTTGGTCGGAACGGTCGGCTTCGCCGTCGACTACAGCCACGCCAACTCGGTCAAGGCGGCCATGCAAGCCGCGCTCGACTCAACCGCGCTGATGCTGTCGCGCGATGCGGCGACGCTGAACAGCAACGATTTGCAGACCAAGGCCAAGAGCTATTTCGACGCAATGTTCACGCGGCCCGAAGCCAAGAATGTCACCATCACTGCGACTTACACCACGACCGGCGGTTCGCAGGTCAAAGTCGATGGCGCGGCTTTGGTACCGACCGGCTTCCTCGGCGTCATCGGCTATCAGAATATTACTGTGAATGGTTCTTCGACCACGGCATGGGGATCCTCGCGCCTGCGCGTCGCGCTGGCCCTCGACAACACCGGTTCCATGGCGTGGGACGGCAAGATGACCGCACTAAAGAGCGCCACCAAAAGCCTGCTGACGCAGTTGCAGAGCGCGGCAAGCACGAATGGCGACGTCTATGTGTCGATCGTTCCCTTTGCCAACGACGTGAACATCGGCGCCAGCAACTACAATGCGAGTTGGATCGATTGGAAGGATTGGGACGAAGACAACACGACGACGTCGTGCACCGGCCGGCGTGGCCGCTCCTGCAAGACCGTTCCATTGAACCACAGCCAATGGAACGGCTGCGTCACCGATCGCGGCGGATACAACGGCCCCACTGGTCAGGACTACGACCGGAACGTCACCGCGCCTGGAAGTTCGGCCGCGTCGAAATTCCCCGCAGACCAGGACGACAATTGCCCGGTCCAGATTATGGGGCTGTCGTACAACTGGACCGCGATGAACAACCTGGTCGACAATATGTCGCCAGCGGGATCCACCAATCAACCCATCGGCCTGGTGTGGGCCTGGCAGTCGCTGGTTGGCGGCGGCCCGCTCACCGCGCCCGCCAAGGATGCCAATTACACCTACACTGACGTCATCGTGTTGATGTCAGACGGGTTGAACACAGAGAACCGCTGGTATGGCAACGGCTACCAGGTCTCGACTGACGTCGACAAGCGCATGTACGACGCCAGCAGAAATGGCGAAGGCACCTGCGCCAACATCAAGAATGCCGGCGTCACGATTTATACGATCCAGGTGAATACCGGCGGTGACCCGACCTCGGCCATCATGCAAAACTGCGCCGGCGGCCCCGACAAGTTCAGCGACCCGTCAAAGTTCTTCATGGTGACGAATTCAAGCGGGCTTGGATCGGTGTTCAGCGCGATCGGCACCAACCTGACCAAGCTGCGCGTCGCCAAATAGGCGCCCCACCCCTCAGGCGCAATAAAAAAAGCCCGGCTCAACCGCCGGGCTTTTTCTTATTCAAATTCGAGCACGCAACGATACACTACGCGCACAAACGCTGGAAGCCGATTACTTGGCTTTCGCCATCATGGTTTCGAACGGCTTGTAGGATTCCTTCGCCATCGCGGTGTACATCTCACCGATCTTGGTGGCCTCGGCGACGAAACCTTCATACGCGGTCTTGGCGTATTCGGTCTGCAGCTCGATGGCCTTCTCGATCGACTTGACGCCGAACAGCTTCTCGAGAGCGGCGGTGCTCTCTTCGAACGACTTCTTCGAATAGTCGGCGATTTCGACGGCGATCGCCTGGGCGCTCTTGGAAACAGTGCCGACCGACTTCACGGCGAGATCGATATTCTCTTTGCTGACCTGCTGGAGGTCCTCGAAATTCTTGACCATTATGCATCCTTTCCCGGCCCGCATGGAGCGGAGCCAATGTGCTATCGATGGTTCCCGGCCTATCCCGGGCACAGGCGATTTATACCGCACTGCACAATAAAGTCAAATAATATATTGCAGTGCGAAATTTACCATAAAATTAGTGACATGGCTTAAGATTTTGTAAACCGCGTTCTCCTACCTTTGTCAGTTCTTGCGCTGCAAATGCGCTATAAATTGGCCACGATAGCGGCCTAGGACGGATCCACAAACGGGGTTGGGAGCGCAGATGTCGCGTCGCGGAGGCCATGTTCAACGTTGTCTCCGTTGGGGCGCCCTAGGCCTGACTGTCCTGATGCTTGTGACGGCATCTGCCGGCGATGCCGACGCCCGTGGCAAACGAGGCCGCAAAGCCGCGGCCTCTTCATACTCGCCCCCCCAGGCCTCGATCGTCGTCGACGCCAATTCCGGCAAGGTTCTTCAGCAGACCAACGCCGACAGCATCCGCCATCCAGCCTCGCTGACCAAAATCATGACACTCTATATGCTGTTCGAGCGTCTCGAAGCCGGCAAGCTCAAGCTGAATTCGGAACTTCCGGTATCCGCGCACGCCGCGGCGCAGGCGCCGTCGAAACTCGCCCTCAAGCCGGGCGAAACTATTCAGGTCGAGACCGCGATCCGCGCCATCGTCACCAAATCCGCCAACGACGTTGCGGTGGTTATCGGCGAAGCCATCGGCGGCGACGAGCCCACTTTCGGCCGCATGATGACAGCCAAGGCCCGCGCGCTCGGCATGTCGCAGACCACTTATCGGAACGCCTCCGGCCTGCCGGACGATGAGCAGGTCACCACCGCACGCGACCAGGCGCTGCTCGGCCGCGCCATTCAGGACCGGTTCCCGAACTATTATCATTACTTTTCGACGCGCACCTTCGCCTTCCGCGGCAAGATGATGCGCAATCACAACCGCCTGCTCGGCGCGGTCGATGGCGTCGACGGCATCAAAACCGGTTATATCCGCGCTTCCGGTTTCAACATCGTCACATCGGTCAAGCGCAACAAACGCTACGTCGTCGCCGTCGTCTTTGGCGGGCCGAGCGCTCGGACCCGCGACACGCGCGTGCGCGGCCTGATCGAAGGACACATCCAGACCGCATCGACGACGCGCACGACCCCGCCGATCGCCGAAGGCACCGCCATGGCCGAGAACAAACTGCCGGCCAAGCCGCCGACGCCGCTGCGCGATCCGCGCGAGGACGTTGTCGCCACGTCGCAGGGCGGCCCGTCGCTCGGCTCGACCGAACCGATCAAGCCGATCGCGGTCAAGACCGTCAACGTCACCGCCGGAACCCGCATGGCGGCGCTCTCCGCGCTGCCCTCCGACAGCCGCAAGCTCTCACCGCCACCGGCCAATACCGCCAGCGTCACCACCGTCGCCACGGTCAAGAGCGAACCGCCGCCGCAACCGCCCGGCGCTGCGCCCGGCATCCTCGGCGTCTTGCCGGCGCATGAAGTTAAGCCTTCGCGCGGGCCGCAACTTGCCGCTGTCGGCGACAAAACGCCGGCGCCGGTCAGTGCCGCGGAAAACGCGGCCAAAGCACGCGGCGGCTGGATGATCCAGGTCGGGGCTTTTCCTGACGAAGACAATGCCAAAGAGCGACTGAGCACGGCGCAGACGAAAGCGAAGGAACAGCTCGGCAAGGCCGATCCGTTTACCGAAAAAATCGCCAAGGGCGACAGGTCGCTGTACCGCGCGCGTTTTGCCGGGCTCGACAAGGATCAGGCCGAGAACGCCTGCAAGAATCTCAAGCGCAGCGAAATTCCCTGCATGCTGCTGAAGAACTAACGCCTGCCGCGCGACCCCGATAACGGGGCGCGCGTAATAACAAGAAACGCGCGTCGATAACGGGTTTGCGAGTGAACAGTTCAGGAGCCGCTGGTGATGGTATGTCTGGAGTACATCAGCGATGGCGACGAAGCAGAATTTCTTTGGCTTCATTGATACGGGCCGCGAGATACGTCGAGCCCCCCTGGTCGGGATGGAATTTCTTCATCAGCGTGCGGTGCGCGCGACCGATGGCGTCGGCGCTCGCGCCAGCTTCCAGGCCAAGGATCTGATAGGCCTCCTGTTCCGACATTTTGCCGCTGCTCGCCGCGCCCCGCCCCGGTGCCGCATCACGCTGCGCGTGTTCACTCCAGCCGGGGTCCCGGCGGTCAAGATACGGAATTAGCAGCGCGCGGCTTTCCTCATCGACTTCGGTGAGAAGCTCGATCAACGCCGCAATATCCAGACTCTCGAAAGTGCGGCCCTGAAACCGGCCGGCCAGCACCAGCCCGCCCATCGCGCCACTGTCATGGTCGAGAGCCATTTCAACGAAAGCCGTGCGCACGCGCGAGGTCTGGCCGGTTTTCTTTTCGGTGCGATCGGAAAAACCGGCGGGGCCGAACGGCACCCAGCCGAGCAACCCCAATCCGAATAAGCCTATCGGGATGGCGATACCGATCTGGCCGCGGATGCCGAGGAAGACCGCAACGCCGAGCGACAGCAAGCCGCCGCTGGCCTTGACGACGCGGGCGCCGAGGCGTGGATCGACCTTGGACACTTTGTGAAGCACCCACAGACCGATCACCAGAGCGAGCAAACCGAAAATAAGCATCAGGAAACGCTTTTTTGATTGCGCATCATCTTATCCGAAAACCGGTATCCACTTTTCGGGATCATGCGCTTATTTCATCTGCGCGAGCAGCAGCCGCGCGCCGCCGGCCTTGCGCGCCGACAGGTCGGACAAGGCCTTGAGGCCGCCGGCGGCGTAGGCCGCCACCGCGCGCAGCAATTCGGCCAATTGCGCCGCCGAACCGGTATCGAAACGGCAATAGGCGCCGCGCGACAGCCGCGCGATCTCGCGATAGGCGGTCTCCGCCACCGGATCGGCGCCTTCCTGGAACATGAACACCGGCACGCCGAGCAGGCCGAGTTCGCCGGCGGCATGGGCCAGATCGTCGATGCCTTCTTCCATCGCATCGCCAACGAACACCAAAGCCTGCACGCGCTGACGCGCCTGTTCCTGGCGGGCATGGCTCAAGACCTTGCCGATCTGGGTGTGGCCGCCGCGGCAATCGATGCGCTGCATCAGCGACGCCAGTTTGTCGGCGTCCGCCACCCAGCCGGAGGCGCGGCATTCGCTCAGGCCGCGGAAATAGAGCAACTGAATGTCGAGGCCGCCGATCGACGCCGCCTCGCGGAACATGTCGGCCTGAAGGGCGCAGGCCGAATCCCAGGTCGGCTGCCGGCTCATCGTGGCATCGAGCGCGAAAATCAGCCGGCCGCGCTTGCCGGCGGTGGCGGCGGGGCCGAGCCCCTTCACCTTCTCCAGAAAAGCATCGATCTCCGGCCGGGAGGACGGATTGGCCGGGATTTTCGTGTCTTTGCGGGTCGGGGCGCTCATGGCCGGCAGTCTACACCGATTCAAGGTTCATCGATGGCTAGACATAATCATCCGCTCGCGCCTGCGAAAGCGGGGTCCGTGCGGCAAATTGGAAGCGGGCCTCTAGGCCAGCAGGTCGTGGACCTGCAACGGCTCGTCCATGACCGAATACCATTCGGCGCGGGCGGCGGCGCGGCGCTTGCCGTTTTCCGACATCGGCAGATGCAGCGAATTCAGCAGCGAGATGACTTCCTCGCGCGCGGTCAGATGCGACATGTTCGGACGGGTGCCGAGCGTCGCTTCGTCGAGATCGTCGAAAGCGGTCAGACCGCGCGGGAAGAATTCACGATAGACAACCCGCTCGGCGAAACCGTCGACGGTGCGGAACCCCATGCGCTTGCCGAGTTCGTTAATGCCCTCGCCGACCAGCTTCTTGTTGCGCGAGCCGAGCGTGGAAAGACGGTTGCGCACCACGATCCAGTCGGTCAGACGGCCATCGACGAGACGGCGCTGACGGCGCGCATTGCGCACCATCGAGGCGTAGTGGCTTTCGCCGGTGACGGTGAAATCGGTCGGGTCGAGCGTCGCCATCACATCGAAATCGACAAAGCTGTCATTGAGCGGCGTGACCAAGGTGTCGGCCATCGAATGCGCCAGGCGCATCAGGTAAGTGTCGTTGCCGGGCGTGTCGATGATGACGACGTCGTGCGTGTGCTCGATGGCGGCGATCGCCTTGGAAAACCCGTTGAACTCGTTCGCCTCGTTGGCTTCGACCGAATTGGTGTCGGAGCGCGGCACGCAATAATGCGTCGGCAGCTCGAGCTTGACGCGGGCGCGCTCGGCCCAGGCGCGGCGGTTCTCGATGTAGTGGGTGAAGCTCTGCTGGCGCGAGTCGAGATCAATGGTGGCGACGCGCTGGCCGGCCTTGAGCAGCGCGACCGCAATGTGCAGCGCGGTGGTCGATTTGCCGGAACCGCCCTTCTCGTTGCCAAGAACGACAACGTGGGCTGACTGCGTGCTACTTTTGATCGGTTGGACCAGCATTAAGGGCGTCCTTTGGTGCGCCGATAGTCCATTAATTGCGGTAGTTTAGTCAAGTTTATCACAGTTTAACCATTAATCCGCGTGGCCGTGGTTAACGCCGGCTGATAAACGTAGCGCCGTTCCATGACAGGAACCCGACATAAGGCCCGACCCGCAGCGAGCAGAGCCATGACGAAACCGCCGATCCTTGTGCACACGATCCCGGCGCTGCGCCGCGACATCGCGCGCTATCGAAAAAACCGCGAGACCATTGCGCTGGTGCCAACCATGGGCGCGCTGCATCGCGGCCATCTGGCGCTGGTGCGCGAGGGCCAGAAACGCGCCGACCGCGTCGTCGTGTCGATTTTTGTCAACCCGACGCAGTTCGCGCCGACCGAGGACTTCGGCTCCTACCCGCGCACTATTAAAAAAGACATAGAAGCGCTGACCGGCGTGAAGGCCGACATGGTGTGGGCGCCGTCGCCGGCCACGATGTATCCACAGGGATATGCCACGCGGCTGGCGCCGGAGGGCGCGGCTTTGGCCGGGCTGGAGGACAAATTTCGTCCGCACTTTTTCGGCGGCGTCGCCACCGTGGTCGCCAAACTGTTCACGCAGGTGACGCCGGACTTCGCCATGTTCGGCCAGAAGGACTACCAGCAACTGCGCGTCGTCACGCAAATGGCCAAGGATCTCGATTTGCCGCTGAAGGTGATCGGCATGGCCACCGTGCGCGAGAAGGACGGCTTGGCGATGTCGTCGCGCAATGTCTATCTCAGCGACCTCGAACGCCGCCACGCGCCGGTTCTGTACCGCACGCTGAAAAATTGTGCGGCGCGCATCAAGGCCGGCGAGCCGATCGCCATGGTGCTGGAAGAAGGCCGCATGCACATCCGGCAGGCCGAGTTTGCGGTCGATTACCTGGAAGCGCGTCATGCGATGACTCTGGCTCCGGTGGAGATGCTGAAGGACGGACCGATCCGGCTGCTGGTGGCGGCGAAGATCGGGTCGACGCGGCTGATCGATAATCTGGCGGTGTGAGGCATCCGTTGTCGTCCCCGCGCAAGCGGGGACCCATAGCCCCGGTGTTTCGATCAAGGTGCACGGTAGAATAAGGTCGCTTGTGCCTTACCCCAAGCTCGCGCTGCGGCGTATGGGTCCCCGCCTTCGCGGGGACGACAGATATTTAGACGTGATTCATCGCCCGTATTTCTTGTGAAGGCGCCGGGCACGCCTGAATTCCAATGTCGCTTTCCGGCTTCCATGCGCGCTTCCTTACCCTCTCCCCCTGTGGGAGAGGGTGGATCGCGCTGAGCGCAGCGAAGCGCGACCCGGGTGAGGGGGAAAGGCCGTGCGAAAGCCCCCTCACCCGCCTCGCCGCTAGCGCGGCTCGGCACCCTCTCCCACATAGCTCGCCTATGGGGAGACGGAAAAAGAAGAGCGCTAATCGCTCACCCCGTCCCGGCCGTGCACGGTCATCAGCGTGGCGGTGAGCAGTGCGACCAGTTTTTCCCGCCCGTCTGCCTCGGCAAAAACCTCGGCCTGGGAAAGGGTTAGCGTATGGCCGGCCTTGATCACCTTGCCGCGCGCAATGAGGCGGTCGCCGGCCGCCGGCGCCAGCAGATTGATCTTGAACTCGGCGGTCAGGACGCCGGCTTCGGCCGGCATGAGGGTGAGCGCGGCGTAGCCGGCGGCGCTGTCGGCAATGGCGGCAACAGCGCCGGCATGGACAAAGCCGTGCTGCTGCGAGACGGCATCGTTCGGCGTCAGCGCGATCTCGACCAAACCGCGTCCGACCGTGATCAAGGTCGCGCCCAAAGTGCCCATCAGGCCCTGCTTGTCGAAACTGGCGCGGATCCGCTTCTCGAGAGTGTCGGTCACGTCAGAACTCCAGTTTCAATCCGTCTTCCGCCACCAGGACGCCGGCCGCCCTCGCCTCGCCGGTCTTCGCCAGCATGGTCGGGTTCATGTGCGTCAGCATGGTCCGTCTGGCGGCGAGAGCGCCAAGGCGCGGCTCAAGGATTTCCCAGCTCAGATGGCCGGTCATCCTCACACCGGCATAGGCGTAGCATTCGCAGATGAACAGGTCGGCGTCGCGGGCGATGGCGAGAAGCGCATCGGTCCATTCGGTGTCGCCGGAATAGGCGAAGGTCTTTTGCCCGTCGGAAAGCCGTAGCGCGGTCGACGGCGCGCCGGACTGATGAATGACCTCGGCGGTGACAATCGAATGGCCGAGCACATCGGACGGCACGCCGACGGCGATTTCCTCGACGCGCCAGTCGAAGCGCCAATTCGAACCGGTCGATTTCGGAAAGAACACTTCCATCGCCGCGTTGAGGCGGTCGCGCGTGCCGGGCGGGCCTGCGATCAGCAACGGCTTGTCGCGGCGGGCGAGAAATTGCGCGTCGAGCATGAAGAACGGCAGGCCGCCGAAGTGATCGCCATGCAGATGCGAGAGGATAATGCCGTCGATGCTGTTGAGGTCGATGTTCTGCGCCTTCAAGGCCGGCAAAGCCGAGGCGCCGCAATCGACCAGCAAGGTGGCTTTCGCGGTCTTGAGCATGAAGCAGGTATTGGAGCGGCCGCCGGAGCCGAAGGCATCGCCGCAGCCGATGACGGTGAGGTGCATACGCAATTTCCTGGAAAGCCTGTTTTCTTTACCTCTCCCATAGGGAGAGGTCGGCGAGCTCTTGCGAGCCGGGTGAGGGGTTACAAACTCTCATAAGCCATAACCCCTCACCCGCCCGCCTTCGCTTACGCTTGGCGGTCGACCTCTCCCTGTGGGAGAGGTGAAGAGTCTCACGCCTTCGCGCTCGGCCGCGCCGCCACCGCGGCGTGCCAGCGCTTCACGTGGGTCAGCGTCTCCGGCATTTGAATGCGCGACGGCTTCATGAAATCGACCGCGCATAACGTCGTGATGTCGGCGACCGAATATTTATCGCCGGCAATGAACTCGCGCGTCGCCAGTTCCTTGTCGAGCAGTTCGAGAAACGCAATCGCCTTCGGCCGCATCGCCTCGGCATAGGCCGGCACCTGCGGCACTTCGTATTCCTTCATCGCCGGATGCAAATGACGAAACACCGCCGCCACATTGGCGAAGAAGTTGATCTCGCAGCGCCTGTTCCACATCTCGACCAGCGCGATCTCCTTGGCGCCCTGCCCGAACAAAGCCGGCTCCGGCTGCAGCGCCTCGAAATAACGGCAGATCGCCATCGACTCCGTGATCACCGTGCCGTCGTCGAGCACCAGCGCCGGCATGCGCTGGAGCGGGTTGATCGCGGTGTATTCCGGCGTCTTGTGCTGGAAGGTCGTCATGTCGACCTGCTCGGTCGGCACCGCGATGCCTTTCTCGGCCAGGAAGATGCGGGTGCGGCGCGGATTGGGCGCTGTTTTGGTGTCGTAAAGCTTCATTTGCCGCCCCCCGGTGCCGTTTTTGTGCCGCACCAGCCCAACACAGCCGAATTGGCCTGTCAAAGAGGGCTTTTTGCTTCCGCATGATCTTATCCGAAAACCGGTACCCACTTTTCGGGATCATGCGGCGGGTTAACACTTGTTAACCGCTGCGGAACTAGCTGCTTCATCCCCGGTCAACTTAAGCACCGTCTTAAGGAATTTGCGCGACTTTGCGGACCGGTATTGTTGTGTAAACGGCGTCCCCTTTCATGATCCCAGGCGAACAACCCGACCTCTCCGCGCTGCCGCCGGAAACCTCGCCGGTGAAGCGCCGCCTTGCCTCGCAGCATGTGCGCGACGCGCGCGACCGGTTGACCTCGACCTCCGGCACGCGGCCGGCGTTCGACTACGAATTGCTGCGGCAATACGCGCAGAACCGCCTCTCCGCCTCGCTGGTCATTCTGCTTCTGGTCGCCACCATCGGCTTCCTGTCCAGCCTGTGGACCGGCGCGGTGACGGCCGGCGCGTGGACCGCCTCGGTGCTGGTCATTCACGCCGTGATCGTCACCAAGTGCAAGCAGTTCCTCGAACTGTCGATGGCGGCGGTCGATGCGCGCGCCTGGCGCGTGCGCTTCATCATGCTCGACCTGTTCTATGGTCTCGCCTGGATGTTCATCCTGATTCATCCGGTCGGCAACGACGAGTCGTCCGGCACCTTCATGCTGTTCGTCATGCTGCTGGTGGTGGCGGTGTCGAGCATGCTGGCGTCATCGCTCCCGATCGCGGCTTTCGCCGCGACCTTCCCGGTGACCGCGGCGATCGCGCTCGACTTCGCGCTGCAAGGCACCTTGCGCGACTATATCCTCGCGGTCATGGCCGTGACGGCGCAGGGTTATTTCGCCGTGCTGGCCTATCGGCTTTATTCGACGACGCTCGCGACTCTGGAAGCGCGCGCCGAAAAGGACGCGCTGATCGGCGAACTCGAACAGGCCAAAATGATTTCGGACGAAGCGCGCCAGCGCGCCGAGGCCGCCAACATTTCCAAGTCGCGGTTTCTCGCGCAAATGAGCCACGAACTGCGCACGCCGCTCAACGCCATTCTCGGCTTCTCCGAAGTGATGAAGACCGAAGTGTTCGGCGAGCATTCGGTCGCGGCCTACAAGGAATATTCCGGCGATATTCATACGTCGGGCGTGCATCTCCTGAGCCTCATCAACGAAATCCTCGATCTGTCGCGCATCGAGGCCGGCCGTTACGAACTCAACGAAGAGTCGGTGTCGCTGACCGGCGTCGTCGAGGACTGTCATCATCTTCTCAAGCTGCGCGCCACCAGCCGCGGCATTACGTTGCACGAAGTCTACGAGCCCGATCTGCCGCGGCTGTGGGCCGACGAGCGCGCGCTGCGCCAGATCTGCCTCAATTTGTTGTCGAACGCGATCAAGTTCACGCCGCAAGGCGGCGAGATCTGGCTGAAGGTCGGCTGGACCGCGTCGGGCGGCCAGTACATGAGCGTCAAGGACACCGGCGCCGGCATTCCGGAAGAGGAAATTCCGATTGTGCTGGCCTCGTTCGGGCAGGGATCGAACTCGATCAAATCGGCCGAACAGGGCACCGGCCTCGGCCTGCCGATCGCCAAGAGCCTGGTCGATCTGCATGGCGGCAGCTTCACGCTGAAGTCCAAGCTGCGCATCGGCACCGAAGTCGTGGCCACCTTCCCGCCCGAGCGCGTGGTGGCGGCGATGGCCCCGATGACCGAAACCGCGCCGCCGATCGCGCCGGCCGGAGAGCCGATCCTCAGCAGTGAGGAACGCCGCCGTCTCAGCCGCCGGCCTTTGTTCCGGGCGGGCACCTAGACCGCGACAATTCCGCGATTGCGTTCGGCCCGATGCGACCTATGTTCGGGCCTTGAACGGGCGTCGTTGAAACCGGACATGATCCAGTCACCTTGCATCAAACTCTGCACGATCGACGCCCGCACCAGTCTTTGCCTGGGCTGCGGCCGCACGCTCGACGAGGTGGCGGCATGGAGCACGTTCAGCGAAGCGCGGCGCGCGCAGGTGATGGCCGAACTGCCGGCGCGGATGGCGGAGGCGGGCCTGAGCCTGCCCGTCACCACCACGGCGGCGGGCTAACGCCGTGACCCGCCGCCTGACCTGGATCTTCGTTATCGGTGTGGCGCTGTCGCTGGCGGCGCTGATCGGCAGCCATGACCAGGACGCCATCGCCACGCTGCTGCGCCACGACGTCGGATCGATCGCGATCAAGACCGTGCTTGTGATCTGCGCCGGCGCCTTGGTGGTGGTCGTGTTCCGCGACAAATTGTCGAAAGCACTGGAGGCGATGCTGTTCTGGGTGGTGGTCGCCCTGCTGCTGGTGGTCGGCTACAGCTATCGTTTCGAATTGCGCGATACCGCCGATCGCGTCATCGCCGAACTGATGCCGGGCTACGTTGCCAGCCGCGGCGCCAGCGCCGAAGTGGTGCGCGGACGCAACGGCGATTTCGCGCTGACCGCGCATATCAATGGCGCGCGGGTGCCGATGGTGCTCGACACCGGCGCAAGCTCCGTGGTGCTGACGCAGGAAGCGGCCAGGGCCGCCGGCCTGCCGATCGAGGTCTTGAGCTATACGGTCAATGTCGACACCGCCAATGGCCGCGCCCGCGCAGCGTCCGTGACGCTCGATCGCCTCGTCATTGGCGGACTGATGCAGCGCGCGGTGCCGGCTTTGGTGGCGCAAAGCGGGCAGCTCAAGACCAATCTGCTCGGCATGAGCTTCCTCAACCGGCTCGACGGCTGGGATGTGCGCGGCGACCGCTTGCGCATGCGCGGGGCGCCGTAAGCACCGCCAATTTTGTCACTGGCGCGCGGTGCCGGTTTACCGGAAAAGCAGCGCCATTTTCCGATGGCAAAGTAGATTAACAGGTTGGCTTCGCCTTTATTAACCGGAACCGCCGAAGCTCCCCTGATTACTGACGGCTTCGAAGGCGATTTGAAATGGTTGTTTTGCCAAGCAAACCCGCGGCTTTCGCGTCTCTTCTCGCCCATTTCAAGACGCTGAAATTCTCGCTGCTGCTGGCGACCGGCTGCATGGCCGCGATGCTGATCTTCGATTTTACCGCCGACGGCGTCGGCGCCTGGCAGAAATTCCAATACGCCAAGACATTGCGCGCCGCCGACCGCGCCGGCAACGCGCTGGTCGGCGGCATTTATTTCCTGCTGCGCGAACAGCCGATGATCAACGGCGCCTTCGCCTCGGCGGACTCCGTCAGCGTGGCTTCCAAGCAGCGCCGCGACGCGTTTCGGGAAAACAGCGAGCGCCAACTCACCGAAGCGCTGAGCGCCGTCGCCACGATCGACTTCCCCACCAAAGTTTCCGCCGTGAACACGCTTGCCGCCGCGCGCGACAACGCCGAAACGTGGCGCGCTAAATTAAGCACGCAGTTCGCCTTGCCGCTGGAGCGGCGCGATCCGGCGACGCTGTCCGGCTTCAACGCCGCGATGACCGCGCTGATCAAGGCGACGCAGGAACTGTGGAGCGCCGCCTCCTATATCGAAGTTCAAAGCGATCCGGTTCTGACTCGCTATTCGCGCATCAAGAGCATCAGCTGGAAGCAACGCGAAATCGCCGGCAATGAGCGTGCGATTGTGACCCATGCCATCATCGCCGGCAGGCCGATCTCGGCTGACGAACTGCTGAGCATCGAGCTTGGCCGCGCCAAGATTCAATTCGGCGATCAAATCGCCGCCGAAATCACCATTGTCGAAGAAGAAAACTCACCGATCATGACGGCGATCGCGGAGGCGAACCGGCAGTATTGGCGCATGTTTGTGCCCCAGGTCGACAGCATGCGCATGGCTGGCGAAAAGGCCGGCGTCTATCCGTTGGCCTATCGGGACTGGGTGACGCAGACCAACCCGAACATCGATACCTTCCTCGCTATCCTCAACGCCGCCGCCAAGGCCGGCGAGAAGCATGCGTTGCAAATGGAATCCGACGCATTCTCCGAGCTGATCCTCAAGAGCATCGGCGTCGTCATCGGGCTTTGCGTCACCGCCGCCTGTTTCCGTGTGGTGATCCGGCGGGTGACCGGACCGCTCGCCCGGGTCAGCCGCACCGTGCATTATCTGGCGGCCGGACGGCTCGACGTCACGGTCGCCGATACGAACCGCGGCGACGAAATCGGCGAGGTGGCGCGCGCGGTCGATTTCTTCAAGCTGAGCCTGATCGAAAACAAGACGCTCGCCACCGTCCGCGATTCCGAGCGCGCCGCCAAGGAAGCGCGCGCTTTGGCGCTCGAAGACATGGCGAAGGCGTTCGAGGTGAAGGTCTCCGGCGTCGCCGAGTCGTTTGAAGCATCATCGACCGAACTGGAGGCGACGTCGCGCTCGCTGTCGGTTTCCGCCGAACAGACCAACCAGCAGTCCGTCAACGTCGCCGCAACCGCGCGGCAAACCTCGATGAACGTGCAGGCGGTGGCGCAGGCGACCGGCGAACTGGCGCGCTCGGCGCAAGAGATCGGCGAACGCGTGGCGGCCGCCTCGCACATCACCCGCAACGCGGTGCAGCACTCGCATCACGCCGACCGGACGATCAACGCTCTGGCGGCTGCCGCCGACCAGATCGGCGAAGTGGTCAAGCTGATCAATAACGTCGCGCAGCAGACCAACCTTCTGGCGCTCAACGCCACGATCGAGGCGGCGCGCGCGGGCGACGCCGGCCGCGGCTTTTCGGTGGTGGCATCGGAAGTCAAACTGCTCGCCGGGCAGACCGCCAAAGCGACCGAGCAGATTTCGTCGCAGATCGTGCAAATCCAGACCGCGACGCGCGAAACCGTGTCGGCGATCCGCATCATGGATGCCGCCATTGTCGAGGTCGACAAGATCGCGGAGGCGGTTGCCGAGGCCGTCGGCGTGCAGCATGCCGCAACCCAGGAAATCGCCGACCGCATCGGCGAGACCGCCGCCGGCACCGACGAAGTGACGCAGCATATCGGCGAAGTGCAGCAGGCGGCGATGCGCACCGGCCAGGCCGCCAACGAACTGTTCGCCTCAGCCTCGGAAGTGTCACGCAGCTCGTCGCGGCTGCGGCTGGAAGTCGAAAGCTTCCTCGCCGACGTGCGAAAAGCCTCTTAGGGTCAGGACTCATTGATCACAGCCAGAAGATGACGACTGCAGCAATGCAGATTGCTGACATGAAGGTGTGGGCGCATCGGTCGTAACGGGTATGGATACGTCGCCAGTCTTTGAGCCTGCCGAACATATTCTCGATCCTGTGA
>CAMBQQ010000079.1 GCA_945870035.1 Rhizobium sp. Q54 | reverse complement strand
CGCCCGCACCTTCGGCGTCGTCGTTGCTTGGCTGTGAAGTTGGATCAACATGCCCGAACCCCGCTTCGAATGTCCCTCAGGATCGATCTTGCCATGAAAAAAGCAGAGCGACGAGGGTCTATGTGATCATCCGGGATGGAACACGTAGGTCTGGCGCATCATTCGGCCTTGCCGCGGCGGAAATCAACCCGGCCTCTGAATAGCCCGGTTTCGGCAACAAATCCTTAACATTAAGAGGGGCTTAATGGGTCCGCACGCGAACCCCGCAGCCCCAACCGGGCGGCGGGGCCCGGTCATTCGCAGGAACACTTGTCCGACGTCCGCAAAGTCATGGTAGCGCACGAATTCTCATCCCGGCCCGATGGCGGCGGCGCGGACCGGCACGTCCCGGTGCTGGGCGGGCCTGCGCTTGAGTATCTCGCTGTGCGGGACGGCGGCGTTTACATCGACGGCACCTACGGCGCCGGCGGCTATAGCGCCGCGATCCTCGCTGCCGCCGACTGCCAGGTCATCGGCATCGACCGCGACCAGACCGCCATTACCGGAGGCTTCGCCATGGTCGAAGAGGCCAAGGGCCGGCTCACTCTCGTCGAAGACCGGTTTTCCAATCTCGCCAACGTTGCCCGCGCGTGCGGCTTCGAACAAGTCGACGGCGTCGTGCTCGATGTCGGCGTGTCGTCGATGCAGCTCGACCAGGCCGAGCGCGGCTTTTCGTTCCGGCTCGATGGCCCGCTCGACATGCGCATGGCGAAGGATGGCCCGAGCGCCGCCGATGTCGTCGCCAAGGCCAATGAGGCCGATCTCGCCAACATCATTTATCTGCTCGGCGAAGAACGTCACTCGCGCGGCGTCGCCCGCGCCATCGTCAAGGCCCGCACCGAAGCGCCGATCGAAACGACGGCCGCGCTTGCCCGCATTGTCGGCTCGGTGGTGCGCGCCAAGCCGCACGAAATTCATCCGGCGACGCGCACGTTTCAGGCGCTGCGTATTTTCGTCAATGATGAACTCGGCGAACTCGTTGCCGCGCTCGCCGACGCCGAGCGCATTCTCAAAGCCGGCGGCCGCCTCGTCGTGGTGTCGTTTCATTCGCTGGAAGACCGCATCGTCAAATCGTTTCTCGTTGCGCGTGGTGAGGCGCGCGGCGGTTCGCGCCATCTGCCGCAGGTCGATCAGGCGGCGGCGAGCTTCACGACGCTCACCAAACGTCCCGTCGTCGCCGACGCGGAGGAGAACGCGCGCAACCCGCGCGCCCGCTCCGCCAAACTGCGCGCCGCCGAACGCACCGACGCGCCGGCGCATGACGACGATCTGTCGAATCTGCTGCCGAACCTGCCGTCGCTCGACGACGTGATTCGGGGGCACTAGCACATGCGTCTCCTCAACATATTGGTGATCGCGGTGCTGATCCTGTCGGCATCCTTCGTCTACAAGATCAAGTTCGATTCCACCTTGCAGGCCGAACGCGTCGCCAAATTGCGCAATGAATTGCGCCGCGAGCGCGACGCTACCGCGCGGCTGCGCGCCGAATGGGCCAGGCTCGACACGCCGAGCCGCATCCAGGGTCTGGCCGAACGTCATCTCAAATTGAAGGCCATCCAGGCGAACCAGTTCGACACGTTCGACGCGCTGCCGGAGCGTCCGTTGCCGCCGCCGCCGAACGCCGATCCGATCGCCAACATGATCGGCAATGACGCCACAGGCAGCATCCCGGCCAAAAAGGCGCCGCGATGAGCCACACTCCAGCCACCGCCACAACGAAACCCGGCGAGTCGCGCTTCCAGCGTGCGCTGCGTTCGCTGCTCTATGGCAAGGACGTCGACCGCAATGTGAAAGCCAAGGCGCGGCTCGGCCTCGCCATTGTCGTCTTCGCCGCCGTCTACGGCATCATCGCGCTGCGGCTGGTGATGTTCGCTTCCGTCAGCGACAGCCACGGCGGCACCCGCCGCGTCGCCCAGGACGCGACCGCGACGTCGCGGCCGGACATTCTGGATCGCAACGGCGCCATCATCGCCACCGACGTCAAGACGCCGTCGCTGTTTGCCGAACCGCGCAAGCTCATCGACGTCGATGAAGCTGTCGAACTGTTGACTGCGGTGATGCCCGACCTCGACGCCACCGAAGTGCGTGAACGGCTGTCGTCGAAGCGCGGCTTCGTCTGGCTCAAGCGCGAAATCACGCCGAAGCAGCAGCAGGAAATTCACCGCCTCGGCCTTCCCGGCGTCGGCTTCCTTAGCGAAAACAAGCGTGTTTATCCGAACGGCACGACGGTTTCGCACGAGATCGGCCATGTGAATGTCGATAACCAGGGTATCGCCGGCATCGAGAAGTGGCTCGACGGGCAGGGGCTCGCGGCGCTTCATATGGCCGGGCTCGCTACCGACCGGCTGCAAAAGCCCGTCGAACTGGCGCTCGATCTGCGCGTGCAATTCGCACTGCGCGATGAATTGGCCAAGGCGCGCGACAAGTTCAGCGCCAAGGCCGCGGCCGGCGTCATCCTCGACGTCAACTCCGGCGAGATCGTTGCCATGGCGTCGTCGCCGGATTACGACCCGAACAATCCGAAGGAAGCCAACGATCCAACGCGCATCAACCGGTTGACTACCGGCGTCTTTGAAATGGGTTCGACCTTCAAGGCGCTGACTCTGGCGATGGGCCTTGACAGTGGCCGCATCAATCTCAACACGACGTTCGATGCGCGCATGCCGCTGCGCTACGGCAAGTTCACCATCAACGACTATCACGCGCAGAAGCGCGTGCTGAACGTGTCGGAAATCTTCACCTACTCGTCGAACATCGGCACCGCGCGGCTCGCGTTGTCGCTCGGCGTCGATTACCACAAGGCCTGGCTGCGCAAGATGGGCCAGCTCGACCGCCTGCGTACCGAACTCCCCGAGAGCGCCGAGCCGATCGTGCCGAAGAACTGGGGCGAGTTGAACACGGTCACCATCGCCTTCGGACACGGCCTCTCGGTCGCGCCATTGCAGGCGGTGATGGGCGTCGCCGCCACGCTGAACGGCGGGCTGCTCATTCCGCCGACCTTCCTCAAGCGCACGCCTGACGAGGTGAAGGCCGTCGCCAAGCAGGTGCTCAAGCCCGAAACCAGCATCAAGATGCGTTATTTGATGCGGCTCAATGCCGAGATCGGCAGCGGCAAGTCGTCGAACGTCGAGGGCTATTACATCGGCGGCAAGACCGGCACCGCGGAAAAGGTCGTCAACCGCCGTTATTCCAAGACCAAATTATTGACCGATTTCATGGCTGTGCTGCCGGCCGACAAGCCGCGCTATCTCATTCTGGTCATGCTGGACGAACCGCAGCCGAGCAAGGAAACCCATGGCTATGCCACCGCCGGCTGGAACGCGGGGCCTACCACGGCGCGCGTCATCGAGCGCGTCGCGCCGTTGCTGGACATTCAGCCGCGTTTCGATCTACCCAAAGCCGACCAGCTTCTCTTGGTCGGCAACAAGGTGACACGGTGAAACTGCGCGACCTTCTGCCGGATGCAAATGTCGATGCGCATCATGCCGCCGTCGACGTCACCGGCGTGACATCCGATAGCCGCAAGGTCGCGCCCGGTTTTGTCTTCGTCGCCATTCCCGGCACCAAGGCTGACGGCGCACAGTTCGCCGTCAAGGCCGCGCAAGCCGGCGCCGCCGCGATCGTCGGCGAGCACAAGCCCGATGGATTGCCGGACACTGTTGCTTTTGTCGCAGTGAAGAATGCGCGGCGCGCTTTGTCGCTCGCCGCAGCGAAGTTTTATGCGCGCCAGCCGGCGACAACGGTTGCTGTCACCGGCACCAGCGGCAAGACGTCGGTCGCGGCGTTCACGCGCGAGATCTGGGCGCAGCTTGGCTTACAGGCCGCCAGCATCGGCACCGTCGGCGTCGTGTCGCCAAAGGGCGAGGAATACGGTTCGCTGACGACGCCCGATCCGGTCGAACTGCATCGCACGCTCGACCGTCTGGCGGGCGAGGGCGTCACCCATCTGGCATTGGAGGCCTCGTCGCACGGTCTCGATCAGCATCGTCTCGACGGCGTGCGCATCGCCGCCGGCGCTTATACGAACTTGTCGCGCGATCATCTCGATTATCATCCGACCATCGAGGCCTATCTTGCGGCCAAGTTGCGGCTGTTCTCCGACCTGATCGCGCCCGACGGCACGGCGGTCATTAATGTCGACGATTGCTATTCAGGGCAGGTGATCGACGCCGCGAAGGCGCGCGGCCTCAAGATCATGACCGTTGGCGAAAAGGGCGACGACATCAAATTGGTCGGCGGCGCTATCGACGGTTTCGCGCAGGTCGTCGAGATCGCGCATGGCGGCGACATATATAATGTGAAGCTGCCGCTGGTCGGCGGCTTTCAGGTGCAGAACGCTGCGGTCGCCGCTGGGCTTGCCATTGCCACTGGCGCTGCGCCCGCGCGCGTCTTCGCCGCGCTGGAAAAACTCACCGGCGCCAAAGGCCGCCTCGAACTGTCCGGCACGCATAACGGCGCGCCGATTTTTATCGACTACGCGCACAAGCCCGATGCCTTGGCCAAGGCGCTCGCTGCGCTGCGGCCCTATGCCAGCGGCAAGCTCATCGTCTTGTTCGGCTGCGGCGGCGACCGCGACACCGGTAAGCGCCCGATCATGGGCCGCATCGCCCATGAGAATGCCGACCGTGTCATCGTCACCGACGACAATCCGCGCAGCGAGAATCCCGCCGCCATTCGCGCCGCCATTCTCGCCGAAGCGCCGGGCGCGGTCGAAATCGGCGACCGCGCCTCGGCCATTCGCGCCGGCATCGAGCAACTGAGAAATGGCGACGTGCTGCTGATCGCCGGCAAAGGCCACGAGGTCGGCCAGATCGTCGGCGCCACGGTGTTGCCGTTTTCCGATCACGAGGCGGTGGCTAAGGCGTTGAAGGATGCCGGAGCATGAAAGTGGAAGTGTCGCGGTCGCTTTCTTTCTTTCCCTCTCCCCTTGTGGGAGAGGGTGGATCGCGCGGAGCGAAAGCGACGCGCGAGCCGGGTGAGGGGTCTCACGCTGCGTTTCGCTCCGACCCCTCACCCGCCTCGCTCTCTTCGTTCGCTCGGCACCCTCTCCCACAAGGGGAGAGGGGAAGAGAGATCGCCGCGACGTTTGGAATCTTGCAATGACCCCCCTCTGGACCCTCTCCGCCATGGCCGCCGCGATGCGCGCCGAAAGATCCGGCGTGCTGCCGGCAAGTGTCAAGGGCATTTCCATCGACAGCCGCACCATGGCCAGAGGCGATGCCTTCTTCGCGCTGACCGATGTGCGCGACGGCCATGACTTCGTCGAAGCGGCGTTGCAATCGGGCGCCGGACTTGCCGTTGTCACCCGCGACAAGCGCGCGATGTTCGCAGCCGATGCGCCGCTGCTCATCGTCGACGACGTGCTCGATGCTTTGCGCGATCTGGCTCGCGCCGCGCGCGCCCGCACAAACGCGAAAATCATCGCCGTCACCGGTTCGGTCGGCAAGACCGGCACCAAGGAAGCTCTCCGCCTTGCGCTGTCCGCCGATGGCGAAACCCATGCCTCGGCGGCGTCCTACAACAATCACTGGGGCGTGCCGTTGTCGCTGGCGCGTTGCCCGGCCGATGTGAAATTCGCCGTGTTTGAAATCGGCATGAATCACGCCGGCGAGATCACACCTCTGGTGGCGCTGGTGCGGCCGCATGTCGCCATCGTCACCACGGTCGAGCCGGTGCATCTGGAATATTTCGGCAGCGTCGAAAAGATCGCCGACGCCAAAGCGGAAATCTTCTCCGGCCTTGAGCCGGGCGGCGCGGCCATCATCAACCGCGATAACAATCAATATGAGCGCCTCGCCGCCGCCGCCACGGCCGCTGGCGTCTCAAACATCGTCAGTTTCGGCGAACATGCCGCGGCGCAAGCGCGGCTGGTGCGCGAGGCGCTAAAGCCTGACTCGTCCTGCGTCCATGCCGACATTCTGGGCGACGACGTCACCTACAAACTGGGCGCGCCCGGTCATCATCTCGTCATGAATTCGCTCGCCGTGCTGGCGGCGGCGCAGCTTGCCGGCGCCGATCTGGCGCATGCCGCGCTGGCGCTCACCAGGCTGCGCGCGCCGGTCGGCCGTGGTGCGCGCCTGACATTGCAGGTGTCCGGCGGCACGGCCTTGCTGATCGACGAAAGCTACAACGCCAATCCGGCGTCGATGGCCGCCGCCATCGCGCTGCTCGGCCAGGCCGATATTGGGCCGCAGGGCCGGCGCATCGCGGTGCTCGGCGACATGCTGGAATTGGGGGACGAGGGCGTGCGGCTTCATGCCGCCGTGGCGCAGGCACTTGAGGCCGCCAAGGTCGATCTGGTGTATTGTTCTGGACCGCTGATGCATTCGCTGTGGCAGGCTCTTCCCTCCAGCCGCCGGGGCGGCTATGCCGAGACTGCGGCGCAACTGGAGCCGGCCGTGCTGGCCGCCATCCGCGCCGGCGACGCGGTGATGGTAAAAGGTTCGTTCGGCTCGAAGATGGGACCTATCGTCAAGGCGCTGGAACGGCAGTATTCGGGGAAAACGCATGATCCCGAAAAGTGGGAACCGGTTTTCGGATAAGATCATGCGTAATAAGAAAATCCGGTTCGAGCCGGCACAATCATAACGGCGCAAGGTTTGATCCGATGTTTTATTGGCTGACCGAGCTTTCCGACAAAGTCGCGTTCTTCAACGTTTTCCGCTACATCACCTTTCGCACTGGCGGCGCCATCGTCACCGGTCTGGTGTTCGTGTTCCTGTTCGGCGGCCCGATCATCGACATGCTGCGGCTGCGGCAGGGCAAGGGCCAGCCGATCCGCGCCGACGGACCACAATCGCATCTCATTTCCAAGAAGGGCACGCCCACCATGGGCGGCCTGATGATTTTGTCCGGCATGCTGGTCTCTACCCTGTTGTGGGCAAATCCGGCCAACCCCTATGTCTGGATCGTGCTCGGCGTCACTTTGTCGTTCGGCCTGATCGGCTTTTACGACGACTATCTTAAAGTCACCAAGCAGAGCGCCAATAACGGCTTCTCCGGCCGCACCCGGCTGGCGGCGGAAACCTTCATCGCCGTGATCGCCTGCATGGCCATCGCCTATCTCGGCAAGGGCCCGATCGCGACCTCGCTGGTGTTTCCGTTCTTCAAGGACATGGTGGTCAATCTCGGCATCTTCTTCGTGCTGTTCGGTGCCTTCGTCATTGTTGGCGCCGGCAATGCGGTCAATCTCACCGACGGCCTCGACGGCCTCGCCATCGTGCCGGTGATGATCGCGGCGGCGAGCTTCGGCATGATCTCGTATCTCGCCGGCAACCTGGTGTTCGCCGACTATTTGCAGATCCGTTACGTCGCCGGCACCGGCGAACTGGCCGTGCTGTGCGGCGCTTTGATCGGCGCCTCGCTCGGCTTTCTCTGGTTCAACGCGCCGCCGGCCTCGATCTTCATGGGCGACACCGGTTCGCTGGCGCTCGGCGGCATGCTGGGCGCGATCGCGGTCGCCACCAAGCACGAGATCGTGCTCGGCATCATCGGCGGCTTGTTCGTGCTCGAAGCCGTGTCGGTCATCGTCCAGGTGGTGTCGTTCAAGCTCACGGGAAAACGCGTGTTCAAGATGGCGCCGATCCACCATCATTACGAACAGCAGGGCTGGACCGAGCCGCAGATCGTCATCCGTTTCTGGATCATTGCCGTCGTGCTGGCGCTCGCCGGCCTGGCGAGCTTGAAGTTGAGATAGTTTTGATCCCGATCACCACCTTCGCCGGCAAAACGGTCGCGCTGTTCGGCCTCGGCGGCTCCGGCATGGTGACGGCGCGCGCGCTGATCGCCGGTGGCGCCGATGTCATCGCCTTCGACGACGCGCCGCTCAAGGTCGAGCAGGCCAACGCCGCCGGAATCAAAACGGCCAATCTCAGCGACATCGACTGGTCGAACGTCTCGGCTCTGCTGCTGGCGCCGGGCGTGCCGCTGACCCATCCGACGCCACACTGGACGGTGGCGCGCGCGCATCGTGAAGGCGTTGAGGTCATCGGCGACATCGAACTGTTCTGCCGCGAGCGCGTCGCTTCCGGCTTCAATTGTCCGCTGGTCGCCATCACCGGCACCAACGGCAAATCGACGACCACGGCGCTGACCGCGCATCTGATCAACGCCGCCGACGGCGACGCGCAAATGGGCGGCAATATCGGAACCGCGGCGCTGGCGCTTGAGCCGTTCCAGGACGGCCGGGTCTATGTGCTCGAAGTCTCCAGCTACCAGATCGATCTGGCGCCGTCGCTGCGCTCAACCGTCGGCATTCTGCTCAATGTCTCGGCCGATCATCTCGACCGCCACGGCAGCATCGAGAACTACGCCGCGTTGAAAACCTTGCTGGTCGCGCAAGTGGAAGAGGGCGGCACCGCGGTGATCGGCGTCGATGACAAGTATACCCGCGCCGCCGCCGAGCGGCTCGAACGGGCCGACCGCAATGTGGTGCGCGTTTCGGTCGAGGGCCCGTTGCGCGACGGCTTTTATGCGGACGGCAGCCGCATTGTGCAAAGCAAGGCCGGCAAAGCCTATCCCGTGGCGCAGCTCGCCGGTATCGGCGCGCTGCGCGGCGCGCACAATGCGCAGAACGCCGCCTGCGCCATCGCCGCCTGCGTCGCGCTCGGCCTCGGGTTCCCGGAGATCCAGAAAGGCCTGGTGACGTTTCCGGGTCTCGCGCACCGCATGCAGCCGATCGGCACGAAGAAGTCCGCCGCGGGCCGCGTGCTCTTCGTCAACGATTCAAAGGCCACCAACGCCGACTCGACCGAGAAGGCGCTGGCGAGTTTCCCGGATATTTTCTGGATCGCCGGCGGGAAGCCGAAGGCCGGCGGCATCGACAGCCTGGCGGACTATTGGCCGCGCATCCGCAAGGCCTACCTGATCGGAGAAGCCGCCGAGGCTTTCGCCAAAACGCTCGACGGCAAGGTCGACTACGAAATCACCGGGCTTTTGTCGCTCGCGGTCGATGCGGCCGCGCGCGACGCCGAAGCGTCTGGCTTGAAGGAACCCGTGGTGCTGTTGTCGCCGGCCTGCGCCTCGTTCGACCAGTATCCGAACTTCGAAGTGCGCGGCCGGGCATTTCACGATCTGGTTCTGGCCTTGCCGGGCGTGACAAAAATTTAGCGCGCGGCGCCCTATGTGCGTTAGCGGACAGGAACCATCGGCACCTGTGTGTGTTGGGACGGCGTAATCACCCGACAGGAGTGCCCGATGGCCAAGCAACCCAAAATGCTCGAAGACCTCTTCCACGATACGTTAAAAGACATCTATTTCGCCGAGAAGAAAATTCTCGCCACGCTGCCGAAAATGCAGAAGGCCGCGCAGACCGAGGAACTCAAGGCGGCGTTCGAAAAGCACCACGGCGAAACCGAGGTCCAGATCGAGCGCCTCGAGAAGGTGTTCGCCATCATCGACAAGAAGCCGGCCGGCAAGACCTGTGCGGCGATCGTCGGCATTACCGATGAAGGCGCTGAGATCATGGACGAATACAAGGGCTCGCCCGCGCTCGATGCCGGTCTGCTCGCCGCCGCGCAGGCGGTCGAGCATTACGAAATCTCGCGCTACGGCACGCTCAAGGCCTGGGCCGAGGAACTCGGCCTCAAGGACGCGGTGAAACTGCTCGATCAGACCCTCGAAGAAGAGAAGACGACCGACGCGACCTTGTCCGGGATCGCCGAGAGCGTGGTGAACCAGCAAGCCGAAGCGGCCTGATCGCTCGATACGCGATAAAGGCCATAAAGCCCTCCGCGTCCCCCCCGCGGAGGGCTTTTTCGACTTCGTTAAGCCTTCGTAAACCGTGACGCGTCAGCTTGGGCCCCGAAGGTTTGGGACATGATTTCGCGCGCACAACGTACGCCGCTCGGCGAATGGTGGTGGACGGTCGACCGGTTGACCTTGGCCGCCATTGGCGCGCTGATGCTGGCCGGCGTCGTGCTGTCGCTCGCTGCCTCGCCGCCGGTCGCCGGCCGCCTCGGCCTCGATCCGTTTTACTTCGTCAACCGGCACATCGTTTTCCTGTTTCCCACGATCGCTATTCTTTTGTCGGTGTCATTCCTGACGCCGCACCAGGTGCGCCGGCTGTCGCTCGCCGTCTTTATTGTCGCCATCGCCATGGTGGCGGCGACGCCGATGTTCGGCCAGGAGATCAAGGGCGCCAAACGCTGGCTGGTCATCTTCGGCGTCAATATCCAGCCGTCGGAGTTCCTCAAACCGGCTTTCGTCATTCTCGTCGCCTGGCTGTTCGGAGAATCGGCCAAGCGTCCGGAAATGCCGGCCAACGCCATGGCGCTGGCGCTGCTGCTGGCGGTGGTCGCGCTGCTGGTTATCCAGCCCGACTTCGGCCAGACCATGCTGATCGTCATGGTGTGGAGCGCGCTGTTCTTCATGGCCGGCATGCGCGTGATCTGGATGTTCGGCCTCGCCGGCGTCGCCGGCTTCGGCCTCCTGGTCGCCTATTCGACGGTGCCGCATGTCGCCTCGCGCATTCAGCGCTTTCTCAATCCGGGATCGGGCGACACCTTCAATATCGACATCGCCACTGAGAGCTTCATGCGCGGCGGCTGGTTCGGTCGCGGCCCGGGCGAGGGCACGGTCAAGCGCCTGCTGCCGGAGAGCCACACCGATTTTGTGTTCTCGGTCGCGGCCGAGGAATTCGGCGTCGCGCTCTGTCTCGCATTGGTCGCGCTGTTTTCCTTCATCGTCATTCGCGCGCTTATTCGCGCCATGCGTAACGAAGACCCCTTCACGCGCTTCGCCGCCGCCGGGCTCACCATGCTGTTTGCCGCGCAGTCGGCGATCAACATGGCGGTCAATCTGCATCTCATTCCGGCCAAGGGCATGACTTTGCCTTTTATCTCCTATGGCGGCTCGTCGATGCTGTCGCTGGCTTACGGCATGGGCATGCTGCTGGCGTTGACACGCGAACGCCCGCGCGGCGCGGTCCTGACCGCGCCGGGCGCCTTGCCGGTGGGAAGCGGGGCGTGACGCCGCTCATCCTCCTCTGCGCCGGCGGCACCGGCGGTCATCTGTTTCCGGCCGAAGCGCTTGCCGGCGCGCTGCAAAAGCGCGGCGCCACCGTTGACCTTGCCACCGATGTCCGCGCCGCGCACTTCAAATTCCCCGCGCGCGAGGTCTATCTTATTCCAAGCGCCACGGTACGCGGCCGCGATCCTTTGTCCTTGGCGCGCACCGCGCTGATGCTGGGGCGCGGCACGCTGAAGGCATGGTCGGTGATCGGCCGCATCAAACCCTCGGCCGTTGTCGGCTTCGGCGGCTATCCGACCGTGCCGCCGCTCTGGGCAGCGAGCTTGCGCGGCGTGCCGACCATCCTGCACGAACAGAACAGCGTGATGGGCCGCGCCAACCGGCTGCTGGCCGGGCGCGTCACCGCGATCGCCACCGGCTTTCGCGTGCTGTCCCATGTCGATGCCGGCGTGCAATCGAAGATGACCTTCACTGGCAATCCGGTGCGGCCTTTGGTGCTGCAAGCCGAGCATGTGCCTTACACGCCGCCGCAAGACGACGGCACCATTCGCTTGCTGGTGTTCGGCGGCAGCCAGGGCGCGCGCGTCATGTCCGACATCGTGCCGCCGGCGGTGGCGCTGCTCGGCGAAGACATCCGCGCGCGGCTGCATGTCGTGCAGCAGGCGCGTCCCGAAGATATCGACGCGGTCTCGGCGCAATACGAGAAGCTCGGCGTCGCCGCCAGTTGCGCCGCGTTCTTTTCCGATCTGCCGGTCCGCATGGCGGCGGCGCATCTGGTGGTGTCGCGCTCCGGCGCCTCGACCATCGCGGAACTCTCGGCGATCGGCCGCCCCGCGATTCTCGTCCCCTTGCCGGGCGCACTCGATCAGGACCAGTTCGCCAATGCCGGCGTCTTGCAGGAGGCCGGCGGCGCGGTCCGCATCGTACAAAGCGACTTCACGCCGGAGCGCCTCGCCGCCGAGATCGCTAGCCTGGCCGCTGATCCGAAGCGCCTCGCTTCTATGGCGCAAGCCGCCAAATCGGCCGGCGCGCTCGACGCCGCCGAACGCCTGGCCGATCTGGTTCTGCGAGTCGCCCGACCGTAGCCTGAGCCTTTCCATCAACCCGTTGAACCAATGTCGCTTTCGCGCATTGACCGTCACTGCCTATTATCGCGCCGATCAGAAAAAAGCGGATAGGCCGGGGATGACGGGACGATGGAGTCAACGGGCCGTTTGGCCGCAACTTTAAGCGAAGACGGGCGCTATCGGCTTCTGATCGAAGCGGTGACCGACTACGCCATCTATATGCTCGATCCGACCGGGATCGTCAGCAGCTGGAATCCGGGCGCGCAGCGCTTCAAGGGCTACGAGGCCGCCGAAATCATCGGCCAGCACTTCTCGCGCTTCTACACGGACGAGGACCGCGCCACCGGATTGCCGGCGCGTGCCCTCGCCACGGCGGAGCAAGAGGGCAAGTTTGAGAGCGAAGGCTGGCGCCTGCGCAAGGACGGCACCCGCTTCTGGGCTTATGTCGTCATCGATCCGATCCGCGCGCCGTCCGGCGAACTCCTCGGCTTTGCCAAGATCACGCGCGACCTGACCGAGCGCAAGGCCGCCGAGGAAACCTTGCGCCAGAGCCAGGAGCAGTTCCAGCTTCTGGTGCAGGGCGTTACCGATTACGCCATCTATCTGCTCGATCCATCGGGCAATGTCAGCAACTGGAATCTCGGCGCCCAGCGTATCAAGGGTTACCTGCCGGAAGAGATCGTCGGCAAACATTTCTCGCAATTCTACACCGAAGAGGATCGTGCCGCCGGCATGCCGGAGAAGGCGCTTGAGGCCGTGCGGCGCGACGGCCGCTTCGAGCACGAGGGCTGCCGCGTGCGCAAGGATGGCTCGGGATTCTGGGCGCATGTCGTCATCGACCCGATCCGCCGCGACGACGGTGATTTGCTGGGTTACGCCACGGTCACGCGCGACATCACCGAACGCCGCGATGCGCAGGAGAAGCTCGATAAGACCCGCGAAGCCTTTATGCAGGCGCAGAAGATGGAAGCCATCGGCCAGTTGACCGGCGGTGTCGCGCACGATTTCAACAATCTTCTGATGGCGGTGCTCGGCAGCTTAGAGCTGATGCGCAAGCGTCTGCCGGACGATCCCAAGCTGTTGTCGCTTCTGGACAACGCGACCAAGGGCGCGGAACGCGGCGCCGCGCTGACCAAACGCATGCTCGCTTTCGCGCGCCGCCAGGAGTTGAAACAGGAAGCCGTCGATATTCCCGATCTCGTCCGCGGCATGACCGAATTGCTGCAAGGTTCGCTCGGCCCGGCGGTGTCGCTCGAACTGCGCTTTCCGCTAGCGCTGCCGCCGGTGCTGGGCGATTCCAATCAGCTCGAACTGGCTTTGCTTAATCTTGCTGTCAATGCGCGCGATGCCCTGCCGGGCGGCGGGGAGATCGTCATTTCGGCGCGCGAGCAGGCGGTGCTCGCCAGAGAGCCCGGCTTGAAGCCCGGCCGTTATGTGCATTTGCGGCTCAGCGACAGCGGCACGGGCATGGACGAAACGACTTTGCGCCGCGCCACCGAGCCGTTTTTCACCACCAAAGGGCCCGGCAAGGGCACCGGCCTTGGCCTGTCGATGGTGCATGGCCTGGCCGAGCAGTTCGGTGGCCGCTTCAGCCTGCAAAGCAAAAAAGGCGAGGGCACCGTCGCCGAACTCTGGCTGCCGGTCGCCGAAGCGGGTGTGAAATTCACGGCTGCGCCAGAACCCGGTGCGCAGCCGGCCGATCATCCGCGGCCGCTTCTGATATTGGCGGTGGATGACGACCCGCTGGTTTTGACCAACACCGTCGCCATGCTCGAAGACCTCGGCCACACCTGCCACGCCGCGTCGTCGGCACAAGAGGCGCTGGAGATATTCGCCGCCGACGCCAAGATCGACCTGGTGATTACCGACCAGGTGATGCCGAAGATGACCGGGCTGCAGCTGGCCGGCCTCATCCGGCGCGAGCGGCCGGATTTCCCGGTCATTCTCGCCACCGGCTATGCCGAAATCGACGAGGACACGGTGGTCAAGGTGCCGAAACTGTCGAAGCCCTTCACCCAGGCCGAATTGAGCGGCCAGATCAACCGCATGGGACTGCGCTCGCGCCATGGCGGCCAGATCATCAAATTCCGCGGGAACGGTTCGGAATAGAGTTTTCCCTAAAACGGCGTGTCATCAGGCGCTGGGCTGTCACGCCCGCTTTCGCGTGTCTTCGATTTGTTGACATTTGTCCTCGTATTGACTACATCTCCGGCGTGATCAGAACCTTCAAGCATAAAGCCTTGGCCGAGCTTTGGAGCGAAGGTAGAGCGCGTCGAATTGATCGGCGCCTGGAAAGCCGAATCCTGCGTTTGCTGGACCGACTCGATCAGGCCGGGAATGCTCCGGACATGGATTACGCCGGAACGCAATTCCATGCGCTGAGGGGCTTTAAGCCGACCCGCTACACGGTCCATGTGAACGGCCCGTGGTGTATCACATTCGAGTTTGCCGACGGTCACGCTTACGAAGTTGACCTGGAGCAGTATCATTGATGGAGGACGGGCATGGCTTACGCCGCTAAACGCAATCCGAACCGCTGCCCAACGCATCCGGGCGCCTTGCTTCGTGAGGACATTATCCCGGCCGTTGGCCGTTCGGTGCGAGAAATTGCCGGTTTGCTCGGAATTTCTCGCCAACACCTTCATGCGGTCATGGCCGAGAAAAAACCGGTGACGCCGGAGGTTGCCGTGTTGCTGGGCCGATTGTTCGGCGACGATCCGGGGATTTGGGTGAGGATGCAGGCCGCCTATGACACCTGGCAGGCGCAACGCAAAGTGGATGTGCGGCACATTAAGCCTTTGAAAAAGGTCGCCTGAAAGGATCTGGGCATTCCGTTCTGACCGGCCTTGTTTCCGCCGCCCATCACTTGCAATAAGCATCCAAAGGACACTGAAGGGCGACTTCCATGAAACTGCCACGCGACATCGGACCGGTGCATTTCGTTGGCATCGGCGGCATCGGCATGAGCGGCATCGCCGAGGTGTTGGTGACGCTCGGCTACAATGTCCAGGGCTCGGACGTCGCCGATAACGCCAACGTCAAGCGGCTGCGCGACATGGGCGTCTCCGTCGCCATCGGCCACAAGGCGGACAATGTCGACGGCGCCGACGTCGTCGTCGTGTCCTCCGCCATCAAGGCCGACAATCCGGAACTGATCGCCGCGCGTGCCCGGCGCCTGCCGGTGGTGCGCCGCGCCGAAATGCTCGCCGAATTGATGCGGCTGAAATCCTGCGTTGCCATTGCCGGCACCCATGGCAAGACGACGACCACGTCGATGGTGGCGACCTTGCTCGATTCCGGCGGCTTCGACCCGACCGTCATCAATGGCGGCATCATCAATGCCTATGGCACCAATGCGCGTCTCGGCGCGGGCGACTGGATGGTGGTCGAGGCCGACGAGTCTGACGGTACGTTCCTGAAATTGCCGGCCGACGTCGCCATCGTCACCAATGTCGATGCCGAACATCTCGATCATTTCGGTACTTTCGCAGCCGTGCAGGACGCCTTCATCGATTTCGTGCAGAACGTGCCGTTCTACGGCTTTGCCGTCATGTGCACCGATCATCCGATCGTGCAGCGCCTGGTCGGCCGCATCGCCGACCGCCGCATCATCACGTATGGCGAAAATCCGCAGGCCGATGTGCGGCTGGTCGATCTGAAGAACGACGACGGCACCCAGCGTTTCGGCGTGCTGTTTCGCGACAGCGCCGGCAAGGAAATCCACGCCATCCGCGATCTGGCCCTGCCGATGCCGGGCCGCCACAACGCGCTCAATGCGACGTCGGCGATCGCGGTGGCGCATGCGCTCGGCGTTGCCGACGACAAGATCCGCTCGGCGCTCGCCAAGTTCGGCGGCGTCAAGCGCCGCTTCACCAAGGTTGGTGAATGGAACGGCGCCACCATCATCGACGACTACGGCCATCATCCAGTCGAGATCGCCGCGGTGCTGAAAGCCGCGCGCGAGTCGACCAAGAACCAGGTCATCGCCGTGGTGCAGCCGCACCGCTATACACGATTGAAATCATTGTTCGAGGCGTTCTCGACCTGCTTCAACGACGCCGACGCCGTGATCGTGGCCAATGTCTACACCGCCGGCGAAGCGCCGATCGAGGGCGCCGACCGCGATCATCTGGTGCAGGCCTTGCGCGCGCGCGGCCACCGTCAGGTGATGGCGCTCGATGGGCCGGAGCAGCTTGCTGGTCTCGTCAAGGGATTGGCCAAGCCCGGCGACTATGTCGTGCTGCTCGGCGCCGGCTCGATCACGCAGTGGGCTTATGCGCTGCCGGGTGAGTTGAAGGCGCTCGACGGAAAATAATGGCACCGTTTCCCGACATCGTTCCAGATCTCAAAGGCCACATGCCCGACCTGCGCGGGCGCTTGACCGCGAACCAGCCGCTCGGGCCTTTCACCTGGTTCCGCGTCGGTGGGCCTGCGCAAGTGTATTTCGCGCCGGAAGACGAAAACGATCTCGCTTACTTTCTCGAACACCTGCCGGCCGATATCGCCGTCACCGTCATCGGCGTCGGCTCCAATCTCATCGTGCGCGATGGCGGTATTGAAGGTGTCGTTATCCGGCTCGGCCGCGGCTTCAACGACATCGCCACCGACGAAGACACGGTCAAGGCCGGCACCGCCGCGCTCGACAAGCGCGTCGCCGAAGCAGCGGCTGCCGCCGGCATTGGCGGCCTCGAATTCTATTTCGGCATTCCCGGCACCATCGGCGGCGCCATCCGCATGAATGCCGGCGCCAATGGCGGCGAAACCAGGGACGTGCTCGTCTCCGCCACCGGCGTGACGCGCGCCGGCGCCATCGTCACGCTCAACAACGCCGCGATGGATTTCCGCTATCGCGGCAACGGCGCCGATCCGTCGATCATCTTCACGTCGGCGCTGTATCGCGGCAACATCACCGATGCCGAGACTATCCGCGCCCGCATGGCCGAGGTGCAGCAGCACCGCGATACCGCGCAGCCGATCCGCGAAAAAACCGGCGGCTCGACCTTCAAGAATCCGCCCGGCCATAGCGCCTGGAAACTCATCGACGATGCCGGCCTGCGCGGCCACAGACTCGGCGGCGCGCAGGTGTCGGAGATGCACTGCAATTTCCTCATCAACACCGGCAATGCCACCGCCGCTGATATCGAGGCGCTCGGCGAACTCGTCCGCACCCGCGTGAAAGAGCATTCCGGCATCGAGCTGGAGTGGGAAATTAAGAGAATTGGGATTAGCGTTTCGCCGGCGTCATCGCCGGCTACATAGGATCAACTTATGTCGAAACACGTCGCAGTCTTGATGGGTGGCTGGTCGGCCGAACGCGAGGTCTCGCTCAATTCCGGCAATGCCTGCGCCGATGCCGCCGAACAGGCCGGTTATCGCGTCACCCGGGTTGACGTCACCCGCGACATCGCCCGCGTGCTCGCCGATCTCAAGCCCGATGTCGCGCTCAATGTGCTGCACGGCCCGCCCGGCGAGGACGGCGCCTTGCAAGGGCTGCTCGAAGTCATGGGCATTCCCTACACCCATTCCGGCATCATGGCCTCGGCGGTGGCGATGCAGAAGGAAATCGCCAAGACCGTGCTCAGGGCCGCTGGCGTGCCGGTGCCCGGCGGCATGGTGGCGAACCGCCTCGATGTCGCCAAGGCGCACATGCTGCCGCCGCCTTATGTCATCAAGCCTTTGTCGGAAGGCTCCAGCATCGGCGTCTATATCGTGCGCGCCGATCAGGCGCATCCGCCGCAGGAGCTGATGCGCCCCGACTGGAAATACGGCGAGCGAGTCATGGTCGAGCCGTTCATTCCCGGCAAGGAACTGACCTGTGCGGTGATCGCCGACAAGCCGACCGACGTCATCGAGATCATCGCCCACACCGCGTTCTACGATTACGAAGCCAAATATGCGCCCGGCGGCTCGACGCACATCCTTCCGGCGCCGGTGCCGGCCGATGTTTATGCCGAATGCCAGCGCCTCGCTTTGATCGCGCACAATGCGCTCGGCTGCCGTGGCGTAACACGCGCCGATTTCCGCTGGGACGACACCAAGGGTGTCGCCGGCATCTCATGCCTCGAGGTCAACACCCAGCCCGGTATGACAGGCACGTCGCTGGTGCCTGAGCTCGCCGCTTATGCCGGCATGCCGTTTCCGGAACTGGCGCGCTGGATGATCGAGGATGCCTCGCTGGGGCGCTAGCGTGCGCTTGCCAGGGAGATCGTTTGCGCTCGCTCATGCGACCGCGAGCACTTCCAGTTCGGAATCGTTAAGCGCTACGACGTCGCCAACTTGCTTGCCGAGCAGCGCCTGCGCAATCGGCGACACATGCGAGATCATCCCTTGGGTGGCGTCTGCTTCGTCCTCGCCGACGATCCGGAACGACTGGGTTCTGCCGTCTTCGCGTCGAAAGGTCACAAGTCTGCCGAAAAGTACGGTATCAGCCTCGCCGGCCGATTGAACCAGCTGGGCGCTAGCCCGTCGTGCGGTGAAATAACGAAAATCGCGCGAAGCGCGCGCCATCGCCGAGCGATCAGTTTTCAGATCGGCATTGGTTTGCGCCATGGCGACGGCTTCTTTTGCCTGCGTCAGAGCAGCATCGAGTTTTGCCAGACCGCTCTCGGTGACGAGATTCGGATGCGGCGACACCGGCCGTTCAGGCAGGAACGCTGCCGCGGCTTCGTTGTCTTCCTCTTTGGTAAAGGCGACGCTCATCGGTGTATTCTGCTGTGCGGGAGAGACAGGGCGCGCGAGTGTCAGATAGGCCCTGCTGGTGGGCCACACAAGAGCGCGCGGGACCGGTGAGCGATGTAGGCGATAGCAGCCCGGCTCCAGAAGGAGCCGGGCTTACGATCAGCTAGCTGTCGCTATCCTGTTCCTCGACGACCAGTCCCTGGTTGTCGACGAAAAGACGGACATCGTCACCGTCCCTCTCGGCTTTCGCCTTGAAGAAGCCGGTGTCCTCGGGTTTGAGATTCTCAACGGACTTGTAGCCTTCGTCCTCGAGCGATTTCCTGACGCTCGCTTCATCGAGCGGAGTCTGTACGTCCCGCATTTGCTTGAGCTTCAGGCTGACGTCCTTGCCGTCGCGCTTGGCCTTCACTTCGCCCGAACGGTCGTTCATCTTGAGATCGCGGACTTCCGAATAGCCCTGCATGCCCAATGTGGTGCGGATCGAGGTTTCATTCAGCTTTGACGCGGCGTCGCTTTGAATCGCGGCTGAACCGGTCGTGCCCGGCATGCTGGTCTGGGCTTGCGTGACGGTCGCTCCGCCGAGTGCGAGAGCAACGATCGCCGCTGTCATCATCGGCATTTTCAATGTCATCGTTCGTTCCTTTCTTGCTGGGGAGCCTTTGGCGCGAGTCAACATCGCAAAACGAGGCCGGAATCACCCGGCCTCGTTGGCTCCCGCCGCCAGAACCAAAGGCTCCGGCGGCAGGACATTTATGTCGTCAAAGCCGCGGGCTTGCAGACGATCGCCCGCGTTTTGTCAGTGTCAGTCCGCGTATTTGAACTCGGGCGCGTTCTGCAGTTCTTCCTTGGTGGCGTTGGCCAGGATCGCGCGGCGCGGCGCATCGCGGTCTTCCGCCGTCGCAGTCCGGTTGTTGGCCATGTCGTTAGGCCGCGCGGTGCCTGGGCCCGCGGCCGGCGCGCCGGCGCCCGTGGCGGGAGTCGTCCCGGTGGCGGGGACGGCGGTGCCGGTTGTGGCGGTACCGCTACGCGTGCCGGTCATGCCCGTGTTGGTGCCGGTGCGGGCAGCGGTCGTATCGTTCGCACGGACCTGCCACTGCAGGCGTTCGAACGGCACGGCGACGTTGCGCTCGCCGATGCCGAGGAAGCCGCCGACGCCGATCACGACAGCTTTCACGCTGCCGTCGCGGCCGATGAGAACCTCGTCGATCTCGCCGATCTCTTCGTTGCGGTCGTTGTAGATTTCGACGCCGCTCAGTTCGCTGGCGCGCCAGAGGTTCGGATCGTTCTGCGTCAGATACTGGGCATTGTTCATGCCCGCCTTGGAACCGGATGGCGTGGCGGTCGTCGTGGTGGCGGACGGCGTGCCCGTGGCATTGGGGCGGGCATTCGTATTCGGATTGGTCTGCTGCGCGAGCGCCGGCGTGGAAACTAGCGCGGTGCCGAGAAGAAGAAGGGCGAGAGTCTTCATGGGTGGAACTCCATCGTTTCAAGAATGGCAAATGCCGAACATGTCGGCGCGAAACTACGGCCCGCGTTTCGCGGCGCCGTAAGCGGTATGGGCACCTCGAAAAATAGCATGCCCCTCGGCCCCGTGCGAGTCTGCTGCCCTGACGGCATGATTCTAGGAGACTGACGATGGGGCAGCTCGGATTTTTCGATGCGGATAATCGGCTGGCGGCACTATCGGCGAAAGGCGATCCGC
>CAMBQQ010000078.1 GCA_945870035.1 Rhizobium sp. Q54 | reverse complement strand
AAGCGGATCGCCTTTCGCCGATAGTGCCGCCAGCCGATTATCCGCATCGAAAAATCCGAGCTGCCCCATCGTCAGTCTCCTAGAATCATGCCGTCAGGGCAGCAGACTCGCACGGGGCCGAGGGGCATGCTATTTTTCGAGGTGCCCATGTGTCTCGCCATCGACTTCGACGATGCGCCGCATGCGGTGGCTGCAAAAATCCGCAATGTACGGCCCGACCGGTGTTTGCCGCCGAAATTGAACACCATCAAGGTGATGGGCTTTGATGTAGCGCCAGAGCAAAACTTCAGCCCGCGTCATGCCGCGGCGAAGCGACTTCGCCTGGCCACGTTTGCGTGGACTGACAGCCGCGTGCGCCATACACCCCCCTCCCTAACCCTCCCCCACAAGGGGGGAGGGAACGCGCAGAGTGTGCCGCTCGTTCGAAGGCCAAATCACTTCAAAGTTTCCCCATCACGTCGCCGCGAAAGCCGTAGATCGTCTTCTTGCCGGCGAGCGCGACCAGCGTCACCTCGCGCGTCTGCCCCGGCTCGAAGCGCACCGCGGTGCCGGCGGCGATATCGAGCCGCATGCCGCGCGCCTTCTTGCGCTCGAACTTCAGCGCGGGGTTGGTCTCGAAGAAATGATAATGCGAACCGACCTGGATCGGCCGGTCGCCGGAATTGGCGACGCTGACGGTCACCGTCTTGCGGCCGGCATTGATTTCGATCTCGCCGTCCTTGATGAACATCTCGCCGGGGATCATGCGCTATCCCCGTCTAACGTAAGTGTAAGCGATGACACCGATTGCCAGCACCAGAGCGGCAACGCCGAGCGTCTCGACGTCGGGCAGCATGCTGATCGGGTGCGGATGCGCGTGCGGGGCGAGCGATTCATGCGCGGACGCGGCGCTGGCGGCCATCAAGGAAACGATCGCGATCAAAATATTCAAGGGTCAACTCCTCAGCGGATGGGTTCGTGAACGGTGACGAGCTTGGTGCCGTCGGGAAACGTGGCTTCGACCTGGATGTCGTGGATCATTTCGGCAATGCCGTCCATGCACTGCGCGCGGGTGATGACATGGGCGCCGTCGCGCATCAGATCGGCCACGGTGCGGCCGTCGCGTGCGCCTTCCAGAATGAAATCGGAAATCAGCGCCACCGCTTCCGGATGGTTCAGCTTGACGCCGCGCTCGAGCCTGCGGCGCGCCACCATGGCGGCAACCGCGATCAGCATCTTGTCTTTTTCCCGGGGCGTCAGATTCATCTTGATCCTCGAAAGTTATTGTAGCCAGAGCCGCGGCACTGGCGTGCCGAGGGCCGCCAGAACCGCGATGAGATCGTGTCGCAGCGTTGCGCCATCCTTGGCACAAAGCCGCGCCACCGCCAGCCCGTTCCAGGCCGAGATGCCGACCTCTCCGGCAAAAGTCTCGCTGAGCGCGCGCACTTGTTCAAGCGCCGTTTCACCGCCGGGCGCAATCAACACAGTGGCGATGGCAATGCCGCCGTTGGCGACGGCGCGCGCCGCCATCTTTTCGGCGATGGCGCCGTCGAGCCGTGCGGTGTCGGCATAGATCAGCTTGCCGCCGCGACGGATTCGCCATGCGTCGCTGAAGAAGCCATTGACCATCGCCTCGTCCATGGCGACGCGACCGAACACCACCGCCTCGGCCATGATCAGCGACGCGCTGCCGTCGAGATCGATGTCGATGCGGCGCTTGAGGCGGGCGCGATCGAACAGAATGGTCTCCTGCGGCAGCCAGGCCAGCTTCGCATGGGCCTCCAGCGTCAGCCGCACATCCATGTCGGCGTCGGCGCCGGACGAGCGATAGATTTTTTCCGCCGCCGCCGTGCCGAAGATGAGGCTGGCGCCCTCGCCGACCGACAGATCGATGCTGAAACGATCGCCGCCGGTCATCCCGCCGCCGGTATTGACCAGCACGGCTTCCAGCGCCTCCGGCGTCGCATTGGGAAAACGCACGCGCAGCGAGCCGTCTTCATACACGCGCGTGCGGCGGGTGACCCCGTCATGCGCCGACACCGACAGCGCAATGTGGCCGGTGGCGCGGTTGGCGGCGAAGGTCTTTCGCTGTTCGGCGTTGGTCACAAGCTCTGACCTGTTCCCTCCCCCCTTGTGGGGGCGGGTTAGGGAGGGGGGTATTGGCTGAAGGATTGATACCACGAAAACAACCCCCACCCGCCCGCCTTCGCTGACGCTCCGGCGGGCGACCTCCCCACAAGGGGGAGGTGAAAGAAAGAACTAAATCGCCAGCGCCCGCTTCAGCGCGGCCTCGTCGAGATTGGCCTTGTCGCTCTGATAGACGATCGCGCCGCGATCCATCACCACCAGATGGTCGCCCAGCTCCTGGGCAAAATCGAGATACTGCTCGACCAGGATGATCGCCATTTCCTTCAAGCTGCGCAGATAATCAATGGCGCGGCCGATATCCTTGATGATCGACGGCTGGATGCCCTCGGTCGGCTCGTCAAGCAGCAGCAGGCGCGGCCGCATGGTCAGCGCCCGGCCGATGGCCAATTGCTGCTGCTGGCCGCCGGACAGGTCGCCGCCGCGGCGGCCGAGCATGTTCTGCAACACCGGAAACAGCGAAAACACGTCATCGGGAATTTCGCGCATGTGCCGCGGCAAGGGCGCAAAGCCGGTTTCAAGATTCTCCTGCACGGTGAGCAGCGGGAAAATCTCGCGGCCCTGCGGCACGTAGGCAATGCCGCTGCGGGCGCGGTCGACGGTGGACATGCGGGTGATGTCCTTGCCCTCGAACATGATGGTGCCGTTCTTGACCGGCTTCTGGCCGACCAAAGCGCGCAGCAGGCTCGACTTGCCGACGCCGTTGCGGCCGAGCACGCAGGTGACCTTGCCCGGTTCGGCTTTCAGCGAAATACCGCGCAAGGCCTGCGCCGCGCCGTAATAGAGGTCGATGTTGGTGGCCTCAAGCATCATTATCTCCCGAGGTACACTTCGACCACGCGGTCATTGGTCGACACATCGTCGATGGTGCCTTCAGCCAGCACCGAACCTTCGTGCAGGCACGTCACCTTGACGCCGAGCTCGCGGACGAAGGCCATGTCGTGCTCGACCACGACCACGGTCTTGGTCTTGTTGATCTCGCGCAGCAGTTCGGCGGTCTGCATGGTCTCGACGTCGGTCATGCCGGCGACCGGCTCGTCGACGAGAAGCAATTTCGGGTCCTGCGCCAGCAGCATGGCGATCTCGAGCCACTGCTTCTGACCATGCGACAGGCTCCCGGCGACGCGCTGGCGCAAATGCTTGAGCCGAACGATATCGAGCACGTCGTCGATGCGCTTTTCCTGATCGGCCGAGGACTGCCAGAACAAGGTGGCGCGCACGCTGCGGTCGTTCTTCAGCGAGAGCTGAAGGTTGTCCTCGACCGTGTGCATTTCGAACACGGTCGGCTTCTGGAATTTGCGGCCGATGCCGAGCGTGGCGATTTCGGTTTCGTCGAGCTTGGTCAGATCGACCGTGCCTTCCTCGAAGAAGACGTCGCCTTCGTCGGGCCGGGTCTTGCCGGTGATAACGTCCATCATCGTGGTCTTGCCGGCACCGTTCGGACCGATGATGGCGCGCATCTCGCCGGGCTCGACAATGAAGGACAATTCGTTGAGCGCCTTGAAGCCGTCGAACGACACGCTGACGCCGTCGAGGTAGAGCAAAGCGGAAGTGGTCTGCTTGTCCATCATGCTCCCCTATTCGGCCGCGTGCGGTGGAGCGGACGGAACCGCATTATCTCTGGCGGCGTCCTTCTTGTCGGCCTGATTGGCGCGCCAGTTATTGTAGGTGCCGATGATGCCGCGCGGCATGAACAGGGTTGTGCCGATGAATAGCCCGCCGAGCATGAACAGCCAGTACGGCGCGAGGACGCCTGAGGTGAAGAAGGTCTTGGCATAGTTGACGACGAAGGCGCCCAGCACCGCGCCGGTCAGGGTGCCGCGGCCGCCGACCGCGACCCAGATCACCGCCTCGATGGAATTGGCCGGTGCGAACTCCCCCGGATTGATGATGCCGACCTGCGGCACATAGAGCGCACCGGCAATGCCGGCCATGCAGGCCGACACCGTGAACACGAACAGCTTATAGGCTTCGACGCGATAGCCGAGGAAACGCGTGCGCGATTCCGCATCGCGGATGCCGATCAGCACCTTGCCGAATTTCGAGGTGACGATGGCGCGGCAGATCAGGAAGCAGATCGCCAGCATCAGGCAGGAGATGACGAGCAGCGCATTGCGCGTGCCGTCGGCCTGCACGTTGAAGCCGAGGATGTCCTTGAAATCGGTCAGGCCGTTATTGCCGCCGAAACCGAAATTGTTGCGGAAGAAGCCAAGCAGCAGCGCGTAGGTCATCGCCTGCGTGATGATCGAGAGATAAACGCCGGTGACGCGCGAGCGGAAAGCGAACCAGCCGAACACGAAGGCGAGCAGGCCCGGCACCAGGAGCACCATCAGCATCGCATAGAAGAAGTTCTGGAAGCCGTACCAGAAGATCGGCAGTGCCGACCAGTTCAGGAACACCATGAAGTCCGGCAGGATCGGGTTGGCGTAAACGCCGCGGTCACCGATCTGGCGCATCAGGTACATGCCCATGGCGTAACCGCCGAGCGCGAAGAAGGCGCCATGACCGAGGGACAGGATTCCGACATAGCCCCAGATCAGATCGATCGAAAGCGCCAGCAGGCCGTAGCAGACATATTTGCCGAACAGCGCGACGAAATAGGTCGAGACATGCAGCGCCGAGCCTGCCGGCATCAGCAGGTTCAAGACCGGAATGGCGATGGCGAATGCGCCCAACAGAATGAGGAACAGCGTTGAGCCGCGGTCGAGCAGGCGAATGAGCGGGTGCGCGGACATCATGCTTCGATCGCCCTGCCCTTGAGCGCGAACATGCCGCGCGGCCGCTTCTGGATGAACAGAATGATGAACACGAGGATGGCGATCTTCGCGAGCACCGCGCCGGCGAACGGTTCGAGGAATTTGTTGGCAATGCCGAGCGTCAGCGCGCCGACCAAAGTGCCCCACAGATTGCCGACGCCGCCGAACACCACGACCATGAAGCTATCGATGATGTATCCCTGCCCCAGATTGGGCGATACGTTGTCGATCTGCGACAGCGCCACGCCGGCGATGCCGGCAATACCGGAACCAAGGCCGAAAGTGAGCGCATCGATACGTGCAGTTCGAATGCCGACCGCCGCCGCCATTTGCCGGTTCTGCGTCACGGCGCGCATTTCGAGACCGAGACGCGTGAACCGGAGCATCGCCAGAAGCGCGACAAATACGATGCCGGTGAAGACGATGATCCACATGCGGTTATAGGTGATGAGAATGCCGCCGAGATCGAAAGCGCCCGACATCCAGGACGGATTGCCGACCTCTTTATTGGTGGGACCGAAAACAGCGCGTACCGCCTGCATCAGCACCAGCGAGATGCCCCAGGTGGCGAGAAGGGTTTCCAGCGGACGTCCGTAAAGGAAACGAATGACGGTGCGCTCGATAATAATGCCGACGATGGCCGCGACCAGAAAGGCCAGCGGCAAAGCGAAAGCGAGCGAAAAGTCGAACAGGCCGGGATAACTGGTGCGGATGACGTCCTGCACGACATAGGTCGTATAGGCGCCGAGCATGACCATTTCGCCATGCGCCATGTTGATGACGCCCATGACGCCGAAGGTGATGGCAAGGCCAATGGCCGCGAGCAGCAGCACCGAGCCGAGCGACAGGCCGTACCAGAGATTCTGCACCGTGCTCCAAATCGCCAGGTTGCGCTCGATGGCCGTGACCGCCGCGTTGGCGGCGGCGCGCACATCGGCGGGCAGATCGGCCGGCAGGCCTTGCAGCAGCGCCAGCGAATCCTGATCGCCGCGGGCGCGAATGATTTCAATGGCGGCGATCCGGTCCGGCGCCGATGTATCGTCGGCGGCGAGCAGAATGGCGGCGCGCGCTTCGTTCAAGACCGTTTTAACGCGCGCGACCTTTTCGGCTTCCAGCGCCTTTTCGACCGCAGGCAGCACCGCGGCGTCGCGCGATTTGAATACCGATTGCGCCGATTCGTAACGCTGGTTCGGATCGGGCGCCATCAAGGTAAGCGCGCCATTGGCGGCCTCGATGACGCCGCGCAAACGGTTATTGACGCGGACGGTATCGAGATCGTCGGGCGCGGCAACTTCGGCCGGTCTGCCGGTCGCGGCGTCAATCAGTTTGTCGTCGGCGGTCTTGATGAAGACTTTTTTATCCTTGGCGCTGAATTGCAGTTGCCCGTTCTGCAAGGCGGCAATCAAAGGCGCCGCCAGCGGACTGCCGCTGGTCGCAACTTCCGTCACTGCTTCGGCAGTGTCGGAAAATTCGTCAGTGGTGAATTTTTCCAGCGCGTCTTCATAGGGGCCGGCATGGGCCAGGCCCGCCGCCGCGACGATGAGACCGATGGCGCATACGAACGCCAGGATGCGATCGTGGAATTTACCCATAGCACGTCAATCCCGGCGCTTTAGCGGCTTGTGCGTTTCGTCATCGCATTCAGGAAGGTGGAGGCGGCGGGTCACGCCGCCTCCGGTCTTTCAAGTCGTCAAGCGAGCGGGATCAGGAGGCCTGACCGCCGCACTTCTTGGTGACGGTGTTGTAGTTGCCGCACTTCAGCTTGACCCAATCGGAGTCGAGGTCCTTCGAGCCGGGCAGGAAGTCGGTCCAGGCATCGCCGGGGACGAGACCCTTGGTCTTCCACACCACGTCGAGCTGACCGTCGCCGCGGATTTCGCCGACGAACACCGGCTTGGTGATGTGATGGTTCGGCAGCATCTTGGAGGTGCCGCCGGTCAGGTTCGCGGCTTCGATGCCCGGGAGAGCGTCGATGACCTTGTCGGCGTCGGTCGACTTCACCTTCTCGACCGCCTTCACCCACATGTTGAAGCCGATGACAGTCGCTTCCATCGGATCGTTGGTGACGCGCTTCGGGTTCTTGGTGAACGCCTGCCACTTCTTGATGAACTCGGTGTTGCCGGCGCTCTTGACCGACTGGAAGTAGTTCCAGGCGGCGAGATGGCCGAGCAGCGGCTTGGTGTCGAGACCGGCGAGTTCTTCTTCGCCGACCGAGAACGCCACGACCGGAATGTCGGTCGCCTTGATGCCTTGGTTGCCGAGCTCTTTGTAGAACGGAACGTTGGCGTCGCCGTTGATGGTCGAGACCACGCCCGTCTTCTTGCCGGCCGAGCCGAACTTCTTGATGTCCGACACGATGGTCTGCCAATCGGAATGCCCGAACGGCGTGTAGTTGATCATGATGTCTTCTTGCTTGACGCCCTTCGACTTCAGATAGGCCTCAAGAATTTTGTTCGTCGTGCGCGGATAGACGTAGTCGGTGCCGGCGAGGACCCAGCGCTTCACCGAACCGCCTTCCTTGCTCATCAGGTAGTCGACCGCCGGGATGGCCTGCTGGTTCGGCGCGGCGCCGGTGTAGAACACGTTGCGCTCGGATTCTTCGCCTTCGTACTGCACCGGGTAGAACAGGATCGAGTTCAGCTCCTTGAACACCGGCAGCACCGACTTGCGGGACACCGAGGTCCAGCAGCCGAACACGACCGCGACCTTGTCCTTGGCGATCAACTCACGGGCCTTTTCGGCGAACAGCGGCCAGTTCGAGGCCGGATCGACGACAACGGCTTCGAGCTTCTTGCCGTTGACGCCGCCCTTCTTGTTCTGCTCGTCGATCATGAACAGCACGGTGTCCTTCAGCGTGGTTTCGCTGATGGCCATGGTGCCGGAGAGCGAGTGCAGAACACCAACCTTGATGGTTTCCTGGGCCGAGGCGGACTGGACGGCACCGGCAACCAAGGCAACACCGGCAGCGGCGGAAAGCCACTTACGGGCAGTCGGCCGCTGTGCGGCCGTTTGAATCGATGTGAACATGCGTTTGGACCCCTGCGTTTGACGCGCGCGTTCAGTCGCGACGACTTCTCCGCGCACAAGAACAATCGCAAGCCCTGTGCCAAGCTGTCAGACGGGGTCTAAGTTATTGAATATATGTCTGTATAACGCCAGCGCCAAGAACTGCCTAGTTTTCGATCATAACCGTGTGGTTATTTATTAGGCAATATTGACTGTTTATTTGGCACTGCCCACAAATAGGTCGATGTCGGCGTTACCATAATTCCTCGACCGTTAGGCGGCGCGAAATCAGCCTTTGCTGCACGGCATATCCGATCAGCAATTCGAGGCAGGGCCGATTGGCTTCCTTGCCGAACGGCGCGGTATCGACGCCGCCCGGCGGCACCCCTGCGGCGCGGCGACCAGCTTCCAGCATCCGGTACAATTCAGCGACCGCGGCCGGCTTCGACCGCGCCAACTCGTCGGTCACCACCACCATGTGATTGACCGGCACCAGCCGATGCTTGGCGAACCAGCGCTTCGCTTCGGCATCGGGATCGGCAATGACGCTTTGCAGGCGCGGGTCGTCCGGCATGGCCGCGCCATAGATCCCAGCGTCGAGCTCGCCAGTGAGCAGCATTTGCGTGATGTCGCTGCCCTTGCCGGCGCGGACGACGCTTGGCGGGTCTTTCGCCTCGGCAACATGGCCGTCCTCGAAGGTGACCCACTGCACGTTGGACAGGTCAACGCCGTAATCGTTCTGCAAAATGCCGCGGACCCAGCCGGCCGTGGTCTGGCTGTAGGCGCGCACGCCGATGCGCTTGCCGGCGAGGTCGGCGGGCGATAGCCGGCCGCGTTCGACATTGTGCAAAACGGTGCCGTGCTGAAAGCGCGCCAGCATCGTTGCCGGCAGCAGGGTCAGGCCCTTGTTGTGCTCTTTCGCCTGCAAATAAGTGACCAGCGCCATTTCGCCGGCGTCATAGGCGTGTTCGCGCACCATCGGCTTGAACGCCGTGTGCATGGGCTTCACCTCGACGAAATCCAGCTTCAGGGTCGGCGATGTGATGTCGCCGCGCTTGAGCGGCAGCGTATGCGGATAGTCGCCGATGGCGATGCGCAGAGTGGTGATTTCGGTCATGCCAACTCCCGGCGGGCCTTCATTTAGGCCCCTACTTAGTCTAAAGAACCGGCGACAAAAAGGGAGATGTTACGCTCATGCCGGATCAAAAGACGGGCCTCGTCGTCACCGCCCATCCGGGCGACTTCGTCTGGCGCGCCGGCGGCGCAATCGCGCTGCACGCCAAGAAGGGCTACAAGGTCAAGATCGTCTGCATGTCGTTCGGCGAGCGCGGCGAAAGCCAGTTCGCCTGGAAGGAGCAAGGCGCGACGATGGAGAGCGTCAAGGCCGGCCGCAAGGACGAAGCCGAGCGCGCAGCCAGCCTGCTTGGCGCCGAGATCGAATTCTTCGACTGCGGCGATTATCCGCTCAAGCTCAACGAGCAGCACTTCGACCGGCTGGTCGATATCTACCGCGAGACCAATCCAAGTTTCGTCCTGACGCATGCGCTCGAGGATCCATACAACTTCGATCACCCGAACGCGTCGCATTTCGCCCAGGAAGCCCGCGTCGTCGCGCAGGCGATGGGTCACAAGCCCGGCGCCAAATACAAATATTCGGCGCCGCCGGTGTACCTGTTCGAACCGCACCAGCCCGAGCAGTGCAATTACAAGCCCGACCTCATTCTCAAGATCGACGAGGTGTGGGAGCAGAAATACAAGGCGTTCCAGATTCTCGCGGCGCAGAAGCATCTGTGGGGCTATTACGAGCGCGTCGCGCTCAACCGCGGCATTCAGGGCTCGCGCAACACCGGCGTGCCGATGACTTACGGCGAGGCCTATCAGACCTTGTTCCCGCGCGTCACCGAAACGCTCGGCTGAGAGGACACATCATGAGAAACGTCGTCGTCCGCAACATCAAGCGCGCCGATGCCAAGGCGATCGAAACCTTCGAGAAGCTCGGCGCCTCAACCGTGCACGAGGCACTCGGCCGCTATCAACTGATGAAGCCCTATATGCGTCCGATCTGGGCAGGCGCCTGCATCGCCGGGCCCGCCGTCACCATCCTGGCGCAGCCCGGCGACAACTGGATGCTGCATGTCGCCATCGAACAGTGCCAGCCCGGCGACATCGTCGTGCTCGGCTGTACCGCCGACAATACCGACGGCATGATCGGCGACCTCATAGCGACCTCGTTGAAGGCGCGCGGCGTGAAAGGCGTCATCCTTGATGCCGGCTGCCGCGACGTCGCCACGCTCAAGGAAATGGGCTTCCCGATCTGGGCGCGGGCGATCTCGTCCAAGGGCACCGTCAAGGCCACGCTCGGCTCGGTGAATATCCCGGTGGTCTGTGCCGGCGTCAACGTCATGCCGGGCGACGCGGTGGTTGCCGACGACGACGGCGTTGTTATCGTGCCGGCGAAATACGCGGTCGAGACAGCGGCCAAGGCGCAGAAACGTTTCGACGACGAGGATGCCAAGCGCCAGAAACTGGCTTCGGGCGTGCTCGGTCTCGATATGTATAATATGCGCGAGCCGCTGGCGAAAGCCGGGCTGGTTTATGTCGATAATCCGGAGGACGTGTAGGGCGCGCGGTTACCATTCATTAAGGTTGTTTACGAGTAAGCTATTTGTGGAGGATCGAGAAACTTTTGATTCAAACGGCTCCGCTATGAATGTCGCACCTGTTCACCCATGGAGCGGCTCATGTCCAAGATTGTTGCGTTTCTGAAGAACGAATCCGGCGCCACCGCCATCGAATACGGCCTGATTGCCGCCGGCATCTCGGTTGCGATCATCGCGGTCGTTAACACCCTCGGCACCTCGCTGAACGCCAAGTTCACCAGCATCTCGACCCAGCTCAAGTAGGCTGCGTCCCCTGCGGGTTAAGAAACAAGAGGCCGCCGCGAGGCGGCTTCTTTTTTGCGCGTGCCGATAGCCGCGTTTGATCCAGATCATGGCCAGGTATCCTTGGACGGCGCTCCCTGACATTGGCGGAATACGCTCGAAGTCTGGGAAATATCGCCATGACAGCGCCCGAACCCAAGCCGACCTATTTGCGCGAAATGATGGAACGCCTCGGCGTCGATCCGGCCGGCGGTGTGGTCGCCCATTCCGGCCTGACCTACCTCACCGCCTTGCACCGCTGCCAGTCCTGCCCGTCTAAGCAGGATTGCCGCGCATGGCTCGACAGCGCGCCGATGTCGATGGCCTTTGCGCCGCGCTTCTGCCCGAACGGCGACTTGCTGTTCGAACTGCGCCACGATCAGGGCGGCCACATCGGCGGCGCCACGACCGCCCTTTGCACCGGCACGAAAAGCTAGACCAGCCCCGGCGCACGGCGGAATTTGAGCGTCGCGAAAATGCCGAGCATGACGAAGATGACCAGCGCGGTGCCTTGCGCCACCGCGAAATGGAAATCCGCCGGCGGCGGGAATGGCGGTCCGAACGGCGGGGTCAGCGACGCCGCCGGATTGACCAGCTTGAGCTTCTGGAACGTCTGCACGATCAGGACGAAGACGTTCAGGTAAAGCGAGACCGCCGCGCTGATCGTATATATCCAGCGCCATTTGCCGTAGAGATGCTTGGCGTACAGCGCAATCAACCCGGCCAAAAAGAAGATCGTCGCGACGACGCCGGTCGCGGTCGCCGGCGTGAATTCCTTCGCCTGCGTCGGCGACAGGAAGAACATGAAGCCGGTGACCGTGGTCAAAACCGTCATCAGCCAGAACACCGCGGTGGTTTTCGGCACGCGGTGCGAACCGATCATGCCGAACACGACGACCAGGCCTGTGCCGATGGCGACAAAGGTGATCGCCACATGAATCAGTGTGAATGTTGAAACTGGTATGCCGACGATCATGGTACGCCCCCGCTGCCCGGACATCCACACTACAGTCTAGTTTTTCATAGGACTACTGTGAGTGTATGACATCTTCGTAGGCACGCCCGCTCTCACGGCGCGATTACTTGCCCAGCGGGGCCAAAGCGCCGATCTTGAACAGATTCGCCGCATGCCCGGGATCGCCCAGGTCGCGCGCTACGCTCGCCCCTGACAAAGACAATACGGCGACGGCTACCTGTTGGCGTGGCTCCAGGGCGCCAGCCGCCGCTCGACCCATTTCAGCGCGGTGGTGAGCGAAACGCCGAGCACCATCAGCACGATCACCGGCACGAACGTCTTGTCCATTTCGAAGATGTTGGCATAGCGCGTGATCATGTAACCGAGACCGGAGATGGTGGTGTAGAATTCGGCAATCACCATGCCGACAAGGCCGCGGCCGATGGCAAGACGGACGCCGGCGGCGATGTAAGGCAGCGCGAATGGCAGCAGCACGTCCTGCCACATGCGCCACTCACTGGAGCGGAATGAGCGCGCCACTTCGAGCATGTTCTTGTCGCATTCCCGCACCCCTTGATAGGTATTGATCAGGATCGGAAAGACGGCGAACAGAAACACGACAATGATCTTCGCCTGCAGATGAATGCCGAACCACAACACCAGCAACGGCACCAGTGCGACCATCGGCGTCGAATAAAGCGCGTTGATCGGCAGATCGAGCGCCCAATCCAGCCGGCGCATGCGCGCCATCGCGATGCCGAGCGGAATCCCGACGATGACCGCGAAGAACAGGCCGTAAAACATGACCTCTAGGCTTTGCGCCAGGTAATAGGGCAGATCGCCGGAAGCGGTCAGGTCGACGAAGGCGACCGCAATCTTGGACGGGTACGAAAAGAAAATCGGGTTGATGAAAGGTCCGACGACTTCCCAGACGAGAAGAATGAACGCGACGAAGCCATAGCGGAAAACCGCCCGGCTTTCGGTCCACGAGACTTTGACAACCGCCGCAGGCGCGCGGCCGGCGATTGCGCTGGTTTGGCCTTCGTGGGCGACGGTCATGCAACGATCTCCGACATGCGATACGTTTGAGGCCACCCGATATCGGCTTTATCCGAGATCGGGTGGCCGGATTTGCGCTTCATTCGTCCTAGAACGCCGCGGTCGGGCAAACCGGCCCCTTCCATTCGCCGAGCTGGGCAATCGCTGCCTTGGCAAATGTCGTGTCGATCGCCTCTTCGTAAGTCGGCGTCTTGCCTTTGTCGATATTGCCGACCTTGGTCATCAGATCAGCCGTGAAGTTGATCCGCTCCGGGCCGAGGCCTGTATTGGCGTCCCACATGCAGTTCTTGACCATGAAGTCGTAGGTCTGTTCGATGATGTCGGCCGGATAGCCGGTGTGCTTGATGAGAATCGGCAGCACCTTGGCTTTGTCGGTGTACATCACGCGGACCGCCTCGATATTGGCATTGACGAAGCCCTGCAAAGCCTTCGGCTTGTCTTTGATGAGCTTCTCGGTCACGGCCATGACCTGATACATCTGTTTCGGCTGCGTCTCCCACATGCGCGCGACCGCATGCAGGCTCGGCACCTTGGACTTCGCGAGCATTTCCTGCTCGACATGCAGGATGGCTGTGTCGATCTGATCGGCGACCAGCGCCGGCACGTCCTCGGTGGCGATGCTGACGAAATTGACGTCCTTGGGATCGACCTTGGCGGCACGCAGCACGCTTCTGCTCAACAGATCGGCAAAGCCACCCGGCTGCTGAATTCCGACGCGCTTGCCCTTGAGGTCGGCCATGTCCTTGACGTTGGCACGCACCACCATGGAAGCGGCCGTTTTCGGCAGAATGCCGAGCACGCCTTTGACTGAAACGCCCTTGGAGCGGCCGACCAGCATGACCGCGCCTGGCGCCATCGCAACATCGACATTGCCCGCCACCATCGCGCGGAACACTTTCACACCGCCATCGAGCGCCAAAGTTTCGATCTCGACGCCATGTTTCTTGTACAGGCCGAGGTCCTTGGCGACGAGTACCGGCATATGGATGACGTTCGGCGGCGAGGTCGGCATGCCGACAATAATCTTGTTGCTTTGCGCCTTTGCCATCGATGGCGCGAAGGTCACGGCGGCGAATGCCGCCAAAGCGGAATACAGAATCCTGCGCATTGTTTATCCTCCCTGTGGCTGAGGCCTGTTGACCTCTTGGGCTTAGCCCTTTTGGACTTCTTGCCCTCTCGCAGGCGATGTTGCCCGATTGCGCGGACAATAACAACGAACACCGCGCGGTCATCCCGGTTTTGACGGCACCGCCGGCGTGGTTCAGGCTGTGACCGATGACAGGGCCCGTCTTTGAATTCGGAACCAACGGATTACAGCCGCCGCAGAGCGACGGACGCCTCGATGCGCCGGCCTTTCATCGCAATTGCGAGCCGATCTGGCAGGCGATGAGAAGTTTTCTCATCGGGAAAACCGGCGCCGTTCTGGAAATCGGCAGCGGCACCGGGCAGCACGCCGTCACTTATGCGGCGCGCACGCCGGACCTGACCTGGTGGCCGAGCGATATTTCCCCGCTGCACCGCGCCAGCATTAACGCCTGGCGAAGCGGCGCGGCGCTGCCCAATCTGCGGGCGCCGCAAAGCATCGACCTGATGACCGCGGACTGGCATTGGCGCGGCGATAGTGACGGCGAGAAGCTGACCGCCCTTCTTTGCTTCAACGTGCTGCACATTGCGCCGTGGCGCGTCGCCGAAAATTTGTTTGCCGGCGCGGGGCGCGCGCTCGGCGATGGCGGCCACCTGCTGTTGTACGGTCCCTACAAGCGGAACGGCGTCCACACCGCGCCGAGCAATGCCGACTTCGACGCCTCGCTGCGCGCGCGCAATCCGGAATGGGGCGTGCGCAACCTCACCGATGTTGCGGCTTTGGCGAAAACGAATGGCCTCGCGCTCGCCAACGTCATTGAGATGCCGGCCAATAATCTGGTGCTGGCCTTCACGCGCTGACACTTCCTTCCGCCGCAAATGATGTGCCGGGGGATCGTCAACGCCGCTTCATGGCTCTGTCATCGGTCATTCACGGAAACTGAAGAGAAGGGCACATCGTCAAATTCCAGGAGGGCGTTTCCATGCGCATCACATCCGCAGCCGCAATTTTATCTCTCGCTTTGATTCATCCGGCGCTCGCCGATGAACCCTATGCCGCTTCGCTCACCGGCCATGTCATCATCCCGGCGGAAACCTTCATTGACGCTCCGGCCGATGCGCCGGCCGACCTGAAGAGCGCTGGCAAGTTCACCACCGGCAAGCGCGTCGATGCGGCCGGCTCCGTGATGGGCACCTCGGCCGGCCGGCCGACCGGCGTCAAGCTGCCGTTCAAGGGCCAGCCGGTCCAGGGACATTCCGGTATCAAGAGAATGGCCGACGGCACGTTCTGGGTGCTGACCGATAACGGCTCCGGTTCAAAGGCCAATTCGCCGGACTCGATGCTGTATATGAACCGCTGGCGCATGGACTGGGCCAAGGGCACCGCCGAGCGCGTCGAGACGATTTTCTTCCACGACGCCGACAAGAAGGTGCCGTTCCGCATCGCCAATTAAGGCACCGACAAGCGTTATCTGACCGGCTCGGATTTCGATCTGGAAAGCTTCCAGCCGATCGGCGACAAGATCTGGATCGCCGAAGAGTTCGGCCCCTATTTGATCCGCGCCGACCGCACCGGCAAGATCGAAGCCGTGTTCGAAACCATGATCGACGGCAAGCCGGCGCGCTCGCCGGACCACTTCGCCGTCACTTCGCCGGCCACGCCGACCACGCCGGTCGTGTTCAACGTGCGCCGGTCCAAGGGTTACGAAGGCATGGCGGCCTCACCCGACGGCAAGTTCCTGTATGCGCTGCTCGAAGGCGCTCTCTGGGACGCCGACAAGAAGGACCTGGAAAAGACCGCCGACGGCAAGGAATACCTGCGCATTCTCGAATTCGACGTGGCCGGCGAAAAGTGGACCGGACGGCACTGGAAGTACGTACTCGAAGCCAACGGTCTGGCGATCGGCGACTTCAACATGATCGACGCCACCACCGGCCTGATCATCGAGCGTGACAATGGCGAAGGCACCGCCGACAAGGCCTGCGCGCAAGGCCAGCGGAAGCCGGACTGCTTCCACGACCTCGCCAAGTTTAAGCGCATCTACAAGATCGAAATGACCGACGCCAATGCCGGCGGCGCGGCGCGCAAAATCGGCCATATCGATTTGATGAAGTTAGCCGACCCGGACAAGAAGGCGCGCAAGCCGCTGAACGATGGCATGCTTACCTTCCCGTTCTTCACCATCGAAAACGTCGATATTGTGGATGCCCAGCACATCATTGTCGGCAATGACAACAACCTGCCGTTCTCGTCGAGCCGCGAGCCGAACAAGGCCGACGACAACGAGTTCGTACTGTTGCGTGTGGAAGACTTCCTGAAGGCCAAATAAGCCACTGCCCAGCGTCGGAAAGGGCCGTCCGCAGCGATGCGGGCGGCCCTTTTCTTTTGCGGTGCGATGCGCCGGAAACCGGCTTCCCATGCCGCCGCGCCGGGATTAGAAGTCGCTCCTGTAGCCTTCGCGACCAGGGACTTGCCAGATGACCGACACGTTGCCGCCAGAACCGAACATGGACATCGCCCATCTCGGCCATCTCGAACTGCTGACACCCAAGTTCGACGAGAGCGTGCGGTTTTTCACCGAAGTATTCGGCCTCACCATTTCCGGCGAGAAAGGCGACAGCGTCTATCTGCGCGCCTATGACGATTACGAGCGCTATACGCTCAAGCTGACCGCGTCGAACACCAACGGCATGAAGCACGTCGCCTACCGGACGCGCTCGCCGCAGGCTTTGGAGCGACGCGCCGCGGCGCTGAAAGGCTCCGGCTTCGACATCGGCTGGAGCGATGGCGACCTCGGCCACGGCAAGACCTTCGTGTGCAAGGACCCGGACGGCCACGTCATTGAGCTGTACTACGACACCGAATGGTATGAAGCGCCGGCCAACCTCAAGCCGTCATTGAAGAACCAGTCGCAGCGCTTCCCCGGCCGCGGCATCAATCCGCGCCGGCTCGATCACTGGAACGGGCTCGCCGCCAATATTTCGGAATGCCGGGAGTTCTTCGAGAAGTATCTCGGCTTCCGCCTCACCGAGCGCATCGTGCTCAATGACGGCTCGGAGGCCGGCATCTGGCTGACCGCCACCAACAAGTCCTACGACTTTGCCTATACGCGCGACCACACCGGTGTGCCGGGGCGCTTCCACCACATCACCTACGCGCTGAATTCGCGCGAGGAGATATTGCTCGCCGCCGACGTGTTTCTGGAAAACGGCGTATTCATCGAGACCGGACCGCACAAGCACGCAGTGCAGCAGACGTTCTTCCTTTATGTCTATGAGCCGGGCGGCAACCGCGTCGAAGTGGCCAATGCCGGCGCCAAGCTGATCCTGGCGCCGGACTGGAAGCCGATCACCTGGACCGAGGAAGAGCGCAAGAAAGGCCAGGCTTGGGGTCTCAAGACCATCGAGTCGTTCCACACCCATGGCACGCCGGAAGTGGCGCATAAGTAATTGATATTTATATATTTTCGTAATAATTATACGCACTTTGCAAAGTGAGTATAGCTTCATTGACTAGCGCTTCGGCTACCGTTATACGCAGTCTGCTACCTGCGTATAACCAAAGCACACTCGACATGCCCCCTCCGAAACTAGTGAGCCAGACAACGTACGCTGAGTTGGTGGAGCGTTGCTCCGCAGCAGCATTCGGCGCGTCTTTCCCGAAAGATGGCGTCTTCATTGCAAAAACGATCAAAGACCGCCGTTATTGGTATTTTCAGTCGCCTTCCAGCGAAGGGCGCACGCAAAAGTACGTTGGCCCGGAAACGCCTGAGTTGTTGGAGCAAATCGAAAGCCACAAAAACGCGCGTGACGATGAACGCGAGCGCCGGGCGCTGGTTTCCACACTGGTACGGTCGCTTGGCCTGCCGCGGCCTCAACGAGAAATGGCAAATATTATAGCCGCGCTCGCCGAAGCTGGCGTATTCCGCCTTCGCGCGGTGCTGGTCGGTACCGTTGCTTACCAAACCTACTCGGCGATGCTTGGAATCAAGCTTCCAACGTCCATTCAGCGCACTGGCGACATCGATATTGCCCAGTTCGCAAATGTATCCGCCGCAGTAGAGGACAAAACGCCACCTATCCTCGATGTGCTAAAAGCAGTCGACAAAACATTCGCGCCGGTCCCGACAATTCACAAAGGTCACGTCACAAGCTACGCCGCGAAAGGCGGCTTGCGCGTCGACTTCTTAACGCCAAATGAAGGCCAAGACACCGACGAACCTCAGCACCTTGAGGCATTGCAAACAGATGCACAGCCGCTCAGGTTCCTCGAATTTCTCATTTACGATCCAGAGCCAGCCGTCATATTGCACGGTTCCGGAATTTACGTAGCCGTTCCTGCCCCCCAGCGATACGCCGTTCACAAGCTGATCATTTCCCGCCGACGCCTGCAAGGAACTGGAAAGCGCGACAAGGACATTCAACAAGTCGAATCATTGCTAGAATTTCTCTGGCAAGACCGACCGTATGAATTGAGAGAAGTGTGGGAAGAAGCCTGCAAAAAAGGCGCGAAGTGGCAGCGTCTTCTCATTGAGGGCACGAGCGACCTAGCGCCGCGCGCCAGAGATGGGCTTTTGATGGCAATCGGCCGGCCGAGAAATTTCATTCCGGGCCTTGATTTGATCTTTGACAATGCACCGCCACGCTATCAATTCGATCGAGACACCGTGTCCTTCGCTGGAAATACAATGGGCGGAACTGTCAGTTGCGCAATTAGCCGGGAAGCACTGGACGACGATTTTGGCGCCGACGGAGCGGGCCAGAAGGGTCGTATAGATGCGTTCCACAAAAACCGTTCGATCATTGAACAACTAGCGCGCACGAAATATTTAAACTCGCCTATTGAAGAACCGGGCAGTTTATTGATCAAGACAGGTGATCGCAAAAAGCATTTGAGTGAAGCTTAGCATGTTCAATCTCAGTCACCCCACCCTCCCCTCCGGCGCCGCCATGCCGACCTTCGGTCTCGGCACCTGGCGCATGGGTGAAGACGTAAGTGATCGTGCCGATGAGGTGGCGGCGCTGCGGCATGGTTTAGCGCGCGGAATCAAGCTGATCGACACCGCCGAGATGTATGGCGACGGTGAGGCCGAAAGTATTGTTGCGGATGCGGTCGGGACCAACCGGGCCGAAGTTTTCATCGTCAGCAAGGTGCTGCCGCAGAATTCCAGCAAGCGCGGCACTATCGCCGCCTGCGAGCGCAGCCTCAAGCGCCTGAAAACCGATCGTATCGATCTTTACCTGCTGCACTGGCGCGGCTCGCCGCCGCTCACGGAAACCGTGGCGGCGTTTGCCGACCTGAAGGCGGCGGGAAAAATCCGCGACTGGGGCGTCAGTAATTTCGACACCGCCGACATGCACGACCTCGACAAAATTGACGGCACGCAAGACTGCGCCACCAACCAGGTGCTCTATAACCTGTCGCGGCGCGGCATCGAGTTCGACCTGATGCCGTTCTGCCGCGACCGGCACATCCCGATCATGGCCTATTCACCGATCGAACAGGGCCGAATTTTAAAGCATGCCGGATTGCGCGAGGTGGCCAGGCGGCACGGCGTCTCGCCTGCGCAGGTCGCACTCGCCTGGCTGATGCGGCAGGACGGCGTCATCACCATTCCCAAGGCAACGACCATCGCGCACGTCGATGATAATCTCGGCGCACTCGATCTGCGCCTCAGCGAGGACGACATCGCCGTGCTCGACAAGCATTTTCCACCGCCAAAGCGGGCCGTGCCACTCGACATGCTGTAACGCAAGATTGAAGATGACTTCAGAATAAAAAACGGACCGCTGTTTTCACAGCGGTCCGATCTTTTACGTAGCGCTCCGCTCCGGTTATTTCTTTCGCGGCGGCATTACGATCAGCTCGGCGAGCTGCTCCTTGGTCAACGGCTTGTCGAGGAATTTCAACTTCACTGCATCCTTCACCGCGCCGTCGAGATCCTTGAATTCATCTGACTGCAGGGCTTCCTTCGGCTGGAATTTGGCCATCGACTCCTTGAGCATCTCCACCGGCCGCTTGATCTTGGCCGAATACATTTCAACCGCCTTCGGATCGGAATACATCCAGTCCACGGCCTCACGATAGGCTTCCACGAACCGGACAATTGCGTCACGCTTGTTCTTCCACGCATCGGCGTTGACGAGCAGAACGCGCACGGTCTGCCCGCGCAGCGAGGGAACATCGCTGCCACGCGCGACAATACGGATCTTGCCATCCTTTATTTCTTGCAAACCGAACGGCGGCGCCGACCAACCGATATCGACCTGTCCGGACATGACCGCGGTCAGCGTGCCCGCGGGACCGCCGGTCGCGGTCGGCTTGGCCTTGGAGCCAAGCTCGGTGGTAAACGCGACGACAAGGTTGTTCGACGACGAACCGTTGGTCGAATAAGCGATGGTGTTGTCGGCAGTCGCGTCTTTCAGGCTCTGAATCTTGGAGTCGGACTTCACATACCAGAACAGGTCGCCTGTCCCTGTGAAGGCCGGCGCGAGAATGCGAACCGGCGCGCCTTTTGAAAAAGCGCGCATGACGCCGGCGGCGCCGACACCGGCGCCGATATCGGCCGAACCGGAAATCACCGCCTGGATGGTTTCGCCGGCGCCCTGGGTACCGACGCTTTCAAGCACGAGATTGTGCTTCTTGAAGATGCCGGCATCCTGGCCGAGCGTCGGCGGCTGGTTTTCCCAATTGTTGATCT